>USDN01000011.1 GCA_900553515.1 uncultured Blautia sp. | reverse complement strand
AAAACCAGTATGTATCAATGGAGACGATTGAGAAGATCTGCAAGAAGCTGGACTGCACCGTTGATGAGATGCTGGAATTTACAGATGATGAGTAACAAGAGCAGACATGTCAAATTATTAAAACTGGAAGAATGCTTCAGAAGTCGAAAAAAGAAATTGAAAAAAGATAACACGCCGGATACGGCATAAATCTCTTAGCAACGCTAAGAGCGCACTTCTATACAGGCAATTCCATCTGCCTGTATCGTGCGACCTGCGGTGCTGTTCCCGATTTCAAGAAATCTCAAACCGGGAAATACAGCGAAATCAGAGATTTCGTACAAGGGGAAGATCCCCTTGCGGCACAGATGCCTATCCCTGATAAAGTTTGTGACTGAATATTTCAGATATAGACATATAAGGGGAAAGAAAGTGTGAAATCAAAATTTGTGGAGAGATTTTATGATTAGAAAAGCAATACTAAAAGATGTTAATTCGATTGAAGATACTTACAATGAGCATTTCCAGTATGAACTGAATCATACAGCCTTTACTGTATTTAAGAAAGGGGTTTATCCAACGAAAGATGATGCAGAACGGGCTATTTATGCTGGTGCTTTGTTTGTATATGAAGAAAACGGAACAATTGTTGGAAGTATCATTATTGATAAAGTTCAACCAATAGAATATGCAACTATTCCTTGGAAAGAAAAATTATCTGAAGATGAGGTAATGGTAATTCACCTTTTAATGGTACGTCCGAGTATGTCTGGTAAAGGAATTGCATCATCACTAATAAAATTCGCTACAGAATTAGCACAAAAAAATAGTTGCAGGGCACTACGTTTGGATACAGGAAGTCAAAATATTCCTGCGCTATCTTTGTATCAAAAAAATGGATTTGAAATAATTGCTAGTGCTTCTAAAAAAGTTGGAGATGTAATTGCACACAAAAACCATCTTTTTCTCGAAAAGATATTGTAGTTCGTAAATTCCAGTTTGAAAAATTGAGAAAATCGGAGTTTGAGGAGCATCACCGTTATGATTAGAGAATTACGGAAAGTGGATATAAATAAAGTTGCAGAAATATGGTTAGATACAAATATAAAGACACATTATTTTATCTCTGCTCAATATTGGAAAAGTAATTTTGAGTTAGTAAAAGAACTTCTATTACAGGCAACTGTCTATGTTTACGAGGATAAACAGGAAATACAGGGTTTTATAGGGTTAAGTAACGAATACATTGAAGGTATTTTTGTTTCTGCCGAAATGCAATCTCAAGGTATAGGTAAAATTTTGCTAAACTATGTAAAGGGAAAAAGAAACAAATTAATCTTAAATGTATATCAAAAAAATACACGGGCAATATCCTTTTATCAAAGAGAAGGATTTGAGATTCAGTATAGCGGTTTGGATGAAGCTACTGGAGAAAAAGACTATGTAATGGCATGGCAGCAGAAATAGAAATTCAAGTTTTAGTGTTTGGAAAATTATGACTTAGTGTGCAAGTTGGGAGAAAATATGGTAACGGAAAAAGAGAAAAAAGCATGTCGATTTATTGCCGAATGGCTATAAGATTGTGAGACAGTCTCTGGTAGATGATCTGGAGGGCGAAAAAAAGGTATGTTGGGAGACAGAAATTTTGCAGGATGATGATAGTGGATTTACTTATGAAATCAGCAGGTGTCTGTATTTCGATACCTGTAAGGAACATGGCTATGCAGAGTTCTGCAAAGTATTTTGCAACCATGACTGGTATGCTTATGGAGTATTAAAGCATCATTCGAGATTTATCAGAAAATCGACGATTGCCGAAGATGGAACTGTATGTCATGATACAATCGAGAAAGTAACAGAGAAACATTTTTTATAAAACCGAAAAATTGATTATGGGAGGAAATTGAAAATGGCGAAAGAAGAGAGATTTGAAAAAATATATTCTCAGGGAGCATTAACTACTACTGAGATATGGGTGGATAAGGAAACTGGTGTGAATTATTTATATCATGCATGTGGGTATTCAGGTGGACTGACTCCATTGTTGGACAGAGATGGGAAACCAGTTATTTCTCAGGCTATAAATAGATGACCTTAGAAACAGCAACTGTTATGGTAAGTAACAGCATCGTCACAATATGTATATGGTCGATTGGTGTGTGCGGTAATATACTATATTCAGAAAAACAATTCAGGAGATTTTTATGAGAAGATCAGGTTGGACAAAATGGTTGATCGTGATTCCGGCAATGCTAGGCATTGTGTTGGTGACCTATGTGCGGTATACAACGGATATCTGGGGATTTGGTGCATTTATCTGCCAGCTGATTGCAATTTTGGAATTGGCTTATGGTCTGCGAATTGCGATGCTGGCACAGAATAGAAAGAAGTCCTATCGGTTAACACCGGAAGAACGACATGAGTATGCACGGTATTTATATGAGAAGCAATATCACCGTTACCCTGCTGTAGCGAATCAGATGCTTTTGGTTATGGCACGGATGAGTGTACTCCTTAACAATTATGAACGGGCTGCACAGGAGCTGGCAGATATTCGTATAGATAAATTCAATCCAGCACAGTTGAAGTTGTATTATTACCTGAAAGTGGTTACAGCAATGGCAGCAGGAGATGCGACAGGGATTCAAGAGAGCCAGATGTGTTACGCAGGGATTCCGGATACTAAATGCACATATCCGTCAAAAGCAGAGCTTGCTATGTGGATAGAGCAGAGAGCGGCAGCGCAGATGGCAGAGGCACTGAAGAAGGCAGTGCCGGATAAAAAAGAGCATCCGATACGGATCAGTATCATTACTTTGGTTCTTGCGTATAGTACCTTCTTCTATGGATTGTGGTATGGTATAAAACGTGATATGGGATATGAAGTGAGATATCGTTTCGCAGAAATATCGATTACTGTTATTACAATCAGTCTGGCGGTTCTTTTGATCTGGGGGATCGTGAGTTTATACAGACACAATTGCCAGGCATTATCCATACAATTCGGTAAAAACAAAGTGGCATTGATAATTGTCTATGGAGCTGCTGCGATATTTGCACTTTTGATTATTGGAATGAGTGGTCTGAGTGTAGTGTTCGGAATGGATGGAACAGAAACGGTGACTGGTTGTGACAGCAAATATACGTATATAACTGTGCAGGAAGATTATGGTGGTGAACGGAGATACAGAACCAATAATCCATTTGTTATGCAGAGTATGGATGGTCTGTGGTGGTCTTCGGATACAATAGATGAAGAAGATAATCAAGAAGAGGATACTACAGAATTACCGGATTTGGATACAGAGAATTCAACAGATTCAGAGGATATTCAGAGTGGAAATACCATAGAAGATTACGAGACAGAAGGGCAGCATGATGGTCTGACAATTCAAAATGCAATGCTGGCAGTTTATAATTACCTTCAGGAGCAGAATACACTTCAAAATATGGCGTTCAGTTACACGGCGAATGCAAAGGGAGAAGTCTATGCTGTCGTCAGCGAAACGCAGGAAACAAAGAACGGTAATACGGTAAATGTGAGATACTGTCTGTACGATAATGGTTCCAAGACAGATGCAGATGGTAATTCCTGCGAAGAACTGGTGTTAGAAAAAGTATATCCGGATGGCAATTACGAGACCGAATTGGTAGATTTTTATCTGGTAAATGCAGATACGATGCAGGTGACAGACGAACAGAAGAATACGTGGTAAAATAAATTCTGGGGAAGTAGGTGCATTGTATGACAATGAGAGAAAAAATAAAACTATTATCGTAAATGTTTCAAGCGGACTGGGTTCTTTTGGAAGTATGCAAAAGGACTCCAAGACATAAGAGGTGAACTGCGCTGATCCAGGTGCCACGGCAACAGATTTGAATGTCGACGGAGGAAAGCAAACAGTACAGGCGCAATCGTAAAACTTGCAATGATTGATAAAACCGGACTAACAGTAACTTTTATTAGTCGATTTGGAAATATGCCTTGGTAATCAACAATTCCGGTTTTACTGACTAAGAAAATGAGGAGGATTCATAATGAGTGAGAAAACAGAGATTACTTTTATGCAAACAAGACTAATCCGGCTTGCTTCAGAAGAGTGGCATTTACCTGTTGAACAGATTATCCACTTGTTTAAAGAAGCCGATGTTCTTGGATATATAGAAAAATGCTATGGGATTTTTCATTGTGAAGGCGATGAAGCTGTGCTTGAAGATATTACTGAATTTTTGCAAAGAAAGGGGATAGAGATTAGTGCTTGAGTTAAAAGATGGATTTGTTCTCTATCATGGAAGTTATTGTGAAGTAAAAGAGCCAGATCTTGCCAAATGTGCAAAGAGAAAAGATTTTGGACAGGGATTTTATTTAACCACATCAAAGGAACAGGAAGAAAGTTTTCTGAGAACCTCAATAGCCAAAGCCATCGCAACCGGAACAATTGAAGAGGGGCAGAAGTTTGGATATATTTCAACTTTTGAATTCAAACTTTCAGAAAATCTTGAAACGCATATTTTTGAAAATGCAGATGTGGACTGGTTACATTGTATCGCCGCTCACCGAAAGAAAAAAATGTTTATTGAGGTTGAACGTGAAATGGCAAAATATGATATCATTGCAGGAAAGATTGCGGATGATGCAACAAACGCTACTCTTACCGCTTATCTTGCGGGTGCTTTTGGGACTGCAGGTGATAAAGTAGCAGACGATTTCTGTATCAGACAGTTGCTGCCGAATAAATTGAAAGATCAATACTGCTTTAAAACTGAGGCAGCTATTGAGTGTCTGAAATTTGTGAAAGGTGAGAAGATATGGCTGAAGTAACAATTCCAAAGGAAAAAATGAATTATACAATCGACCTTCTGATCACTATGGTGACAGATGAAATCGCAGAAGAGACAGGCAAGGACAGAAACGAGGTATTGACAGATTTTTTGTGTTCAAAGACAGGAAAAGCACTGTATGATGAGAAGACAAAGCTGTGGTGCACTGGTCCGGCATATATAGCTGAACTGTATATGGAAGAATTAAAGAAATCCTGATATGGGATGTGAGTTTAAATTTATACGACAATGGTGACAAAGACTTTCATTCCAAGGAGCAACAATTAAATATTTCAAAAACGCTGAGGTCAGCATTTCCTAATCACAGGACAACGACCTCAGTTTTTTATACCCAGGAATCGGCATTCATGAATAAGCCGGTTCTTTTTGTTTACAGAAAAAAGAAGGAGTACAAGAAAATGAGCAGAGCAAAAAATCCAAAGTATGAATCCATGTCATTGGAGGAACTGAAGGCCAACATGGAAAAGAGCAGACAGGAACTGGAGGCAGCAATTCACCACAAAAACATTCTGGAGCAGCGGAAGAAGCTGGTAGAACGCAGGGAACGTTCCCACCGGCTGATTGTCAAAGGGGCAGAGTTTGAGAAAGTATTTCCGCTGTCCAGAGATCTGGAACAGGAAGACGTCCAGGACATGATGAATCAACTGCAGAACAGCAGTTACAACAAGAGTATTGTGCGGCAGGCTCATATAGCCGCCTTACACAAAGATCAACAGCAGATTGCAGAAGCAGTAAAAAAGACAGAGAAGGGAGATGACAGTTAATGGCACTGTATCATTTTTCAGTAAGGAATGTATCCAGAGGGAAAGGGCAGATGGTGGTCGCTTCCGCAGCCTATATTTCCGGGCAGAGGATTTTTGACAGTTATTACAACAAGATACACGATTATACGAGCAAGTCAGGTGTGATATTTACAGAAATCCTGACACCGGAGTATGTGCCAGAGCGTCTGACTGACAGGGAAACACTCTGGAACGAGGTGGAGCATGTGGAACGGAACAACAAGGCACAGCTTGCCTATTCGTTTGACATTGCACTGCAGAATGAATTGACACTTGAGGAAAATATCAGACTGGCAAAAGAGTTCTGCCAGGAGCAGTTTGTGGCACGTGGCATGATCGTGGATCTGGCAGTCCATGAGGGAAAAGCGGAAAATGAAGAAGAACCGGATAATCCCCATTTCCATGTGCTTGTCCCAATCCGTCCTTTTACAGAGGAAGGAATCTGGGGCAATAAGCAGAGAAGGGAATATATTCTTGATGAGGATGGAAACCGGGTGAAGGATGCCAAAGGAAAAGATATGTTCAATGCTGTTTCTACTACCGGATGGAATGATCCGGAGCTTTTAAAAGAATGGCGGCGGGCATGGACAGAGAAAGTAAATGGGAAATTCAGGGAGTGCCACATGGCATCCAGAATCGACCACCGTTCCTACAAAGAACAGGGGATTGACCTGATCCCGACCATCCATGAGGGATATGAAGTCCGGGCAATGGAGAAAAAGGGAATCAAAACGGTGATCGGAGAATTGAACCGGGCAATCCGGCAGTTTAACCAGATGTTTATTTCTCTGAAAGAATCCATTCAGTGGATGAAGACAGCTTATGAGGAAATGAAAGCAGAGCTGGATCGCAGGCAGAACCCGACACTGCTGGAAAGCCTGCAGGATTATTATGATAAAAAGACACAGGGCAGACCACCACTTCCCAATTTTTATGCGGAGATGAAACAGAGAGGTAAGAATCTCTCCAATTTACAGGAGTTTGCAAAATCCATCAGTTATCTTCAGACACATCAGATAGAAACGATGGATGACTTGCAGGAACGGATTGAGGAACTGAACGGTGTTGTTTCTGTCAGTAAAAAAGAAATTTCTGAAAAGCGGAAACAGTTAAAGGAACTTGAGAATCTGGAAAAGATGGCAGAGGTAATAAAAACAAATCAGCCATTGATTGATGAGTATAACCATTTCTATTTTCAGAAAAGACGGGAGAGATATTATCAGCAGCATAAAAAAGAAATCAATTATTACCGCAAATGTGAACGGGAACTGAAACAACATCTGGATAAAAATGGAAAAGTGCCAACTGCCAGATGGAAACGGGAGAAAGAAGAACTTCAGGCGGGGATCGAAGAGCTGAAAGCAGATAATCAGCCGTACCAGGAGGAACTAACTTTTGTGAAAAAGGTACAGAGCTGTGCGGATATTGCCAGACGTGACCGGGAAATGGCAGAAGCAGATACTTCCGGGCGTTCAGAAGAAAAAAGGGAGAAGCAGGTGAAGTTCCCGACATTTTACACAGTTCAGGCGAAAGAGATTCTTGAAGAAAACGGGAAAGCAGAGCAACAGCCGTTGAACCAGTCGGAGCAGAATCCAGAAAAGAAGACCTCTCTTCTGAGAAAACTGGATGAAAAAAAGAAAGAGTGTGCAGAGCGTGATGCAAAACAACAGGCAGTGAAGAAAAAGCGAAACTATGACATGAGTTTATAACAGTCTGTCAGCAGGACAGACGGGAAAGGATGAGCAAAATGCAGTATACAGAAGAACAAATTATAAGAGCAAATCAGACAGATCTTGTTTCTTTTCTGAGCGCACAGGGAGAACAACTAGGGAAAAGCGGAAAGGAATACCGTTGGAAAAAGCATGACAGTGTAACGGTATCCGGAAACCGGTGGTACAGGCACAGTCAGGGGAGGGGTGGCTATCCGGTGGATTTTGTGATGGAATTTTACAATGCCACATTTCCGGAAGCTGTCAAGATGCTAACCGGGGAGGAAGGCGAAGGCAGGAACAGTACCTGCCCCGCCCCGTCCCCTGACTTCCGATTACCAGAGAAAGAGGAAAATAATGATAGAATCATCAGATATCTGACAGAAAACAGAGGGATTGAAAAGAATATGGTGGAGGAATGGATCGGCAGTGGGGATATTTATGAAGAAAAGAAGCACCATAATGTGGTGTTTGTTGGCAGAGATGCAGACGGTATTCCAAGATATGCCCATTGCAGGGGAACTGGTGAAACAAAATACCGGGGAGATGTGGCTGAATCTGATAAATCTTACGGATTCTGTCACAGAGGGACGGATAATCAGTTGTTTGTGTTTGAAGCAGCCATTGATCTGCTTTCTTTTATCCAATTATTTCCCAAAGACTGGAAAAAGCGGAGCTACCTGAGTCTGGGTGGCATTTCCAGTGCGGCACTGATGGCTTTTCTTTCTGAACGCCCTCAGATTACTTCGGTTTTCCTGTGCCTGGATAATGACCATGCAGGGAATGAAGCCAGTGAGAAATTGGCAATAGAAATCCCGGACGGATACAGTGTCATCCGTCTGAAACCGTCCCGAAAGGACTGGAATGAAATCCTCTGTGATAAAAATGCAGACAGGAAGAAATCAATCATTGAAACAGTTACAATGAAAGTACCGGAGAAGGAAGAACTGGTGCCGATGTTGTGTTATGAAGACATTGAACAGACCAGTGTAGAATGGCTGTGGTTTCCCTATCTGCCATTTGGAAAACTGACGATTATTCAGGGCAATCCAGGAGAGGGAAAAACTTATTTTGCCATGATGCTGACCGCAGCCTGCACGAACCGTAAGACTTTCCCGAACATGGAAGAGATTGAACCTTTTAATGTGATCTATCAGACTGCAGAAGACGGTATGGGAGATACGATTAAGCCGAGGCTGGTGGAAGCAGGAGCAGACCTGAGTCGGGTGATGGTCATTGATGATACAGAGGAAGCATTGACGTTATCCGATGACCGTATTGAAAAAGCAATCCGTCAGAATCAGGTCAGACTTTTAATCATTGATCCGGTACAGGCTTTTATCGGTGCCGATGTGGATATGAACCGGGCAAATGAAGTCCGTCCGGTATTCCGGAAACTGGGAATGATCGCTGAAAAGACCGGTTGTGCGATTGTGCTGATCGGACATCTGAATAAATCTTCAGGGACACAGAGTACTTACCGGGGACTTGGTTCTATTGATATCATGGCGGCGGTGAGAAGCCTGCTTTTTATCGGGAAAGTAAAGAAAGACCCGACAACAAGAGTACTGATCCATGAGAAAAGTTCTCTTGCACCTCCAGGTGAGACGATGGCATTTAAACTTGGAGATGAAGAAGGATTCCGCTGGGTGGGAGCTTATGAGATTTCCGCAGATGATCTTCTGGACGGAAAGGAAGGAAAGCCGACAGAAACAAAACTGCAACGGGGAACGAAACTGATCTATGAACTGCTTGCAGACGGAAATGCAGTCACAATCCGGGAACTGGATGAAAAGGCAAAAGCACAGGGAATCTCCCAGAGAACCATGCGAGAAGCCAGAAGCCGGATGAAAGAAGAACTGGATTATCGGATGAATGAAAAGCAGGAAAATACCATTCGATTAAAAAAACAAGGGAGAATGGGTGACGGCAGAATTTTGGAGTGAACGGCAGGCTTTATAGATACCCTATCTGCCGTCTGCCGTCTGCCGGTGCAAGGCAATCAAACGGAAATAGCAGGTATCCATACAGAATAAGGATTGCTGTGAATCTGGAACAAAAATGAATTGTAATATGGCGGATATAATGGTATGATTATCCGGTAACAGCAATGTTACGGGGAAGCACCTGTGACAGGGTGTGGCTGCCTCCTGATATTTACAGACCGGAGCCTTTCGGGGTTCTGAGATGAAAGAAAGGAGGTGCGTGATATGACAGCTTATGAGATTATCTCAATATTCTTAGGCGTACTCAGTTTACTGATCGCTTTTGGTAGCCTGTTAATTGCGATTATTGCCTTTCTTGATCGGAAGAACAAGAGGAAATAAAAATGCCTATCCTGTCTGCCAACAGGATAGGCGGTGGTCGTAAGACCATTTAGTCAACTCAGGCGGCATCCACTTTGGAGTGGGTGCTTTTCCTATAACAAATGTACCACACATTCCTCTTGTTTTCAATGGGAAAATTAAAATATGCAGTTCATCTGACAGGGATTTATCCCTGTCTTTATTATATCCCCAATTTCTGAAATGTTAATACAAAAATTTTAATATATGTAACCAACAGTCTGGGCAGTTAATCTGTAAAAATGGATTAGCTGCTCTTTTTTTGCAAAAAATGGAGGTTTTACAATGGCAGTGAAGAAGAAAATTATCAACATCAGAGTATATTTTGACGGTGATCAGGACGCAAAAGAAGTGTTTGCAGAGGTGATCGCACAGAAAATACGTGACACGAAAACAAAAGATAAACTTGCAATAATGAAAGATAAGCAGTATAATGATTATGAGTTCAGTAATCTGAAATCTGCGTAGGATGTGCAAAGTAACGGAGGTATCAGATGAACAACAGATATATGAGTAACAATATAGAAAGAAATGCAACCTGGAGAGTTGGTGTATACTGCCGACTTTCCAAAGATGACGAATTGACCGGAGAGAGTGCCAGCATCTCCAACCAGAGAGACATACTGGTGAATTACTGTCAGTCACAGGGCTGGCAGGTGGTGGATGTGTTTCAGGACGATGGTTATACAGGATTGAACACAGACCGACCTGATTTGCAGAGACTTCTCAAAGCCTGTGAAAAAGGACTGGTGAATCTTGTAATTACCAAAGACCAGAGCCGACTGGGACGAAACCATGTACAGACAGGATTTCTGATGGAGGAGTTTTTCCCAAAGCATGGAGTAAGGTATATCGCATTATATGATAATGTGGATACCTTTGCCGGAGACAATGAGATTGCCCCATTTAAGAACGTGCTGAACGAGATGTATTCCAGAGATATTTCCAAGAAAGTCCATGCGTCCTATCACCTGCAGGCAACCAAGGGAAAGTTTACAGGTGTTGTTCCACCACTGGGATATCAGAAAGACCCGGAGGAAAAGGGACATCTCCTGATTGACGACGAGACAGCACCGATTGTCCGGAAAATTTTCCAGTGGGCGGTGGACGGTCATGGGATTAACTTTATATCCAGAGAACTGGAACGCCAGCAGATTCCCTGCCCGTCATGGTGGCACCGGAAACGGGGACTCCGCACCTATTACACAAAATGGGAAAAGAAAGACCCGGAAAATGGGAAATATGTATGGGATGAATCCTATCTGAAATCCCTGCTGATGAATCCCGTTTACTGTGGTGACATGGCTTCCCAGAAAAGGTACTACCGTTTCAAGATTGGCAATCAGGGAGATAAAGCTCCGGAGGACTGGATCACAGTCAGGGATACCCACGAAGCAATCATTCCGCAGGATGTATTTGATCTGGTACAGGCAAAGATGAAAGGCAGGAAACGCCAGACAGAACAGGGAGAATACAGCATGTTTGCCGGATTACTCCGCTGTGCAGAGTGTGGCGGTGCGTTGACGTTGAAGAAGACGCACACCAAAGACCAGCATGAAGTTTATACCTGTTCCACTTATATCCATAAGGGGAAAGCACATTGTACCCAGCACCGGGTGGACGCTGATGACCTGTATGATGCAGTCCTTACCAGAATCCAGGAATGTGCAAAAGCAGTTACCGGAGACGGAACAGAACTGGAAAACCGGGTAAAGGAGTTATGCGAGGAAGATACACAGGGACACAGGGAAAGTCTGGAGAAGCTGGTATCAAAGCAGAAAGACCGCCTGGAAACGTTAGACCGGCTGATTGCAAAACTGTATGATGACCTTATCAATGACAAGATTACAGAATCTGTTTTTGATAAGATGCTGGAGAAGACACAGAAGGAGCAGACAGATATCAAAAAGGAACTTTTCCAGAATGAGAGTGTGCTGAATACGGAAGAAAAACTGGATGCACAGTCCCAGCAGTGGATTGACGATATTAGCGAGTATGCGGACATCAAAGAACTGGATGCCAATCTTCTGAACCGGCTGATCAGTAAAATCGTTATCTCAGAACCGCAGGAGAAAGACGGAACAGAAAATTACTGCCGTACTCCTGAAACGGTCACAATGGAAATTCATTTCAACTTAAAACCAATACCGGAGCTTGGAACCATCGAAAGAGGTTCCGGCTCCCATAAATAAGAAAAATCTATCAAAATTTAATCTATTTTAATCTTTTCAAGGCTCATTTCGAGCAAATATTTTCTCATAAAAGACATAAAACAGCTTATGGCCGGAGGAGGGGTTGTCCTGATTGGAACGCAGCTTATTCCATTGCTGGGTGGACTATTCTGACATAGCAGAAAGGAGACTCATTTATGTTCGATGGCATTTTTGAGGCAATCGAGAAATGGATGAGGGAGCTACTGACGGGAATGGTAACGTCCAACCTGACGACGATGTTTACAGACGTTAATGAGAAAACAGGTGAGATTGCGTCGCAGGTTGGGCAGACACCGCAGGGGTGGAACAGCAGTATCTTTAATCTGATACAAAACCTTTCTGACTCGGTTATCATCCCCATAGCCGGCATGATCATCACATTTGTATTGTGCTATGAACTGATTACAATGCTAACGGAAAAGAATAACATGCACGAAATCGACACTTGGATGTTTTTTAAATATTTCTTCAAGATGTGGGTGGCGGTTTGGATGGTTTCCAATACATTTACAATTACAATGGCGATCTTTGATGTGGGGCAGTATGTGGTCAATGCGGCAGGCGGCGTGATCAGTTCCGACACAGCGATCAATGTGGATTCTATGCTGGACGCTATGAATACAGCGATGGAATCTATGAATGTGGGGGAATTGGTGATCCTGGCATTGGAATCTATGCTGGTCAGTCTGTGTATGAAGATTATGTCTGTTTTGATTACTGTCATTTTATATGGCCGTATGATTGAAATCTATCTTTATAGCTCGGTTGCACCAATCCCATTTGCTACGCTTTCCAACCGGGAATGGGGGCAGGTGGGAAATAACTATCTCCGTGGGCTTTTAGCACTCGGTTTTCAGGGATTTTTTATGATGGTATGTGTCGGTATTTATGCGGTACTGGTATCTACCATTGAAATTTCCGATAACATGCACTCAGCACTTTTTGGTATAGCTGCTTACACTGTGATTCTCTGTTTCAGCCTGATGAAAACGGCAAACTTAAGTCGTTCGATTTTCAATGCACATTAGGAGGCAGGGGATATGGAGCAGAAGAAATATAGTATTATTTATGCCGATCCGCCGTGGCGGTACGATATAAAAAAGGGGCGAGGAGTCGCAGAAAATCATTATTCTACAATGGTCATTGAAGATGTCTGCAGATTGCCGATATGCGAAATAGCAGAAAAAGACAGTGTGCTGTTTCTTTGGGTGACATTTCCGCAGTTGCAAGAAGCATTCAAGGTAATAAAAGAATGGGGATTTCAATATAAAACCGTAGCCTTTTTGTGGATTAAGCAAAACAGGTCAGGAAAGGGATATTTTTTCGGCTTGGGATATTGGACACGCTCAAATGCGGAAATCTGCCTTTTGGCGGTGAAAGGGAAACCGAAAAGAATATCTAAAAAAGTATTCCAGCTTATTATTAGTCCTCTGCAGGAACATAGTAAAAAGCCGGAAGAAGCAAGAAAGCGTATTGTGGAATTGATGGGAGATTTACCCCGGATTGAATTGTTCGCAAGACAGAAATATCCCGGATGGGATGTATGGGGAGATGAAGTGGAAAGTTCCCTGGATATGGAAATAATGCAGGAAAATAGTGGAAAGGAGAAGCCAGAGGAAAATGCAGCCTGCAGCGGATAAGTTTCTCTGGCGTGTGTTCTTATGGCATTTGTCAGCGTACCAAAAGACCTGACGAAAGTAAAAAATAAAGTAGTATTGAACTTGACAAAAAGACAGCTCATCTGTCTATCAGCAGCGGCGGCCATAGGGCTGCCTTTTTATTTTCTCACACGCGAGCTGATCGGAACTACCAATGCCGCTACCGGTATGGTACTTCTCATGCTTCCAGCGTTTCTGTTTGCCATGTATGAAAAGGACGGGCTTCCCCTTGAGAAAATTTTATGGAATATCGTGACGGTGAAGCTCCTGAAGCCTGCCATCCGCAGATATGAGGTGGAGAATTTTTATGAGATGGAGCCGGAAACTGTCAAGAAGAAAGGAGGGGATCGCCTTGGGAAAAAGAGACGAAACCGCAGTAGATAAGCGGAGAAAAAGAAGGTATCACAGGCTGGAACGTTATGAGAAAAAAGCCAGGAAAGCGGCTGCAAAAGAAGCGGCAAAGCGGGAAAAGGCCCGTAGAAAAACAGAGAAAAGAGAAAAGCGGAAGCCTAGAAATGAGCAGAAAAGCATAGCGGGAGAACGGGTTGTCCAGAGACAGGGTAAGACTCACCTGGAACATACGGCCCGCCAGAAAGCTGTGCGCAGCAGCATGAGCGGATCACAGAAGAAAGAGAATAAAAAAGCGGAGAAAAAACGGCTGTCAGCGCAGAAGTCCATTCCTTACCGGGAAATGGCAAGGGACGGGATCTGTCGGGTACAGGATAAATATTATTCTAAAACCATCCGTTTTTATGACATTAACTATCAGTTAGCACAGAATGAGGATAAGAACGCCATTTTTGAAAATTGGTGTGACTGCCTTAATTACTTTGACAGCAGTATCCATTTCCAGTTGTCGTTTATCAACCACCACAGCAGTATGAAAGAATTTGAATCTGTAATCCAGATCAAGCCCCAGCACGATGCTTTTGACGATGTGCGTATGGAGTATGCACAGATGTTGAAAAATCAGCTTGCGAAAGGAAATAACGGTCTGGTGCGGACAAAATATATCACTTTTGGGATTGAAGCCGATAACATCCGGGAAGCGAAGCCAAAGCTGGAACGGATTGAGACGGACATCCTGAATAATTTTAAAGTGCTGGGTGTATCTGCTTATCCATTGGATGGTCGGGAACGGCTGCAGATCATGTATGAAACATTCAATCCGGAGGAAAAAGTACCGTTTCAGTTTTCCTTTGACCAGGTGCTGCGCTCCGGCATGGGGACGAAGGATTTTATCGCTCCCACCAGCTTTTTATTTAAGAATGGAAAGGACTTTATGATGGGGAATACCCTGGGGGCGGCGTCCTATCTGCAGATTCTAGCTCCGGAGTTGACGGATCGGATGCTGGCGGAGTTTCTGGATATGGATAGGAACCTGATTATCAACCTGCACATCCAATCTTTAGACCAGATGAAAGCAATCAAGCTGGTGAAAAGCAAAGTAACGGACATTAATCGGATGAAGATCGAGGAACAGAAAAAAGCGGTCCGCTCCGGATATGATATGGATATCATTCCGTCTGATTTGAATACCTACGGTGGGGAGGCGAAGCGGCTTTTAGAAGATCTGCAGTCCAGAAACGAGCGGATGTTCCTTGTGACAGTTGTATTTTTGAATACGGCAAAGACGAAGCAGGAATTAGACAATGCAGTGTTCCAGACAGCGGGTATTGCGCAGAAATACAACTGTTCCCTACGTCGTCTGGACTATATGCAGGAGCCGGGGCTGATGAGCAGTCTTCCGCTGGGATTGAACCTGATTCCAATCAAACGTGCGCTGACCACTACTTCCACGGCTATTTTTGTGCCGTTCACCACCCAGGAATTATTTATGGAGGGAGAATCTCTCTACTATGGGCTGAATGCATTGTCCAACAACATGATCATGGTAGACCGGAAGAAGCTGAAGAATCCAAATGGGCTGATTTTGGGTACACCTGGTTCTGGAAAATCTTTTTCAGCAAAAAGAGAGATTACCAATGCTTTCTTTGTCACTCAGGACGATATCATTATCGGAGATCCGGAGGGGGAATATTATCCGCTTGTCAATGCGCTTGGCGGACAAGTGATCCATATTTCACCCACAAGCCATGACTATATCAATCCAATGGATATTAACCTGGATTATTCAGATGATGATAATCCACTGGGATTTAAGAGCGATTTTATCCTTTCCCTGTGTGAGCTGATCATGGGAAGCCGTAATGGGATTGAAGCAGAGGAAAAATCCGTCATTGACCGGTGCCTGCCGTTGGTGTATCAAAAATATTTTGAGCAGCCGATACCGGAAAATATGCCTGTTTTGGGTGATCTCTATGACTGCCTGCGCCGGCAGAAAGAAGTACAGGCCCAGCGGATCGCTACGGCTCTGGAAATCTATGTCAACGGTTCCTTAAAAGTATTCAATCACCGTACCAATGTGGAACTGAATAACCGGATTGTATGCTTTGACATCAAAGACCTTGGAAAACAGCTTAAAAAGTTGGGGATGCTGATTGTTCAGGATCAGGTGTGGAACCGGGTGACGGTCAACCGGGCGGCGCATAAGTCTACCCGGTACTATATTGACGAGTTCCATCTTCTCTTAAAAGAGGAACAGACAGCGGCTTATTCTGTCGAAATCTGGAAACGCTTTCGTAAATGGGGCGGTATCCCCACAGGTATTACGCAGAATATTAAAGACCTGCTTGCCAGCAGAGAGATTGAGAATATCTTTGAAAACTCGGATTTTATCTACATGCTCAACCAGGCGGCGGGGGACCGGCAGATCTTAGCAAAACAGCTCAATATCTCTCCTCATCAGTTGTCTTATGTGACGAACAGTGGGGAAGGTGAGGGACTGATTTTTTATGGAAGTACCATTATTCCATTTAAAGATAAATTCGATAAATCCTTGCGGCTGTATTCGTTGATGACAACCAAAGTGTCTGATTTGGAGGCACAGGATGGTATAAAGTAATATGCCTGTTTTAGAAAAGGGCAGGGAGGTGATACAGAGTGCAGGAACATGAATACAAAGCCAGAGATAAAACAGTCCGCAAGATGAGCCGTGACGGGATGACCGAGGAGAACCTTCGAAGTGGAGAAACTGCTTTTGTTAGCCAACGGGAACGGGAGGAGCGGATACTGTCAAAGCAGGAAGAAAAGATTTGTTTTTCTCGGTTGGAAAAGGTCCCGGAACGATCAGAAAAAAAAGGGAAAATACAGAAGTATCAACCAAAAGAGCCGCTTTCCGCTTTCCGAGATCCGGAAACAGGAGAAACAGATTTTACATTATCTGCCGAAGAAAACAGAATGGAAAGTACAGAGACAGGAACTGCCGGAAACGGGGAGGCGGGATCGGTAGGCACAGTCAGTATCCGGGAACAGTCCTTTCGCTCTGCCAGTATCCGGGGGCAGCCTTCCGGGACTTCCGCCTTTTTGGAATCAGCAGCGGAGACTTCCCATCTGCGGAAGAAAAAATTGGTGCAGGAGTACGCCAGAAAAGAGAGAGGAAAGATAGAAGATACCGCCACTATGGAAGACTTCCGAGATGAAATCAAAGGCAAGATCAAACGGGAGCAGATCCAGAAAGAACAGAAAAAGGCGGGGCGCTTATCTTTCCGGGATGAGGACAATGGCATGGTGCGTGGAGCAGGTGTGGGTATTTCAAAAAAGGCTATTTCAGCGGCGGCAGGTTCCGCCGCTGTTTACGTTCACGGAAAAACCCATGAAACAGAGCAGGAAAACACTGCCGTGGAGGGAGGGCATCGGGCAGAGCTGATGACAGAAAATGCTCTCCGGTACGCCTTGCATCGGACAAACCGTGGATTGCATAAGCGGGATATACGCTTGCAGGAATCCGGCTCTCTGAATATGGGAAAGAGCCGTTTTCTTTATAAAACAGCGAAGGAATCCGAGGGGAAAATTGCAGAACAGACAAAACAGGGAATCCTGCGGAAGTTCTGGCAAAAACGGCAGTATAAAAATGCATATCAGGCAGCAAAAAAAGGAGAAAAAACAGCGGCACAAACAGCAAAAGCTACACAGACCTTTGCTTCAAAAGCAAAGAGTGTGGCTTCCTTTATTTTTGGGAAAAGTAAAGGAATTTTAGGAATTGTTGCCGTTGTGGTTCTGATCTTTGTGATGATTGCTTCGCTTTTGGCGAGTTGTGGAGCATCTCTCCAGGGAGCCGCATCCGCTACCATTACAAGCACAACTTATTCCAGTACGGATGAGGATATTTATGCGGTAGAGGATGCTTATTCAGAATTGGAAGCGGCTTTAAATGAACAGATCAATAGTATGGAGAGCCGACATCCGGGATATGACGAGTACCGATACCAGATTGATGAGATATCCCATAATCCTTATCATTTAATCTCTTATTTTTCAGCGAAGTATGGGGAATTCACCTATGAGCAGGTGCGGGATGAGATTGATGAAATTTTTCATAGCCAGTATAGCATAGTCACAGAAAGTATCCGGGAGACAGTAACAGAGACAAAAATGGTGCGGGTAGGGGAATCGCTGGGACAAGTTGTAACCAGCGGTTACTGCAGTTGTTCCATTTGCTGTGGACAGTGGGCAGGCGGCCCTACTGCGAGCGGTGTTTATCCGACAGCCAACCATACTATAGCGGTGGATGCGTCCAATCCGTTTGTACCGATAGGAACAAAGGTTATTATGAACGGCGTGGAATACGTGGTAGAAGATACGGGAGCCTTTGCCCGGTATGGGGTACAGTTTGATGTATACTATGGCGATCATGCGTCTGCATCTGCTCACGGACATCAGACATGGGAAGCATATCTTGCAGATGATAATGGAAACCATGAAGTTGAAGTGACAACTACCCAGGAGGTGAACCGATTAAATGTGACGCTGACCAATTCCGGACTGGACGCTGTTCTCAGGGCAAGGTTGGACGAGAATGAGGAAGGACGCTACGACCTCTATAACGGTACTTATGGGAACCGTGATTATCTGTTTGATACCACAACACTTCCGGGAGGCGGCGAGTTTGGTTATGAGATTCCGGCAGAAGCCCTGACGGATCAGAAATTTGCAAATATGATTCGGGAAGCAGAGAAATACCTGGGCTATCCCTATGTATGGGGCGGCTCATCCCCATCCACCAGTTTTGACTGTTCTGGTTTTGTGAGCTGGGTGATCAATAACTGCGGCAATGGCTGGAATATTGGAAGACAGACGGCAGACGGACTGATGGGATATTGTTCCCGTGTATCGCCATCCGAGGCAAAGCCGGGTGACTTGATTTTCTTCCAGGGAACTTATGATACACCAGGAGCGAGTCATGTGGGTATCTATGTGGGAGACAATATGATGATCCACTGTGGAAATCCCATTCAGTATACAAGCATTGCGTCTTCATACTGGCAGGAACATTTCCTGGCATTTGGACGTATTCATGGATGATCAAAAGGGGGTGAAGAAAATGAATCGGAAACTACATAGGGTGTTGGATGAAATTCAAAAAACGGAAAGGAAGATTGCTGAGTGGCAGGAACATTTAAAAGAATTGAAATTGCTGGCAGAACAGCTTGAGAATCAGGAGATCGTAAAAACAATCCGCTCCATGAAGCTGGACAGCCGCAGGATGCTTGAACTTTTGGAAGGGCTTCAGGAAGGAAGCGTATGCCTTCCGCTTATAGACCAGGAAGAAACTCCTGTACAGAACAGCGGTTTGGACAAGCTGGCAGACAATATGAAACAGGCGCAGGAAATAGTGCCGGAAAGAGAGGATAATGAAAATGAGGAAATTTAAAAAATGGCTGCTGGCATCAGGAATGGCGATAGGAATATTTTGTACTTCCACTTTGCCAGCCTTTGCCTATACCGGAGATACACAAACGGTAATTCCGGAGGAGACGGAAAATACAGATCAGACAGAGGTGTCTGCTCAGGAAGAAACGCAGGAGGGAGAAGCAACACCGTTTTCTGTTCCAGGAAACGGAGAAGTGCTGGACGATAAACAGGAGGATGGAACGAAGGAATTTCTTACCATCCAGACAAAAAATGGCAATACATTTTTCCTTGTATTAGATCGTTCCAATAATACGGAGAATGTCTATATGCTCTCAATGGTGGATGAAAATGATCTGGCAGAATTTATAGACACAGAAAAGAATGAAGAAATTCCCCAGGTGGTAATTCCGGAAACAGAGAAAACACAGACAGAGATTCAGGAGGAGTCGGAAACGGAAACTGTGCATTCAGAGAAGAGCGGCAGTATGAACACAGGAGCGTTATTGGTGATTGGGCTTCTTGCTGCAGGCGGGATTGGAGCCGGCTACTATTTTAAGGTTGTGAAACCGAAGAAAGAAGAAGCCCAGGAGGATGGCGAAGACTTAGAGTTCTATGACGATGGTGCTTACGTCAATGAAGATCAGCCGGAGGAGGACGATTTTGTAGAGGAAAAAAATGAGGAAATATAAGCAGTGATTCAAACAACATGTATAGGAAGAGAGCAGCCGGGATGAACCGGCTGTTTTCTTTTATCATGGAGGCAATTATGCCGGAAAGGAGAGGAAATGTATCTTGTGATAGGAGAGAAACCGAGCGTGGCGCAGGCATTGGCAAAAGTGCTGGGGGCAAAGAAGCGGCAGGAAGGCTATCTTGAGGGAAACGGATGGCTGGTAAGCTGGTGCCTGGGGCATTTGGCGGAGTATGCAGCTCCGGAAGAATATGATGAAAAATACCGGAAATGGGAATTTTCAGACCTGCCTATCCTGCCGGAAGAATGGAGGCTTGCTGTGGCAAAAGAAAAAAAGTCACAGTTTGTGGTGCTGAAGAACCTGCTGAATCGGAATGATGTGAAATATGTGGTAAATGGGTGTGATGCCGGACGGGAAGGAGAACTGATCTTCCGGCGTGTTTATGAATTGTCTGGAAGCCGGATTCCGGTAAAGCGGATCTGGATCAGTTCGATGGAGGACTGTGCGATCCGGGAGGGATTTGCTAATTTAAAAGATGGTGCAGAGTACCAGAATCTCTATGACGCATCGGTCTGCCGTGCGAAAGCAGACTGGCTTATTGGGATGAATGCTACCAGGGCGTTTACTACAAAATATTTTAAGCGTCTCGTAGTGGGACGGGTACAGACACCTACGTTGGCGATGCTTGTGGAGCGGGGAGAGCAGATCAGAGGATTCCAAAAGGAAAAGTATTTTAATGTGGAATTGGCTTGTGACGGCATGAAAGCGGAAAAGCAGAAGATTTTTGATCCAGAAGAAGCGGAGAGGATATACAACGCCTGTAACGGAAGTAATGCGGTAGTGCATTCCGTGGAAACAATTGAAAAAAAGGTGAAGCCGCCGAAGTTATATGATCTGACATCTCTGCAGAGGGAGGCAAACCGGATCTATGGAATGACTGCCCAGCAGACACTCCATGCGGCGCAGAGCCTGTATGAAGACAAGCTGATTACCTATCCCAGAACCGACAGCAATTATCTGACGGAGGATATGGAACCGACAGCAAAGACGGTGTTTCGGATTATCCATGAAAAATATCAGCCGTCAGGTCCGTTCGATCAGCCGGGTATGCCGGATACAAAACGTGTCTTGAATAACAAAAAAGTTTCTGATCACCATGCCATTATTCCAACTGCGGAGCTTCTGGAAGCGAATCTGGCAGGATTAAAAGAACCGGAACAGAAAATCCTGTTCCTGATCTCGATACATACCGTAGAAGCGATGGAAAAAGAGCATATCTATCTGGAAACGTCCGTTGAAGTGGGCTGTGGTGAGGAAATATTCCATGCAAAAGGGAAAAATGTTCTGCAGAATGGTTGGAAGATTTATGAAGAATGCTTCAAGAACAAGGATGGTTTTGCTATAGAAGATCCCGATGAAGCAGGAAAAGACAGGATACCGGATGTGAAACAAGGAGACGTGTTTTTGCATGTGAAATCCAGAAAGACAGAACATTTCACTTCCCCACCGAAAAATTATACGGAGGATACACTTCTTAGCGCAATGGAGACGGCAGGCAATAAAGAATTTGATTCTGATACAGAAAAAAAGGGATTAGGCACGCCGGCTACAAGGGCATCCATCATTGAGAAGCTGGTTTCTTCCGGTTATGCAGTAAGAAAAGGGAAACAGCTTATGGCCACACAGGACGGGGCAGATCTGATCTCTGTGCTGCCAGATTATTTGAAATCAGCGTCCATGACTGCTGAATGGGAGAACCGGCTGCTGCGGATGGAAAAGGGAGAGCTTGCAGGCAAAGATTTCCTTCAGGGGATTGTAGAAGTCATAGACCAGATGTTATTAGAGTGCGGAGAAATATCTGTAGAAGAACAGAACCGGTTTTATCCGAGAGAAACGGTTGGCATTTGCCCGGTCTGCGGAAGCCCAGTGTTTGAGGGAAAACAAAATTTCTTTTGTGCAAACCGTGACTGTTCCTTTGCACTTTGGAAAGAAAACAGGTATTTGGCCAGCATTGGGAAAAAGATGGATAAAACAATGGCTGCAGAACTTTTAAATAAAGGGAAGATTTACGCTTCGGACTTCTATTCCCAGAAGAAGAAGAGAAAATTTGCAGCATATCTTTTGATGGATGTGATTGATGGGAAAGTCAGTTTTGGACTGGAATTCCCTAAAAAAAAGAGCAGTAAACGATAAATAAACGGGAGGATTTACATGGCAAAACTTAATGATATCCGTTTCATGGCGCAGGAAACGGCAAAAGAAGTCAGCGGTTCCCCACGGGACTGGATGCGGTATCTGGACACAGCTTCCCGGCTTTACCGTTATCCGTTCTCTGATACACTTCTGATCCATGCACAGCGTCCGGATGCTACGGCTTGTGCGGAACTGGAAGTATGGAATGAGAAGATGCAGCGGTGGGTGAACCGGGGGGCGAAAGGGATTGCCCTGATTGATGATACCGGACCGAGACGCACCCTGCGATATGTGTTTGATGTATCTGATACTCACATGGTCCGGGGCGGAAAGACACCCTATCTTTGGAAACTGAAAGAAGACCAGCAAGAGATGCTTTTACGGCATCTCACAGATACTTACAGACTGGACGAAGAAACAGTTTCAGATCTGCCTTCTGCCCTCCGGACCATTGCAGGGGAAATGGCGGCGGACAGTCTGGAAGAAGCAATGGACGGCATGGAATATGCCATTCCCGGTACGTTTCTGGAGGGATTGGATGAGGATACGATCCGGGTGGAGTTCCGTACCCTATTGGCAAACAGTGCCTTTTATACCCTGGCACGGAGGTGTGGATTAGAGCCAATGGAATACCTGGAGGAAGCGGATTTCTTTGGGATTACGGATTATCATGAACTGTCTGTCCTGGCATTTTTAGGGAATGCGAACAGCCAGCTTGTGGAGCCGATACTCCGGGACATTGGGCGCACGATTCGACAGGCCGAGCGGGAAGCGTGGCAGAAAGAAAATACTCAGGAAAATCCAGAGAAAACGGTTGCAAAAAAGAAGGAAGTACCTTATAATGAATTTAACACGTTAATTCGTGAAAGCGAAAATAATGAAGGAGGGAAATCAAATGGAACTGACCTATCACCGCAAGGGAGATTATCTGTTTCCGAACCTGACACTGACGGAAGAACCGCTGACAATCGGGAAGTACGGGATGCTGCGGAGGACATATCTGAAGGAAGACAAGAAGAACCTGTACCAGAGCCTGCTGATCAGCGGGAAGTTGGACAGCCATCTGCAGGAGATCGAGCGGTCAGCGCAGGAGAGGATGGAGGTTCTTCTGGAGAGACTTCTTACGAAGTATCCGGCACCGGACAAAGAGAAAAATCAGATGGCATGGACAGCGCATATGAACAACCTGACGGCGATGGCAGAGGAGAGCGTTCTGACGGAATTGGTATACAGCTGAGTGAAGAAACAACCGAACAGGATTTGAGTGAAGCAGAGGAAATAGAAGCCTCTGCTTTATCTTTGCCCGAATTACCCACTGTAAAGCAGCAGATCCGCACGATTGAAGAACGGCAGGCGGCTCTGTATGCACAGGAAACAGCAATCCCTGCAGATGTGATTGATGAAGTTTTAAGAAAAGGCGGAAACCGGAACAGGAGCCATCTGCGGATCATTTATAACTTTATGGTTGAACAGACACCAGAGGACTATATTGATTTTATCCGGCGAGAGTACGGTACTGGAGGCATCGGGCTTGTGATTGGCGGAAAGGAGTATTCCGTCTGGTATGACGAGCTTGGGATGCAGATCGCCGTGGGGCATACCGTACATGACCGGATTCTGGATAAAACATTTTTGTCCTGGGAAGATGTGACGGTGCGGGTACAGCAGCTTCTCAATCAAGGCGAGTATGCGCCGCAGTCCGTGTTGGACGCAGCACGGGAAAATGCGCTGAAAGAACATGCGGAAGTTTTGTTATATATGGAACGTGATCTTGCAGAGGGTGTAGCGGAATTGGTGTTTGCGGATACGGAGCCGTTTCGTGGCGGCTTTCCCGATATGGTGGAAAAAGTCAGTGCTTTGTTAGACCAGCCGGAGTATCTGGCGGATCTGAACGCACGACTGGAGGGACTAGCAGAAGCGTATGAAGCAGATAAAGATTTGATGCGTTTCCATTGGTATCGCCCGGATAAGGTAGCGGCACAGTTCCAGAAGTTTGCAAAGGAAGCTGTTCCCTATCAGGCGAGAGACGGTTTTTTATGGGAGGAATATCCTGTTTTTATTACCCAGGACGAGATTGATTCATTTCTTGTCGGGGGCGGACCATATTCGGATGGACGGCTGGCGACCTATGCTTTCTTTATCCAGGAAAAGACAGCAAAGGAAAAGGCGGATTTTATCAAAGAAAGATATGGAATCGGCGGGTGCAGCCATGCGTTGAGCGGGGCGGATGATTCCCATGCAGACTATGACGGGAAAGGGATCAAACTCCGCAGGGGCGGTTATGCAAATCCGGCGGCTACAGAAATATTAAAATGGCCCCAGGCCGCAAAGCGTGTCCAACAGCTTATAGATCAGGGGATGTACCTGAAAGCTGGTGATTTCTCCCGAATGCAGGCGTATGAGAGGGAAGTGATGGCAGGACGGATTATCACATTTTATTCTCATATGCCGGTGGAAATCGAGCGCCCATTCAAGGCAGACCTTCTGAATGAGGATGCAAGAAAACGCCTGCCGGAGCTTCTGGCAGAACCGGAGTCTGCCGGAGAACTGGTAGAACAGATGAACGCTGCTCTGGCTGCTTTGCCTTTGGACTTCCCGGAGTATGAGAAACGGGCGGAAATCCTCTTTCAAATCCACGATTATATTGACGGGATTTATACGATTTTTCCGGATCAAAAGAAAGACGTGGAAGTGGTGGAAACAGGACAACAGTTGTCTCTTTTTGATTTCATGGGCGAAGGTGTTCCGGAAGAAGTACCACAAGAGGTTTCGGAAAAATCAAAAGAAGATATAGAAGTAATTCCGGAAAAGGGAACGGTATCAGTACCAGAGTCAGAGAAACCAGAGATAGAAAAGCAGGAGCCGGGACAGTTAGAAACCATGCTGACAGAAGAAGAACAGGATGCTGTTTATACGGCCATTGAGGAGCAGATCAGGGAGGCAATGGAGAGAACGGGAGTTTCCTTTGACGTATTTTCCCCTGAGCAAATGGATGTGATCTATGAAGCCGCTGAACAGGGACGGGATGTGACAGTCGCTTTAAATCCTGATTTTTCTCCGGAACAGATGCAGTTGATTCTTGATGTACTGGAACGTCTGGAGATGGATAATCAGGCGGCTGTAAAGAGGGAACTGGAACATCTTACCACACAGGTGATGTCTCTGGATACGATTAACACTATCCGTCAGTATTATCATATTCCATTGGAACTGGAAAAAGCTGTGCCGGAAGTACGTCAGGAAAAGGCGGTTAATTTCCGTATCACGGATGAAAATCTGGGGATCGGGAGCGCAAAAGAAAAATTTCGTGCCAATATGGATGCAATCCGACTGCTTCACCAGATAGAGAGCGAAGGGCGGACAGCAGCTACTCCGGATGAGCAGGTAATCCTGTCAAAATATGTAGGATGGGGTGGTTTGCAGGAAGCATTTGAGGAAAGGAATGAAGCATGGTCGGATGAATTTATCGAACTGCATACGGAGCTTGAACCTGATGAATACCGGGCAGCAAGAGAATCCACGCTGAACGCTTTTTATACACCGCCAGTAGTTATAAAAGCCATGTACGAGACACTGGAAAATATGGGGCTGAAGCAAGGAAATGTTTTGGAACCGTCCTGCGGGATCGGGAATTTTATGGGACTTGTGCCGGATGGAATGGATGGATTGAAAATGTATGGTGTGGAACTGGACAGCATTTCCGGCAGGATTGCAAAGCTCCTTTATCCGGAATCCGATATTACCATCCGTGGATTTGAAAAGACGGAGTTCCCGGATGGTTTTTTTGATGTGGCTGTTGGAAACATTCCTTTTGGAGGTTATAAGCTGGCAGACCGGCGCTATGACCGGCAGAAGTTTTTCGTTCATGATTATTTTATTGCGAAGACGATTGATAAAGTACGTCCAGGAGGAGTGATTGCCTTTGTAACATCCAATGGTATCGGCGGCGGAACTATGGACAAGAGAGACGCTAAAGCCAGAGAATATATTGCACAGAGATGTGAGCTGCTTGGTGCGATCCGTTTGCCAAATAACACGTTCCAGGACAATGCAGGGACGAAAGTAAATACAGATATTTTATTTTTGCAGAAACTGGACGCTCCCCGGATTCTTGGAAAAGAGCTGCCGGAGTGGGTGCAGACGGATGAACTTCTGCGTCAGGAGTATACCAATGATAAAGGAGAAACCACACACAATGTTGTCACGGTAAATCGGTATTATCAGGAGCATCCGGAAATGATTCTGGGTGAGCATAAGATTGTTTCCGGTCCTTATGGGCCGCAGCTAATCTGCCAGCCCATAGAGGACGCTGATCTTGCGGATCAGTTAAAGGAGGCAATCCGGCATATCCATGGCACGATCACAGAGCAGGAATTGGAAGACACCGATTTAGAGGATATTGATATGTCTATCCCGGCAGATCCTAACGTCAAGAATTTCAGTTTTGCCAATGTGGACGGCGTTGTGTATTACCGGGAAAATTCCCGGATGAACCGGATGGAACTGCCCGCCATGACGACAGAGCGTGTGTTGGGAATGATTGAGCTTCGTGATCTGACGCAGGACCTCCTGAAGTGCCAGTTGGAGGATGGAAGTGATGAACAGGTTCGCCATCTGCAGGAAAAATTAAATCAGACATATGACCGGTTCACTGGAAGATACGGACTGATCAGCAGCAATGCCAATAAACGGGCATTTTCTCAGGACAGCAGTTATTGTCTGCTGGCTTCTCTGGAGATTTTAGATGAAAGCGGAAATCTGAAACGGAAAGCGGATATTTTTACGAAACGGACGATCCGAAAGCCGGAGGCGGTGACTTCCGTGGACACTGCCAGTGAAGCGTTGGCGGTATCTATTGGGGAACGGGCAAGAGTAGATGTGCCGTTTATGGCAGAACTATCCGGGAAAACAGAAGATGAAGTAACCGAAGAATTGGCTGGGGTGATCTTTAGAAACCCTGTGACGGGAATCTGGGAAACATCAGATGAATACCTGTCCGGCAATGTGAGGGAGAAACTGGAAACTGCGAAGGTTTTTGCACAGAACCATCCTCAGTATGAGAGAAATGTACAGGCGCTTATGCGGATACAGCCGAAGGATTTGGATGCGTCTGAGATTGAGGTACGCCTGGGCGCTACATGGATTGAACCGCAGTATGTTACAGAATTTATGGGAGAACTGTTTGGAACGCCGGATTATCTGCTTGGACGGCAGATCGAGGTCAGATATGCTCCTGTCAACGGTCAGTGGAATGTGAGTGGGAAAAATGCGGATTACCGGAATCCACGTGTGACGGCTACCTATGGCACACAGCGGGCAAATGCATACCGACTTCTGGAAGACGCTTTAAACCTACGGGATACAAAGATCTATGACACAGTAGAGGAAAGTGGAAGCGAAAAGCGTGTCCTGAACAAAAAAGAAACTATGCTTGCCCAGCAGAAACAGGAACTGATCAAAGAAGCATTCCGGGAATGGATCTTCCAGGATATGGACAGACGGGAGACATTATGCAAAAAGTATAATGAACTGTTTAACAGTATCCGCCCCCGTGAGTATGATGGCAGTCATATTCAGTTTGTTGGAATGACACCGGAGATTTCTTTAATGCCGCATCAGAAAAATGCGGTTGCCCATATCCTTTACGGGCATAATACGCTGCTTGCGCATTGTGTGGGTGCGGGAAAGACCTTTCAGATGATTGCTGCCGGTATGGAGAGTAAACGGCTGGGATTGTCGCAGAAGAATTTATATGTGGTTCCGAACCACTTGACGGAACAGTGGGGCAGTGACTTTTTGCGGCTTTATCCGAATGCCAACGTGCTGGTAGCAACCAAAAAGGATTTTGAGCCTGCCAACCGGAAGAAGTTTTGTTCCCGGATTGCTACGGGAGATTATGATGCAGTTATCATCGGGCACAGCCAGTTTGAGCGGATTCCTTTGTCACGGGAACGGCAGGCATTGTCTATCGAAAAGCAGATTGATGAGATTACGATGGCTATTGAGGAAGCTGCTGAGCAGGATGGAATGCACTATACCGTAAAACAGATGGAGAAGACAAGGAAGAACCTGGAGACAAAACTGGAGCGGCTTAATGACCAGAGCAGGAAAGATGATGTGGTGACGTTTGAGCAGCTTGGTGTGGATCGGCTGTTTGTGGATGAAAGTCATTTTTACAAAAATCTTTTCCTGTACACAAAGATGAGAAATATTGCGGGAATTGCGCAGACAGACGCTCAGAAAAGTTCCGATATGTTTGCGAAATGCCGGTATTTGGATGAAATTACCGGTGGGCGTGGTGTGACTTTTGCCACAGGAACGCCTGTTTCTAACAGTATGGTGGTGCGCCCGTAAGGGGCTGTAATAATCTTACCTTGAGCAAGTAATAGGGCAAGGTATCAAAGCGGAATAATCCGCACCCTATCGTCACCCGACTTATCCGAAAGGGGAAACCCGACGGGGAGTGTAGCATGTCGGAGGGCACGAAACACGGAAACTTCCAAAGTGTTTGTGTGGTAGTGGCGAAAAGTTATGAATAAGGATGAAAGCTAAACTGCCTGAATGACAGCCGGAGATTGGGCAAAATGTTGCTCCGTGCGTAAGGAAGTTATACTCGCATGTACTCTGGTGGATATGAGTCGGCCATGCATATCCACACGATACCCAGAGTAAATCAGCCATAGGATAATGGAAAACGGCGAACGTCACATCCGAAATCATAGCAGGCTTATGTTATTACAGTTCTAAACGGGGACTGCCTACGGTAAAACGCCGAAATATCGGCTATGAGTGCTATGAGAAAAGTGACTCTGAATATTTACTATGGCAACAGAGTCTCCGTAGTAGTCCGAGGACGGGAAAGCCGTCCACATGGCGAAGGGAGACAGTCTTTCTTCAATACGAATAATAAGGAAAGGTGCGTGAGGCATTATGAGAAGTCCCGAAAATGTATTGAAAAGTTTAAGTGAAAAAGCAAAAAACAAAGAATACAGGTACAAAAGATTATACCGTAACCTGTATAATCCAGAGTTCTATCTGCTCGCATACCAGAATATTGCGACCTCTCAGGGGAGCATGACGGCGGGGGCAGACGGACTCACTCTCGACGGTATGAGCATGGAGCGCATTGAAAAACTCATTGCGAAAGTAAGAGACCACTCATACCAGCCGAACCCAGCAAGGCGTGTCTATATTGCGAAGAAAAACAGCAGTAAGAAGCGTCCGCTGGGGATTCCGTCAGCGGACGATAAACTGGTACAGGAAGTCGTCCGCATGATATTAGAAGCGATTTATGAGCCGACTTTCTCTGATAATTCCCACGGCTTCAGACCAAAAAGAAGCTGCCACACGGCGTTAAAAGAAATCACGACGCTGTTTACGGGGGCAAAGTGGATAATCGAGGGAGATATACAGGCTTGCTTTGACAGCTTCGACCACCATATCACAATACAGCTTTTGAGAAAGCGCATAAAAGATGAAGCGTTTATATCGCTGATGTGGAAGTTTTTAAGGGCAGGATATATGGAACAGTGGACATACCATGAAACGTACTCCGGCAGTCCGCAAGGCTCCGGTGTCAGTCCGATACTTGCAAACATCTATCTGAACGAACTCGACGAGTTTATGGGGAAGATGAAAAACAGTTTTGACAAAGGCGATACAAGAAGCCGTAAAGTCCACAAAGACCATGATAAGGCACGCTGGGCTTATCGGAAAGCGCAGAAAAATCTGGAAACAGAGCGCACAGAAGCAAACCTGACCGCATTTAAAGAAGCAAGAAAAGTGATGCTGTCCACGCCGCATTTAGACGAAATGGACGAGAATTACAAAAGGCTTCAATACAACCGTTACGCCGATGATTTCCTGATTTCGGTAACAGGCTCAAAGCAGGACGCCGAAAATATCAAGGAACAGGTGGGGATATTTCTGAAAAACAAGTTAAATCTCACAATGTCGGAGGAGAAAACTCACGTTACCCATTCCTCTGAAAAGGTGCGGTATCTTGGATATGACATAAGAGTATCAAGAAGTCAGGATACGAAGCGGACGAAAAAGGGCTTGCAACGGGTGTGGTATGGAAAAGTGCAGTTATATATGCCAAAAGAAAAATGGATTGCAAAACTGCATGAATACGGAGCTTTTAAAATCAAAAAGGACGGGAACGGCAAAGAGATTTGGAAACCGCTCCACAGAGGGGCGCTTATGCCACTGGATGATGTGGCAATCATCAGCAAGTATAATTCAGAAATCAGAGGTTTGTACAATTATTACAGATTAGCAATCAATGTATGCAATCTGGGGAAATTCCATTCCATGATGCGTGGAAGTTGCCTGAAAACACTGGCGGCAAAATATAATTCTTCCGTTGCGAAGATGTATAAGAAATACCGTAGTGAAAAGGGCGATTTTGGCGCAAACTACAAAACCAAGAGTGGAACAAAACGGTGTGAGTTTTACAATGAGGGATTCAGGCGTAACAAGAATATCGCTCCTGAATTTGTAGACATTATGCCGAAGTATAGAGGGCGGATAAAACCGAACAGCCTTGCAGGACGCTTAAAAAGCGGAAAATGCGAGATGTGCGGGGCAAGCCCTGTAAAAGTGTATATGCACCATGTGAAACGCTTAAAAGATTTAAACGCTGATAATGAATTTGACGAACTGATGTTACAGAAAAGGCGGAAGTCACTGGCTCTCTGCCCGAAGTGCTATGAAGAAGCAAAGCTAAAATCACTTAAACTATGAAAGATGACGAGCCGTGTACATCGAGAGGTGTAAGCACGGTTCTGGAGGGGGTTACGCCAAGACCGCTGACGAAAGGAAGTATGGCGTGGCGTTTCCTACCTTATGAGCTTTATACGATCATGCGCTACCTGCAGTATGATACCATTCAGCAGATGGGGCTGGGGCATTTTGATTCCTGGGCAGCCGCTTTTGGAGAGACTGTAACAGCGATTGAATTATCGCCGGAAGGGACGGGTTACCGTGCGAAAACACGGTTTGCCCGTTTTTTTAATCTTCCGGAGCTGATCTCCCTGTTTAAAGAATCCGCCGATATTCAGACTGCTGATATGCTGCATCTTCCTGTGCCGGAGGCGGAGTATATCAACGAGGTATTAAAGCCCAGCCCGGAGCAGGAAGAGCTGGTCAGTACATTCGCAGACCGGGCGGAAATGGTACGGAGCGGCGGTGTGGAACCTCATGAGGATAACATGTTGAAAATCACTAACGATGGACGTAAATGCGCTCTGGATCAGAGGCTTATCAACGATATGCTCCCGGATTTCCCGGACAGCAAGGTAAATCGCTGTGTGAAAAATGCCTTTGATATCTGGCAGGAGACAGCACAGAACCGTTCTGCACAGCTTATCTTCTGCGATCTTTCCACACCTAAAAATGACGGTACGTTTAATGTGTATGATGATGTGCGGGAGAAACTGGTGGAAAAAGGCATTCCAAGAGAAGAGATTGCTTTCATCCATGAAGCCGGAACAGAACTGAAAAAGGCTGAACTGTTCGCAAAAGTGCGTTCTGGAAAGGTGCGTATCCTGCTTGGCTCCACGCCAAAGCTGGGAGCAGGAACCAACATCCAGGACAGACTGATTGCCCTTCATCATCTGGACTGTCCCTGGAAACCGGCAGATCTGGAACAGCAGGAGGGGCGTATTCTGCGGCAGGGAAATCAGAATAAAAAAGTGAAGATCTTCCGGTATGTGACGGAAAACACTTTTGACGCTTATATGTGGCAGATACTGGAAAATAAGCAGAAATTCATCAGCCAGATCATGACTTCAAAAAGTCCTGTCCGGGCCTGCGAAGATGTGGATGATGCGGCGCTTTCCTATGCAGAGATTAAGGCGCTGGCCACCGGAAATCCGTATATAAAAGAAAAGATGGATCTGGATATTCAGGTAAGCAAGCTGAAGCTGATGAAAGCCAACCATACCAGCCAGAAATACCGTCTGGAGGAGGATATTGCTAAGAATTATCCCATGCAGATCACGGCGGCAAAAGAGCGGTTGGAGGGACTGAAATCAGACGCCCAGGCGGTGAAGCCGCTCTTAGATAAAGGTAAGGATGAATTTTCTATGACTATCGGAGGGAAAGCGTATACGGATCGGAAAGAGGCTGGTACGGCGCTGATCGCAGCCTGTGCCGGGTTAAAAGCAGTGAAGACCACTGGCCAGATCGGAGAATTTTACGGTTTCCAGATGAGTGCGGAGTTTGACAGCTTCAACCAGAAATATATGGTGACGCTGAAACGGCAATGCAGTTATAAAGTAGAGATTGGAAAAGATGCTCTTGGCAACCTGCAGAGGATCAGCAACGCTTTATCCGGTATTGAAAAGAAAGTGGCAGAGACACAGCAGAAGCTGGAGACTCTGCAGAAACAGTTAGAAACGGCAAAGGAAGAAGCGGCAAAGCCTTTTGAGAAAGAACAGGAGCTGGCAGAGAAATCGGAGAGGCTGGCGGAACTAAATGTCCTTTTGAACATGGATGAAAAAGGCCCTGCGGAAACCCTTGAGTCGGAGAACATGACGGAGGAGGTAGATCAGACCAGAAGTTTGGTGAATTATGCCGTGAATGTATCGGAGAAAATGATTGTGGCGGATAGCTCCCGCAGACCATCTGTACTTGGGAAACTGGAAAATGCAAAAGTCCGAGTAACAGAGCAGAGGGAGAATCGTCCCTTCAATATGCGGAAACAGGAAGTAGAACTTTAAATTCATGAAATCCCGTCAGAGAGCTGGCGGGATTCTACTATGAGAGAGGAAAGAAATGACACAGATACAATACAACTTTAATAAAAATGACGAATACTGTACACCGGCTTATGCAGTGTATCCGATTTTGAAGCGCTTGAAAAAAAACTCAACGGTATGGTGTCCCTTTGATAAATGCGACAGTCAATTTGTAAAAGTATTTTTAGCTCATGGATTTCAGGTGAACTATGGGCATATCCAGGCTGGACAGGATTTTTTTAAGGTTCCTGTACCGGCCTGTGATTATATTGTCAGCAATCCGCCGTACAGCCGGAAGGGAGAAGTGTTTCGGAGATTGTTTGAGCTGCAGATCCCATTTGCCATGTTGATAAACTTTCAGGGGATTTTTGATCATAGAGAGCGGTTTGAGATGTTCCGGCAGCAGCGCATCGAGCTGTTATGGCTTAGTCCGAGAGTAAATTACGAGACAGACGGGCAAAGAAGAAGTGCGAGAGTTCCGTTCCAGAGCTGTTATCTTTGCCAGGGAATCTGCGGACAGCAACTGGAATTTGAATATCTGGATACAAGCTTATTGGAATAGAGGTGATGATTTATGGCGGAAAAAGACAGACACCAGAGAATGAAAGAGGTTGCAGAGCGTCTGGAACAAGGTGTAAAGGAGATATTCACTTCGGAAATGTATATGGAATATTTGAAAACAATGTCACAATTCCATGATTACAGCTTTAATAACACGCTTCTGATCCACATGCAGAAGCCGGATGCGACACTGGTAGCCGGTTATCAGGCATGGCAAAAGAAATTCCATCGTCAGGTCAGGCGTGGGGAAAAAGGGATACAGATTATTGCGCCTGCGCCAATCCGGGAAAAGGAGGAAATCGAGAAGATTGATCCAGTTACTATGGAACCAGTTTTAAAACCGGACGGTACGCCGGAGACGGAGGAGGTGGTGTACACCATTCCACGTTTTCGTATTACTACGGTCTTTGACGTATCCCAGACGGAGGGGGAGCCATTACCGGAACTGGAAACGCCGGAATTGATGGGAAACGTAGAGAATTATGAAGTTTTTATGAGGGCGATTCAGGATGTTTCTCCGGTTCCGTTTCGGTTTGACGAGATTCCGAGTGGAGCAAAAGGATATTACAGCAGTGAGGATAAAGAGATTGTGATCCAGGAGCGTATGAGCGAACGTCAGACCATGAAAACCAGTATCCATGAAGTTACCCATGCAAAGCTCCATGACCGTGACATTATGGAAGAAATGGGAGAGAAAAAAGATAAGCTGACCAAAGAGGTAGAAGCGGAAAGCGTTGCTTATATTGTATGCCAGTATTTCGGACTGGATACTTCGGACTATTCATTTCCTTATATTGCGGGATGGAGCAGTGATAAGGAAATGAAAGAACTCCGTGCTTCGATGGATACGATACGAAAGACAGCATCAGAATTTATTGACCAAATGGAGGAACGGATGCAGGAACTAAAAAAAGAAGTGCAAAGACATCAGGAAAAGGCGTTGTTTGAGGAAGAGAATGACCGTTACGGTATTTATCAGATTCAGGATGGCGGTAAAGGAGAGGCGTACCGCTTTATGGGAATGGCATATCTGCAGGAAAAAGGGATGGCCGTGGCGGGCGCTGATTATCAGTTTGTCTATGGAGATGATCTGAAGGAAGAAAGTACACTGGAATCTATATATGAGAAATTTAATATTGACCATCCGGCAGATTATACGGGGCATTCCCTTTCTGTGAGCGATGTGGTGGTACTGAAAAAGGGGGGAGAACTGACTGCCCATTATGTTGACAGCTTTGGTTATCAGGAGCTACCAGATTTTGTCATACAGAGAATGGAAATGCAGGAGATTCAGACAGCAGAGAAGGTGTATCCGCCGCTTTATCGGCCAGATCTTGCATATGCGGTGGAACATGGAGACGCAGATGCTTATTTGGATTCCAGAAAGCTGAATTTGGAGTGCAGACAGGCGATTGAAACTGCGATTAGTGGGCATTTTGACGGCTATCATTTGGCTCATGACGCAGCGGCAGAAGTCGTAGAGATGTATGGAACCGAGCGTGTGTCATTTGTCCTTGCCTGTACGATCCAGCATCTTAAGACTGACGGACGGTTTTCAAAAGAGACAAAGGAATGGGCGGATAGTTTCATAATCCCGGAGAATATGGGCAGGGGGATGGATTTGAACGCTGATTATGTGGTGACAAGCCATCCGGCAGTCCTGGATGGGTTTATTGGACTTGCCCGGAATGAAATGCGGGAGCATGGCTCAGAAAAAGTGACAGGACAGATCAGCCAGGAGACAAAAGGCTTCTCTGTGGACGGTCACTTTGGCACATGGCATACAGCGGAAGGAAAGGAGATTGCAGGAGAATCCTTTTTTCGGATGGAACATGACGAATATGGGAATACCGTGGCAGGAATTATTGTGAACGCAGACGGAAAGCTGGTTGCGGAAGACGTGGAGCATGGATTTGACGCCGGAGCTATGGAAGCAATCACAGAATATCTGAATGAGAAAATCCCGGAACCGTTTATTAAACAGTTTTATGTAGTAAACGATGCCTACGGTATCAAGGCAGACAGGGAGTATCAATATTTTGACAATGTGGACGATGCGCTTACAGCATATCATAAGCTGCCAAATCATCTGGAAAGACAGATCGGTATGGAAAGCACTGAAACGGAGCCTTCCAGAATGACTTTGATCAAATGCAAAAACGGAATAGATGAATTGGAGGACATTGCGGGCAGTTCCATTAGTGGGAAATGGGTGAATGAGGAAACAAAAGATGCCCTGCGCAAAGCTAAAATCTATCTGGAAAACCGTGACACGGAGATTGCCTATGAAATTTCGGGAACACACGAATATTTTTATATCCAGACGACACCGGGAGGATATGATTATACGTTCTATAATGAAAAATATCGTGATATTGATGGTGGAATCTATGAGAATTCGGACATCTCTATAAAAGAGGCTGCAGAAGACATACTGGAAGAAGAGGGGCTCAGCCTGCAGAACTGTCATGTGGTTGCATGTGAAGCATTTACAGAAAAAGTGGCGCAGGCAGAGGAAATCGTTCTTCATGGAGAAAAGAATACACAGGAAAGAGAGGTGGATGAAACAGAGATTCTTGCGCTTGCGGAAGAATTTAGGCAGTTTTCTTATGACTTTCAATTTTATGAGTATCAGGACTATGCCGACGTGCAGGAACAGGACACTCAAAAATTGGTGGAGCAGATCAGAAACGGGGAAACACAGGATGTTGAACATTGGCTGAAGGAAACGATAGACGAAAGCAGAGATGAGGAAGAAGTAGAAGCGGCAAGGGCGTTGTTGGAAAAGCTGGATCGGATTTCAGGAACAGTACAGAAGGAACCGGATGTGCAGGAAGGTAAAATATCATTTTATGTTGCTGAGTGCATGGAGTTCCCAGTACTCGGAGAGTACCATGATAATCTGACATTGGAAGAGGCTTACCGTCGATATGAAATGATTCCCGCAGATCGGATGAACGGTGGAAAGGGAATCGGATTTCAACTGGAGGATGGAAGTCTCTATGCAGGAGAGTATGAGCTGATGCGGGGAGGGAAAATATCAAGAGATCTTATAGATATGGTTCCTCATTATAAGGAAAGCCCGCTGGTACAGAAAGCGATTGCAGATATGGAAAAAATCCTATCCCACCGGGAGGAACAGTTAAGTTCTGTCAGAGTTGGAGAAAAAATCGAACATCCAGGATCTAAATCAAGCAGTGTAAAGCAGTCTGTTCTGGCAGCTCTTAGGGAGCGGCAGGCAAGGATGAAAGCAGAGGAACAGAAACAGGAAAACCGTAAACCGGAACAGGGGATTAAAGGGCGCAGAAAAGGAGAACCAGAATTATGAGACAGAGATTTGAGGAAGATGAGTATTTTCTTATGGCAATGTTTCAGAAAGACAGCCGGACAAAAACAATACAGGAGATCCGGTGTGTGCTGCCGTTTATCAATGACGATGCGGATATGCTGACGCTCGTAAACGGCACATTGAGAAAAATGGAACTGCTGACGGATCAGGAGTATGCGGATATGGACTTGGAAGCTTACAGACAGGAGCCTTTGGAGGAAGTGTAATGGAACACTATCAATTTGCACTGTATCAGATGAAGGACACACCGGAAAACAGGCAGCTTCGGTTCCGGTCTTATGAGATATTCAAAGAATATCGCAAGCAGGTGCGTTGTGAAAATTACCAGCAGCGTTATCTGGGGCAGATGCGGATGGGAGATACTCCGGAGAGCATCCGGGAACGACTGGAAAAGCATCCGCCGCGTTCCCTCCGTGGCCGTGCGGTCAGTGTCAGTGATGTGCTGGTACTGAATCAGGGCGGTGAGGTCACCGCATATTATATCGAAAAGGATGGATTCACCGTAATTGCCGGTTTTATCCGTATGGGTTCATCCAGTGCGCTGATCTCAATGGATACGGCAGATTTTCATATTGAAGGAAAAGAAGGAAGCTGGCTGGCTTATGACAGCATTGTCATAGACGGCAGAGAGTTTTTCCTTATGGAACACAGCGTTTATGGAACGCAGGCAGCAAATGTGATTCTGGATGCGAACGGAGTCCTAGTGATGGACAATGTGCTTCATGGCTTCGATGATGCAGCAAAACAGCAGATCCGGAACTACATTAATCCCCCGGCGGCACTTCCAGATCCAGAGAAGAAGACGAAAAAAAAACCGGAGATGGAAACTTGGCAGAAATCCTATGAAAATGGGGAATATCTAAGAAGCGCAGAGATTACGGAAGAACAGAATTATAATATGATCGATGGGCGCATGAACAATTTGCCAGTGAAACCACGAAAAATCGGGAAACGGATCTCTGTTCTGGATCGGCTCCATCTGAAGCAGGCAGAGATTGCCAGACGGAGCGGAAAGCCTGTACAGCAGATGGCAACAGAAATGGATATGGAGCGGAGAAGAAAATAAAAAAGAGGAAGATGTTTTGCTTATGGAGCAGGCATCTTCCTCTTTTTTAATCTCTGAAATATTTTAGCATCTGTACCAATATCGGACTTTCCGCAATTTCATCGGTATCTCTTTCTCTTTGACCGAACTGGACAAATTGAGAAGCAGAATAAAAATCATATAACTTTGGATTGCTGGCACATTCTATGTAAACGGCTTTCCCTCCGATAATAAACTGAGCTTCCCGGACTTTACTGCAGGCAATAGATAATAATTCCTGTCCGGGTATAGTGGAAGATAAGGCGGGATTAAAATTTTTGCCGAGCTGTGCAATCAATGGCATAGACACCAGAAAACGGTCAAGTTCTTCATCGTATTGTGAAAATTTCGCTATACGCTTCTGGAGAGTTTTACTTAGTGCGTTCCCAGTGATAGAAACAAATTTATTTGCCAGTGTAAAATAGCCAACAAAATCAGGTGATTCTGCATCAGAAAAAACAAGATAGGTCATTGCAAGCCTCTGTCTGGCAAATTCAATCGCCTTTGATTGTATAAAATTTTCTACATCTTTATTTTGGGGACACATGAAACTGGAGAGGATAGACTGTAGTTTATCCTCTCCGTATGTGTCGAGCATTTCTAAAAGATTCAGCTCTATATAATCCATTATAGTTTATCTCCGAAAAAAGCTTTGATATTTTTAGTGCCTTTTAATTCCTTTACGCTGTAATTACGGGAAACAGGTTTTGTCGCAATAGCTGCGGCTTTTTCCAGTGCTTCCACGAAAGCAGTGGCGGAGTCTTTGTCATGGATTACAATGTTCTTTTTTATACTCTGTGTTGCCATGTGCATCTACTCCTTTCATATTTTCTCAATAATAGTATAGTCGATTTTTTTTAAAATATCAATGAACTTTTTTTAAGTTATGCTGAAAGGTGAAGAATGTCAAATATCAATTTTTGACTTATTTTAGAAGCTCATTGCAACTTATACCGAGGCAATCCTAATTTTTTATCTATGTTTCCCGTATCATGTCTATATTTTCAACTAGAGCTTACGGAAAAGCTCTGTTTGTCCGAACCCGCTTTCTTTCTTGACAGAGCGGATATTCCAGTCACTATCAGAGTCAGCGGCGGAGTGTAAAGAAAAATCTCTGTGGGCCTTCTAGCATAAGGCACTAGTTCAGGAGCGTGTGGTTTCTTTTTCCAGTTCCGACTGCTGGGAACGGTCTTTCCCCAGGAATGTGTCTATGTTTGTCTGGACAGTATGCAGTTCTTTTTCATATTTCCGGAGATTCTGATATGCTTCGTACTGGCTGTTTTTCAGTGCGGTCAGGTTTCCCTTTTCTACTTTCAACAGCTTCATAGAGGGAAGTTTCCCATCTGCCGAGTATCCTTTCAGTATCTTCCGTGCTGTTTCATATAGGGTGATTTCCGTCTGATGTTCTTGTCGGAACTTTGTTTTATTCGTGCTGTTGATAAACTGACGGTAAATGGATTTATTCGCCAGGTATTGTCCTGTGTAGTGGATCTGCTCGTTGACTTGCCTCAGCTTGTCTTCTGTGGAACGGAGAGCTTTGCGCATATTGGCAGTTTGAGTTTTGGCTTCTTCAGAAGCTTTTTCCAGATCTTCTTCTGTGTTATAACCATGTTCCTGTATATAGGCAACGGTTTTTGCCATTTGCTGCAAATTGGACAGCTTTACCTTTCTGGCATAAGCGGAACTTTGCTGTGCTTTTACGCAGTTCTGCAGATCAACCACAAGCTTGAGATTGGATTTGATAAAAACAAAAGCCGGCAGATTGTTCTGCATGGAGTTCCCGGAAGTATCTTCAGAAGATTTCTGTTCAGGAAACATGGCCTGTTTTTGCATTGCTTTTTTCTCCCACTGGGACAAAAGATATTCCTTTTCATAATGACTTCCCAGACTTCTTCCGGTAATGTACTTTCCTCGCTCTGGATGGAGATAGCTGAACCGTCCACGGCTGGTTTTGAAGGAAATCAGATATTTCTCTTTAAGCTGCTTTTGAAATTCCTCCAGGCTGTGGGAGGAAGCTGCAGTTTCTTCAATAGCGCTGCGGAGAAAATCTTTCTGCGTCTCGAATTTTGTTTTCCGTGGTAGAATTCCGTCCGCAAGCATTTTTTGGTTTAATTTGTCCATCTTTTTCTGACCTCTGCGTCGTGCATGATATTCCCGGTCGTTGACTTTCTTCTCAGCAGGAGAGAGAAGATCCACTTGATGGAGATGCTCCCGGAGGCAGAGATTCATCACATCCTGTTTCAGATAGGAAAGATAATCTTTCGTGAGATGATGTTTATATCCGGCACAGGAATCACAGGGACGCTCCATAAAATCTTGGCGGTCTACATCATATTTCCTTAAACTGTTGATTACAATATGTACATGAATGTTACCGCTTTCATTATGACCATCCGTGTGGGTGCAGACCAAAGTCTGATGTCCGGGGAAATTATTTCGGGCATACTCCAGACCGAGCTGCTGCGCCCATTCTCCGGTCAGGCCGTTTTCTGTCATATCCCTCGGATCAAAACTTAAGATATAATGATGGGATTTGATTTCATCAAAGCTGTGGTTTTTATTGTACTGTGCGTTTAACTCTTTGCATTCCATATCAAAAGAAAAAGGATCACAGTTGATGCCGTCCAGATAATATTCATCACGGGGAATCAACCGGCCATTTTCATCCAGGATTGGTTTCATGGTATCTTCGTTATACTGGAACATAAGATAGCGCTGGGATTCCCCGTAATCAGCATTTTTACTGGCGATGTGTTTCAGGATGGCCATGAGCGGCAGCTCCTTTCTGCCCGGCAGAGCGTTCTACAGAAAGAGAACGAAAATCACCGGCCATTTTCAAAACTTCATATTTCATTTCATAAATATCAGAAATCCCCTGGCGGATTGATCTCTGCATTTCATGGGAGTGGATGCCTCCGCTATTAAAATGGCGCGCAATTTGATTTAAATTACTGCCGATTTTTCCAAACTCTGCAATTAGTTTTTTTAGCTCCGGTATATCTGCAACAATTTCATATTTGACTTTTACTTGTTTTCCTGTAACCAGCTTACGGGCATATTCTGCCAGAGGAAGAGATGAGGCTTTTGCATTTTCTAAAACAATTTCATACTCTGTATCGGTCAAACGAAGCATGATTGGGTGATTATGTTTTAGTTCTTTGGCTTTTTTGGGCCTTGCCATTTGATAATATTCCTTTCATAAAAAGTTATTGTTATATATAAGCCGATTAGAAAGTATTAAGTAGTAAAGTGTTGAGAAAAATCATTGGAAATCATTTAAGGCCAGGTTTATAATAATGGATTATAAAGGAGGGGTTTATATGCCGAGAGGAAGAAAAAAGCAGGAAAATATTTTACTTGAAGAAAAATTAGCTGATGTGACTGAACAGATTGAGAAGGTAGAAACTACGTTGAAAGAACTGCGTAGACAGAAAAAAGAAATTGAGCAACAGATTGAAGAGCGAAAAAAGGAACAGTTATATAAGGCTGTTATTAAGTCGGGGAAAACAATAGAAGAGATTCTTGAAGTGTTAGGAAAAATGGATAGTGACACAAAAGAATAGATATAGAATGGAAAAGCTTATCGTCAAAAGTTATGACGATAAGCTTTTTTTCGTGATTCTTGAATCACGCTGCGACTATTTTACATAGCGCCAAAAAACAGGATAGAACCGAGGAAATGGGGAGCGGAATCCCCATCAAGTTTGCCAGTAAGCAAAAGTCATGAAGTGAGTTTTGAGTTACGCAGGCGAAACTTGCTCTGGAAATTTGAGAATAATTTAAAATCTCCAAAAAACGGAAATTTTATTTCCAATTAGGCTGGAATACTTCAGAAGGTATATTGATAGTTATGAGAAATGGTGATATAATAAAGTAAGTTGCAACTAACCAAAGAGACCACGGTAATATTATGTTAACTGTTGGTCTATGAATAATTGAAAATATAAGTGTAAAGACGATGTTTGGCAAGGAGATTTGTATATATTTTCGCGCATAAGTTAGTTGCGACTAATTATAATTGGTTATTTAGAACATACTGATTATATATGAAAAAGTATTGAATAAGGAGTGCCGATGAACATTAAATTAGTAAAAAACTATAATCAAATACGTCCAGATATGGTTACGTTATTTTGTTTCCCTTTTGCTGGTGGAGGTGCATCTGCATACAATTCCTGGGCGCAAAAAATGAAAAGTGACGTAACGGTTTGTCCGATTCAACTTCCAGGCAGGGAAGAAAGGATTATGGAGAAGCCATATAACAGTATGGTGGATATGTTAGGCGAACTGGAAGAAATCATATGGGAAAACATAAGAGGACCGTATGCATTCTGGGGGCATAGTATGGGTGGAAAGATTGCCTATGAGATAGAAAAAAGAATGGAAAAGAGAGGAAAGACGGCCCAATGCTTTTTGGTGTCTGGAAGCCGTATCCCAAGTGTTCCAGAACCCAATCCAATCTATCATCTTCCAGACGATGAATTTAAAAAGGCCCTCGGGAGATTCGAAGGAACGCCAAAAGAAATACTGGAGAACCAGGAACTTCTGGATTTCTTTCTGCCCATGCTGCGGGCTGATTTTACAATGGATGAGACTTATTATGATAAAGAGCTTACCGTCTTACAATGTCCGATTGAAGCGTTTGGAGGACGGAAAGATCGGGAAGCAGATGAAGCAGCGATGAAAGAATGGGGAAAATATACGGAGAGAGCTTTCCGCTGTCATATGTTCGAAGGTGGGCATTTTTATCTTCGGGAACATGAAGAAGCGGTTCTGTCAGAAGTAAGGAAATGCCTTTTGGGTGTTCCCGATGAAAATTAAATTGTACGGAAACCAGGAGTTTTTGCATACAGGAAGGCTGAAGCTACATACAGGTGAGGTGCATATCTGGAAGCTTCGATGGAGAGAACTGGAAAGATTTTGGGAACAACATATCTCCCTTTTGGATAAAGAAGAATGCCAGAAAGCGGGACGTTATCGTTTTTATGAAGATAAAATGCGCTATCTTGCCGGAAAGATTGTTGTGAAAATGTTGTTGAAGGAATACTCAGGTGTGGACAAGATTGTCTTACAAAAAGGAAAATATGGAAAATTATATTGGCAAGCCCCACATGGGCAAAGGGAGATTACATTTAACCTTTCCCATTCTGGGAAATGGGTGCTGGCAATATTTGCCTATCGACAGGCTGTGGGAATTGATGTGCAGGAAATGGGAGAGATTCCAGAATATATGGAGATTGCCAAAAATTTCTTTACGGAAGAAGAGACGGCTGAAATTCAGGAAACAGAAAGCCTTGAACGGTTCTATCAGTACTGGGCAGCAAAAGAGGCGTATCTTAAAGCACTGGGGATCGGTTTGAACAAGGGAATGGATTTCTTTTCTGTTAGGAAAAACCGGGTTATAGAAAATGGAAAGGTAAAATCAGGATGGAAATTATATCCGATTCTGATAAAAGATTATGCTGCATATGCGGCAGTGCAGGAGAAAGGAAGATAATACAAAATGGCTGGCTACAAAAAGAATATGGAACAATATGAAAATCTGGTAGGTTGGGAGAAATTAAGCTTAGGAGAGCAGCTTGATAAATGGGCTGCACAATACGGAGACAGAATTGCAGTCACAGACAGTGAGGAGGAAATTACCTATTGGGGATTGAATCAGAAAGCAATCCGCATAGGACATCATTTTATGGAAAAAGGTATCTGCAAAGGAGATAAGGTTCTTGTACAGCTACCGAACCGGATCTCTTTTGTTGTGGTTCTCTTTGCATTGGCGAAGATTGGGGCTATACCGATTATGATGCTGCCAGCGCATAGGGAAGCGGAATTAGAGGGAATCATAGAGTTGGCAAAGCCGACGGCGTACATTGTAGCTGAAAGATATTTAGGATTTAGCTATGTGGAAATGGCAATGGCTATGCAGAGAAAATTTCCGTGTATAAAAAATGTGTTTGTAGATGGAGTACAGAGAGAAAAATGGTATGAGACAGAAACAGAAAGACAGGGAGAATTTCTGGAAGTAGACAGTTACAGTACAGCAGTATTGTTGCTGTCCGGTGGTACAACCGGTATCCCTAAATTGATTCCCCGTACTCATACAGACTATATGTATAATGCAAGAATGTCAGCAAAGCGCTGTCAGTTAGATGAAAATAGTGTTTATCTTGCGGCACTGCCGGTAGCACACAATTTTCCGCTTTGCTGTCCGGGGCTTTTAGGGACTTTGGATGTAGGTGGGAAAGTTGTGTTGACGCCAACGACCAGCCCGGATGATATCCTGACAGCGATTACCGAGGAGAAAGTAACCATCACAGCCTTGGTTCCAGCTATGGTTACAGTGTGTATGGAAATGTTGGAATACGATGAGGACTATGACATTTCCAGCCTGAAGATTTTACAGGTGGGTGGGGCGATGCTGGAGGATTCCCTTGCAGATAAGATTATAGAAGAATGGCCATGTACATTGATGCAGGTATTTGGGACGGCAGAGGGGCTGCTGTCTTTTACCAGTCCTGATGACGATGCGACCATAATAGCAAGATGCCAGGGAACTCCAGTATCTCCAGCAGATGAAGTGAAGATCGTAGATGAAAATGATGAGGAAGTACCGACAGGAGTTTTCGGAGAACTGTTATCAAGAGGACCTTACACAATTGATGGATATTATATGGCGGAAGAAGTTAATAGGACAAGCTTTACGGAAGATGGGTTCTACCGGACGGGGGACAAAGCCATGTGGACAGAAAGTGGCCGCCTCCGCATGGGAGGAAGAATTAAAGAGCAGATTAATAGGGCAGGAGAAAAGATTATGCCTGCAGAAATAGAGGCGTATCTGTGTAAACATCCAGATATTAAGGAAGCCGCAGTTGTAGGCGTACCGGATGAGACGTTAGGAAACCGGATATGTGCTTTTCTAATAGTGGAAGAAGGAAATACGCTGGATGTGCAGGCAATACACCAGTTTTTAAAAGAAATTGGTGTGGCGTCTTATAAACTACCAGATCAGGTAGAAATTATAGAAGAATGGCCATTAACCAGTGTAGGGAAAATAGATAAAAAAGTGTTAGGACAGATGGCACAGGGAAAATAGGAGATTATAAAGATGGAATACAGTGAAGTAAAAGAGCAGATCAAACAGAAATTGCCGGTACAGAAAGAATTTGGAGATTCTGAAAATCTTTTAGAGCTAGGACTTAGCTCTATCGTGATCATGAGGCTGGTCAACCAGTGGAGAAAACAGGGAGTAAAGGTTGCTTTTGGAACCCTGATGGAGCATCCAACCCTGAAAGAATGGTGGAAGATTATTCAGAAAGGTACGAAGAAAAAGGGAAAGAAAGCAAAAGCAGAAAAACGGGATATCATAATGGAAAGAGATATGCGGAAGCCATTTCCTTTAACAGATGTGCAGTACGCTTATTGGGTAGGAAGAGAGGATAACCAGGTATTAGGGGGAATTGGCTGCCATGCATATTTGGAATTTGATGGATATGGAGTTGTCCCTGAACGCCTTCAAGAAGCTTGGAGTCGTATACAGTATCATCATCCTATGTTGCGAGCTAGTTTTTCTGAAAATGGGATGCAAAAAATAGAGAGTAAACCATACTCTGAAAAGATAAAAATTAACGATTTTTCGTTATTAACAGAGACAGAAGCTGAACAAGAAGCACAGGCTGTAAGACGCCGTTTGTCACACCGGAAATTAAAGATAGAGGAAGGAGAAGTTGCGGGTCTAGAACTTACCTTGCTTCCAGGAAATAAGACAAGATTGCATATAGATTTGGACTTGTTAATTGCAGATGTGCAGAGTCTTCAAATATTATTGCGTGATTTGGCCATGGTTTACAGTGGAGTTGAATTACCAGAAGAATCCAAAGATTGGAATTTTGCTGCCTATTTAGAGCAACAAAATGTGGAAGATAGAGAAGAACGGGAAAAAGCGAAGGAGTACTGGTCTGCTCGTCTTAAAAATTTGCCCCAGGGACCAGATATGCCATTAGCGAAACGACCAGAAGAAGTAAAGAATCCGGTATTTCATAGAAGAGTCGTGAGGATTGGAAAAGAAGAATGGGATTGTTTACAGAGACGGGCAAAAGAGTATCAAACCACACCGGCAATGCTTTTGCTTACTGCATATTCTGCAATTTTAGAACGTTGGAGTAAAAATAAGAGTTTTTTGATTAACATACCATTTTTTAATAGGAAGACAGAATATAAGGGATTAGAGGATGTAATCGCAGATTTTACTACGCTACTACTTTTAGAAATTAATTGTGAGGGGAACCCTACTTTTCTTGAGCTTTTAGACAGGATACAGAAGCAATTACATGAAGATATGAAATATGCCACTTATTCCGGCGTACAGGTTCAACGAGATTTGACACAGATGTATGGGGACATTTCTGCTATTGCACCAATTGTATTTGCGTGTAATCTTGGAACTGAATTGGTAAATAGTACTTTTACGGAAAACTTTGGAAGCTTTTCGTACATGATTTCTCAGACGCCACAGGTATGGAATGATTTCCAAAGTTATGAGGATGAAAATGGAGTACAGCTTACATGGGATACGATAGATGAACTTTTTCCAGAAGATATGATAGATGATATGCTGACAAGTTTTGAACAGCTCTTACATAATTTGAGGAAAGAAGATTGGAACCAAAGATTTGATGTACTACCAGAAAGACAGAAGAATTTTGTGAGAAAGGAATGTACAATACCAGCTGCTTCTGAACAGAAAGTATTATTTCAGGAATTTTTCGAAAATGTCGAACGTAGTCCAGAACGTATTGCAATAATAGATACTGGAAAAGAGTTAGAGATTTCCTACAGTAGATTAAAGGAAATGGCACAGAGAGTAGCAGCAGGAATTATTAAGCGGAATATAAAAGAAGAAAGTATAGCAATTACAATACCAAGAGGTTATGAACAGATTGTGGCTGTTCTTGCTGTTCTGATATCAGGAAATGTTTACGTGCCGGTTAGTTGTGAACAACCTTCTGAAAGACGGAAATTAATACATGAAAAAACAGATATTCATTATGTAATTACTACAGCAGAAAAAGAAAAGCAGATAGAATGGCCGGAGAATGTGGAGATTTGGTGTGTAGAAAAGCTGTTGGAAAATGAACTGTTGGAAAATTATCCGAAAATATATCCGGAAGATTCGGCCTATATTATTATGACTTCTGGATCTACGGGACAGCCCAAAGGGGTTGAAATGTCACATGCTAATGCTTGGAATACTATAGCGTATATAAATCGTAAATATTGTGTAGACCAGACAGACGCAATTTTAGCAGTTTCAGCTTTAGATTTTGATTTATCCGTATATGACCAATTTGGTTTATTAAGCGCAGGTGGGAAAATAATTTTAATTCCTGAATCAGAAAGTAAAAATCCCGATTATTGGCTAAAAATGATATTCAAATATCATATTACGCGTTGGAATTCAGTGCCGATTTTAGGAGAGATGTTATTTGAATGCTGGAAAGCTCAAAAAAAAGAAAAAATTCCTTTCCGTACGGCTTTTTATTCAGGTGATTGGACATTATTGTATATGGTTGATATGTTTTATGAGGCTGTAGAAGATGGAACATTGATTGTTTTAGGGGGAACGACAGAAACAGGCATTTGGTCAAATGAACAGATAGTGAAACTGCCACTTCCAGAAAACTGGAAAACTATTCCCTATGGAAGACCGTTAGAGAATCAGGCATATAGAGTAGTGGATGACTTCGGAAGAGATTGTCCGTTTTGGGTAGAAGGAGAATTATGGATTGGAGGTGAGGGAGTAGGAAAAGGTTATAGAGGGGATGAGGTATTAACAAAACAAAAGTATATTATGGATTGCTTTGGACGTTGGTATCGGACAGGTGATAATGGATGCTTCTGGAACGACGGAACAATAGAATATAGAGGAAGGCGGGATTTCCAGGTAAAGGTAAAAGGGCATAGGATTGAATTAGGAGAAATTGAAGCAATCTTGAATAAAATCGCTGGGGTTAAAAAAAGCATAGTGTGTGCAGTAGAACACAATAATCGAAAAAATATGTTGGTGGCAGTTGTTGTAAAAGGGAGCCCCAATATAAATGAGGAGTTCCTTATGCAAAATTTAAAAAGTAAGCTTCCTGTTTATATGCTCCCGACAAATATAATTTTTGAAGATAAACTTCCAGTTGGAAAAAATGAGAAACAAGATAGAAAGGAAGTAGTACGATGGATAAAAGCGCATGAGAATAGAACTATAGAAAATGAGGAGAAGCTTACACCATGCGAAACAAGGATGTTGAAGATATGGAAGCGGTTGCTTGGTAATGATAATATTACGAAAAAGGATAATTATTTTGTATGCGGTGGTGATTCCTTATTAGCGGTTAGAATGACTGCAGAAATAGAGGCAGAATTTGGTGTTAAAGTTAGTATTGGAATCATATTTGAAAATAATACAGTAGAATCCCTAGCAAAAAGAATTTCTAGTATAAAAGAGAAAAGAAAGCCTAATATAGAGGTAGTTCAGCACAACGAGCAGGAACGTTTTCAAGAATTTCTGACTACTGAAATGCAATATGCGTATTGGATAGGCCGGCAAAATGTATATGCATTAGGAAATGTGTCTTCTTATTGTTATTATGAAATAGTCAGCAAAAATCTTTCTATAGAACGATTAGAGAGGGCTTGGAATGAACTGATCATAGAGAACGATGCACTTAGATTGGTCTTTTCAAAAGATGGAAAGAGACAGAAGGTTTTGGAAAGCGTACCTTATTACAAATTAAAAGTATATAATACAGACCTGAATGGCAAAGAAACAGTTGAATCTATTAGGGACGATATGTCGCAACAAATAATGGAAGCATCTCAATGGCCTTTATTTGATATACGTGTTTCTATATGCCAGGATAAGAACATAGTACATGTCGGAATAGATAATTTGATTATGGACGCAAGAAGTGTTTTGTCAATTTTATATCAGTGGACACAGCGATATGTGGGAAATAATAAAAGCAAATTAGAATCCGTAAGTTTTAGAGACTATGTGTGTGCAATGAATGAGAGAAATATGTTGCTTAAAGACCAAGAATATTGGGAAAGTAGAATCAGCCACTTTCCGGCGTATCCGAAAATACCGACTAAGAAAATGCCACAGGAAATTACTAAGCAAGTCTTTAAAAGGTATACAAAAGAAATGACAAAACATAAATGGGAGCTGCTGAAAAAGATCGGTGAAAAGCAAAGCATTACAGTCTCAAATATACTTCTCACAGCATATGCACTTATGTTATGGGAAGAGAGTGGGAGTAATCATTTTGCTTTAAATATTACGATTGATAAAAGATGGAATTTGAGTAAGGAACTAAGACATACTATCGGAGACTTTACAGGAAACATACTGCTTGAAATAAAGATAGATGAGAAAAAGACTTTTATCGAATTGGCTCATGAAATACAGAATCAACTGATGAAAGATCTGGAACATTCTGATTTTAGCGGTATCAAATTCCAGAGGGAATTATCAAAATATGACGGAAAGAAATTCCGGTATGGTATTCCATTTGTGTATACCAGCACTCTAGGTATGGAAAATGAAAATGATAATCTTTTCGGAGAAATTTGTTACAATATTACACAAACGCCTCAAGTGTGGTTGGATTACCAAATCCAAGAGAGACAAGGTGCATTGTATTTAAATTGGGACTATTTGCAAGGATTACTTGATGAAACACAGATAGAAAATATGATATATAAGTATTCTAATCTTCTGGATTGGCTTATAGAAAATGGAGATTTTTTAATAAGTGAAGATAATAATTATCAGGAGGGAATTTTGTGATGCAAGAATTGATAGAAAAAATAAATGAAAGGAAAATAAAATTATGGATTGGTTTAGACGGAGAATTGCATTATAGAGCACCTAAAGGTGCATTATCGTCAGAACTGGCAGGAGAGATACGGCAAAATAAGGTCAAAATTGTAGAATTTTTAAAAAGAAAAGTGTGTGAACGCATAGTGGAGGTTGCGGAGAGAAATGATAAAATAAAAGTAGCAGAAGCTAAATGGGGAGAAGAAGGGCTTCTACTCCAGGTAGAACCAGAGCTGATACGACAGAATTATAAAATATATAATTTGGCTTTTTTGAATGAAAAAATGTCAGAAATTTGGAAAAGCGAAAATGCTGATATCGATGCTACTGTACTAAAGCAATGGATAGAAACGGCAGAAAGAGTAGCTCTTGGCGAAATGTGGAAGGTAATGCTGGAGCATGATTTTTTTGTAGCAGAGGGACAGCACTTCACGGTAGAAGAAATGGAGAGTAAGATAGGGGTTGCTGATAAATACAAACGCTTTTTTAGACGTTGGCTTAAAATTTTCGAAAACGAAAATTTTATCAAGGAAGAACAGGGAGGTTTTTATAGAACCTCTAAAAGTTGGAAAGTTGATGTGGCTGCGGAATGGGATTATTTATGGGGGGTGGAAAAACAACTAAATTATGGAGAAGGTTTTGTAAGGTATTTAGAAAAATGCAGTAAAAGCCTAACGCAATTATTTCGAAATGAAATTGCTCCATTAGAATTACTCTTTCCACATGGTGAAATGACGACGGCAGTTGATACATACCAGAAAACGTTGTCAAGTAAAATACTAAACCACATGGCTGAGTGTGCAGTTTTGGAAGCGTATTCTGAGAAGAAGGGTAAAGTTTTCCGGATTTTAGAAGTGGGGGCAGGGGTTGGTGGAACCAGTGATGGTATTATCGAAAGACTATCAGAGCAAAATGTAGAATATTATTATACAGACGTATCTACATACTTTTTGAATAAAGCGAAGGAACGGTATCGGGGAAAAAATTGGATTGAATATAAAATTTTTGATATTAATAAAGGTGGTATGGAAGAAAACAAGTTTGATCTAATTATCTGTGCCAATGTTCTGCATAATGCTAAAAACGGAATATCTGTGTTGCAACAGTTAAGGGGACTAATAAATGAAGAAGGGCTATTAGTTATTTTAGATGCAATAAAAGAACCTTATTATTTGTTGACATCTATTGAATTTAATGATGGATTGAGTGATTTTGATGATTTTAGGAATGAAGATGATAGTACCTTTTTTGAACGCAAGCAATGGGAGTATATGTTCGGACAGGTAGGGTTAGATATTGTTGCGGCATATCCTGAAGAAGGAGAGGCTTTTTTCGGTCTGGGGCAGGGAATTTTTGTTTTGGGAGTCCAGAACCATCATATGGAGATAAATACAAAAGAATTGCGTGCGTATTTAAAGCAGCAACTAGAAGAATATGAGTTGCCAAATGAAATTAAAATAGTACCATTTTTAAATAATGGAAAATTAATGAATAAGCTTCCGAAAACAAAAGAGAAAACAGTAAGTGTTGAGCAACCAAAAACAGAACTTGAAATGCAACTAGAAGAAATATGGGGAGAAGTGTTAAATAAGGAAAGCGTAGGACGCCATGAAAATTTTTTTGCAATAGGTGGTGATTCGTTATTATTATCTCAGATAATAGCAAAAATGTGGGATAGTCTTCCGGGGACGAAAGCTTGGAGTTGGGGCGACTTGATGAGAGAAATATTAGAAACACCTACAATTGCAGAGATGGCGGATAAAATTGAAACAAAAGAAAAGAGTCATGAGGCGATTACTACTCTCATTGAAGGGACATCTGAAAGCAGGATTGTTTATGTGATTTTTCATGCTGGAACAGGGTCTTTAGTACCCTATCTTGATATGATAAAAATCTTAAGGGAAAGGGAATTTAAGTATACGGTACTGGGGATTTCTTGTATAGAACAGGATCAGTATTTGCAACTTCCAGTTGAACATCTATTTGTTGAATTAGGGAAAAAGTATGCTGAGTTGTTAAAAAAATACAAGGATTATAAGTTATACTTTATTGGTCATTGTATTGGTGGACTGATTGCGATAGAGACAGCTAAGGAACTTTTAAAACAAGGGACAGAGGTTGATTTGGTTACTATGATTAGTACGAATATTTATGATGGAGATGATAAAAAGCGGGAGGAAAATTTTCAAATATTACAGTCGAACTTGATATTAGAAAAGGTATTTGGGCGGCTTATAGGTGCAGATGTCCGTAAAAGTGGATTTACGATAACAGATACCAAGCTTATGGAGGCTATTCGTGTTATTTGTCAAAAAGGAAAGTTTGTAGAAGAAAAATTAGTTGAATTGACAGGGGAGTATCAAGAGGTTGCAAATATGTGTCAAAAATTGTTAGAAAGCTCTCACCAAGAGCGTTTGAGAAGTTTGTTTAGCGCCAGAGAAGGTAGAGTGAGACATGCCGAGAATAAAGAAGATAGAGAGGTGCTTTTTGAAATCTTTAAGCATAATTTGTTGGCAGCTTTATATTATGAAGTGACGGATTATTGTGGAAATATAAAGCTTTTAAGGTGCTGTAATCAGACGGAAAATTTTTTTATAAATATGATTGATGGATTTTCAGAAGATGATATGGTGTGGAGAAAATCGAAAGTGAAGGATATAGTGACTGGGGAGGTACAAGGTGACCACATATCCTGTATGGAATTTCCATACATAAAAGAAAACATTAATCTGATAATTGAGGGAATATAAAACATGGAAAGATCACTAATAGGTATTTTAGGTGCTAGTGGTAAAGTGGGACAGTTAGTATGTGATTACTTGGTAAGGAATACAGGGTATATAGTGAAAGCAGGGTATAGGAAAACTATACCCTTCCTTTTTAACGGACGGCTCAGGTGGCAGTTCGTAGATATACAGGATAAACAAAAGTTATTTGAATTTTGCAGAGACTGTAAAATAATAATAAATTGTATAGGCTCTAGTAGAAACATAAATTTAAACCTGGCGTTTATGGCACATGAAGTAGGGGCAATATATATTGATACGTATGGAACAGGCAAATTAAAGAAAGAGCTTGTAAATAGAGATATAGTAAATTCAGGATGCTATATATTAGGAGCAGGGGTTTATCCTGGCCTAACAGGTATAGCAATGAACTATCTGGTAAAGAAATATCCGAGCATTAAGAAGTGGAAGGGCATGGCAGGAAGTTACGAGCCGATAGGCGCTGGAGCAGCAGAAGATTTGCTATATAGCTGTTTATATGGGTTTGGAATAGAAAATGCATATTGGAAACACGGTCAAATAAAAGTGCCTAAAAGAAAAGAGATAGAAGAAATATATATCCCACAACTTCAAAAAACGAAAAATATTGCACTGTTTTTGCCGGATGAAATTCTCCAGATTGCAAAAGAGAATGATTTAGAGACAATACGTTGGTATAATATATTGCCCAATAAAGAGCATATGGCTATTATGAAGAAGGCATATCAGAAGTTGCTACAGAGAAATGATATTGCTACAGAGATCCAAGAGTTTGAAGAAATCACAAGGAAAAGTACGGAGCATTGGAATATTATATCTTTTAATTCAGATGACGCAGAAGTCGGGCAGATATTAGTAAAATTAGAGATATCAAATACCTCTGCGTATAAAATGACAGGAATAGTAGCAGCGTTGCTAGCTATTAGGAGTGCTCAAACAAAAAGAAAAAGCGGAATTTGGAACGCATATGAGACTATTCAGATGCAATATGTATTTGAAAAATTGCAAGAAGAAGGTGTGTTCATAAAGGAAACGCAGGAAGTTTCTGCTGTTTACGAAGAAAGCGAAGAAACAGGTATACTGTGAAAGGAGGAGAACTATGTATGTATTAATACATGGAGGTTTTCATAATAATAAGTGTTGGTATGATGTGGAACAGATATTGAGGAAGAATGGGAAAAAGGTCACATCTGTTTTACTTCCAGGACATAATGAAACAGATATAGAACGGTTAAAAGACATCAACGTGACAGCTTGTGTAGAAAGTATAATTGATCAAATAGGAGAAACTGATGAAAAATTAACATTAGTATTTCATTCCATGGCGGGAATTTTTATATATGATACATATAAGAAGATTGGAAAAGAACAAATAGAGAGTATCTATTGTGTTGCTTGTTGTATACCAGCTGCTGGAGAAACTATGTCAGATATTCTGAAGGGACCGTTACATTCATTCGCTTCATTTTGTGTAGGAAAAATTCAGGTGGTAAAAAGGTTCCCTAAAATTTTAGCATCAGCCATTTTTGGAAATGGGATGAATAAAAAGCAACGAGAAAAGTTGTATAGTAGCTTATGTGGAGAAAGTACAAATCTGCTTTTTGAAAGAATAAATGAGTGTAAACTAGAAACTTCAATAAAATGGATTTTGCCAACAAAAGATAGGGCTCTAAATCCAAAACAGCAAAGAGTATATATGAATAACATAGGAAATATAAAATCCATCATTAAACTTACGGCGCCCCATGATGTTATGATTAGTCATCCAGAAGAAGTTGCAAAAATTTTATTGGAAAATTGAAAAATATACCAAGAGAGGAATGGTATCATGCAAAATGAAGATCGAAAAGAAATTTCTGAAACACTTAAACTGTTAATTCATAATAACACCAAATGTCAAGATATGTCAGGAGAAAAAATATATGGAAATATGCAAAAGGTAGAAAAAAAGAATATTACAGGGATGACTTATCAGCTTTCAAATGAAACTGGACATGGGGAAATTACGGTTTATAGAGTGTTTACAGGAATAGAGCTTTACTATAACGATATGCACATGGAATATTGCAACCAAAACCAGGCCACCGCAAAAAATATGATAGAGATTAACCACTGTTTGATTGGACGTTTCGAGTGCAGTTTTGGTGAAAACAGCTGCTGTTATATGGCGGAAGGCGATCTATCTATCAGCTCAATGATGAAGAAAAAGTCAAATTCGTGTTTTCCGCTGAACCACTATCACGGCATTTCTATTATCATCAATTTGGATGAGTTGTTGCCGGAGGTGCGGCGAATCATGGAGTTACTAAATATTGATTTGCACTACATACAAAAGTATATATGTGAAGGTAACCGCTGCTGCATTATGCGGGCTAACCCGTCTATTGAACATATTTTTTCGGAACTCTATCATGTCCGGGAAAAGAGAAAACCGGGATACATGAAAATTAAAATGCTGGAACTGCTCCTGTTTTTAAGTGACCTCAATACAGCAGAAGAGGTTTTGCAGACGGATTATTTCAATCAAAATCAAGTTGCCTTGATTAAGGCAGTAGCATCATATATCACGGAGGATTTAACGACACACCACACGATTGAGCAGCTTTCTCAAAAATTTAAGATTTCTACAACTGCGCTGAAAAAATGCTTCCGGGGTGTCTATGGAACCTCTGTTTATTCCTATCTCCGTACCTACCGGCTTCAAGTCGCTCAAAAGCTGCTGCTGGAGACAGAGTTGTCAGTGACGGAGATTGCAAGCAAAATCGGATATGAAAATCCGAACAAATTCACTTCTGCCTTCAAGGGAATGTATGGCTGTTCTCCAACAGAGTTCAGAAAGAGTGTCCGTTTGGATAGAAGCGGTCTATATGGAGTGGCGAAGAAGTCTGAGCTATATTAAACTATCCTTTGTCAGATAAAAGCAGAAAGAACGCTTGAAGCTGGCCTATTTTTTGAATAGCCGGTTAGATAGCGCTAACTTTCTAAAAGACAAAGGAGGATTTCCAAATGGGAAATGAAAAATCGACAGGTAACAAATATACTGTCAAAGATGCGGCTATCATCGGTATCTTCTGCGCGGTCATGTTCGTGGTATTTATGGTTTACTCAACCCTGACCGGCGCTTCTCTGTTCTACTCCATGATTTTCAATGCCGCTGGCGCAGCACTTATCCTCGCGCCGTTTTATGTTTACATGTGCATGAAAGTCGGCAAGCATGGCCCTGCCCTTGTTTACAATATCATGTGGGCGATTATCGCCGGACTGATGATGGGGCCGTTTATGATTCCGTGGTTTTTGGGCGGCGGCATCATTGCAGAACTTTCCATGTGCGGAAAGAATGCTTACAATGACATTAAGCGTGTGTCTATTTCGTGGGTAATCACGGCGTTGGTTCGTGCTGCACATGGTATGTCAGAAATCTGGTTTTTCAGAGATGCGTTCCTTGCCACTGGTGTCAGCGAGCAGCAGGTTCAGGTCCAGACCCAGTATTACACCGATCCGAAGTACGTCCTTTTGAGCCTGGCTGTTACCGCTATTCTAGCCGTCCTCGGCTGTATGATTAGCAACAAACTGATTGTGAAGCACTTCAGAAAGAGTGGCGCGATTAAATAAACTATGAGCATGAAATTTGATTTTCGGACCAAATTGCTTGTCATAGTTCTCACTATGTCGCTTGTGGCGGTGCTCACAAGCGACATTTTGATATACACGCTTTTGGGAGTTTTAAGTGTGTATCTGATTATTCAGGGCTTTGGCAGGCAGACTATAAAATATCTGATTGTCTGCGGTGTTTTTATTGTACTGAGGCTGATTTCAGGAGGACAAGGCATTACGATTCTTATGCCAGAAATGTTCTTGTTCATGGTGCTTCGTATTTTAATGATGGTTATGGCGGCGCAGCCTGTGATTGGTATGCCGCCAGGAGAAGTAGTGGCCGTTTTCAAGAAAATACATGCTCCCGATGGAATTGCTTTACCCGTGACCTTTATGCTGCGCTTCTTTCCCACCGTCCGTAGCGAGTTCGCCGATGTTTTTGCCGCCCTTCGGCTGCGGAAACTACTGTCATGGAAACACCCTTTGGACGCGATGGAGTATATTGTTACACCTGTTATTTTCCGCTCATCCAGAATAGCAGAAGAACTTGCTGCTTCTGCTGAAAGCAGGGGAATATCCAATCCAGGGAAACATACCTGCCGCAGAAAGATAGAATTTCAAAAACGGGATTGGATCATGAGCGTGATTGCTGTTTGCGTAACAGCACTCTATTTTGTGCTGGAAAGGACGGTAGCGTAATGGAAAATTTCAAGACAAGACGATCCGTTATCCAGTTTGAAGATGTATCTT
>USDN01000010.1 GCA_900553515.1 uncultured Blautia sp. | reverse complement strand
TCGGCAAAGTTGATGTATAGGAATGATACTGGTACGTAGAAATGCGGAAGAACCATTTTTGAAATGGAGCAGATAAAATAACAACCAACAGATTTTTACTCCCCGGCATGTCACCGGGGAGCTCTTTTGTTTAGAGATTCTTGCAGGAAGCTTCGCAGGGCATATCAAAACCTGGGTTAAAGGCATAGAAGTTTTTGGAATCCAGCTGCTCCTGGACAGTTCTGAGCGCTTCACCGAATCTCTGGAAATGCACCACTTCTCTTGCGCGGAGAAAACGGATAGGATCAGCAATCTCAGGGATGTTGCGTACCACACGAAGAATATTGTCATAGGTGGCACGGGCTTTTTGCTCTGCTGCAAGGTCTTCAAAAAGATCGGTAAGAGGATCGCCCTTACTCTGGAATTCACAGGCGTTAAATGGGATTCCGCCGGCAGCCTGAGGCCAGACACCTACCGTATGGTCAATATAATAGGCACCTAAACCACTTTTTTCTATTTCCTCCATGGAGAGATCGCGGGTAAGCTGATGGACAATGGTGGAAACCATTTCAAGGTGGGCGAGTTCTTCAGTACCCACATCATTTAAGACGGCGGCAGCCATACGGTTCGGCATGGCAAATCGCTGAGACAGATAGCGGAGAGATGCGCTGATCTCGCCATCCGGGCCACCATACTGACTTATGATATATTGGGCGATTTTTGCATTGGGAGTCTTGATATTGATCGGATACTGCAGCCTTTTTTCATAATTCCACATATACTATCTGCACCCTCCTTCCCTTTCCCATGGGAATGGCTGTTCCATCCATTTCCATGTGTCTGCATTCGTTTCTAATGCATCGTCTATGGTAAGCGGTCCATAGCATTCGGCACATTCCTTCATGAGGTTTTTACGTTTTTCCGCATATTCTCTGTAAAGTGCCATACCTTTTTCACAGCAGGGATGAGTGTCCAGATATAGAAGCAAGTCATCGACCGCAAAGCTTACTTCATTGATCTGCTGAAGAAGCTGAGCTCTGGAACAGGAAGAATTGTGATACATCATCTCTGGCCACCTCGCTTTCCACAAAATGGCTTACATAACTGCGGAAAGATTGTTCCGGCATTTAATGCATAACAAAGATCATAGGTGGTGGTAAGCTGTTGGCATGGAACATATGCCATGGCAGGTTCCAGGTGATCGATGTGGGTATACATTTCTGCATTTTTTGTTATTGTACCTGGAATCCGGCAGGCACAGGACTGCCTGTTTTGCCCGGACTCACAGCGGCAGGCAGGAACAGGGGTCTGAGCCTTTGCCATACCACAGGTTGCATGGTAGGGACGGCTGCAGGAACGGTTCATCGAATAATTTTCCATGAATAAATCCTTTCTTTTTCAGAGTTACTGTATATTTTATGTGGAAAAAACGGAAGTGTGCAGTTCTGTATATCCAATCGTTTTTTGCTGCGATTTTTTAATTTTACAGTTGAGGAGTTTTTTGTATTTTTCTGAAACCCGTTGCCTGATATCATAAAAAAATGATACAATAAAAAAAGATATTTTACCATTGATGCAAGGAGATGTGCCATGATATTAACAGAAGATAAAAAATACACCATGTCCCTGGAGATGGAGGATCGTGAAAGTACTACAGGGCTTACCAGCAAAAATACAGAACTGGAATTTTCCAATAAAGAACTGCTTCATGCAGTAGTTACCTGCGGAATGCCGATACAGAGAATGACAGCCGGCTTTTTTTCGAAAAAAAGACTGGAACTTACCTATAAACTGTTTCTTGCAGAAACAGCTCTGGATACAGAAGGAGACCGAATAAAAAAAGCAAAGCGCATTGCATATCTGGATTCCTCAGAAAAAAGTGTGATGTCTTATTATATGGGAATGTTTCTTACAAAGCTGATCAGCAAGAGGATGTATGACACAGATTATCTGACCCATCTGAATCTGATCGAAAAAACAAATGGGGACGGTTTTATTGATTTTTTCAACAGTGAATGGCGTCCGGATATGATCGGACTGCAGGAGGCAGATCAGACCTGGAGTGTGTGGGAAGCAAAAGGCGGAAGCAACCGGAGAGAGCAGGCGCTGAAAAAAGGCAGCCAGCAGGCAGCTGCCATTGCATCTATCAATGGAACAATTCCATCTCCGGCAGCAGTCTGTATGACCTATTATGACCATGGATTTCTCTGCGGTGTGATAAGAGAACCGGAAAAACTGGAAGAAAAAAACAGAGAAGCTATTCAGTTTACTGAGGAAGCTTTTTTCCGGGCATATTATAAGCCAATTTGTGAATTATTTACGGAGCAGGGAACAAGGCTTCATTTTCATGGCAAAAATGCAGAAATTTCTGTTGCAGTTCCATATTTTCCAGATGGAAAAAGGGAAGAAGAGGAGCGTATGATCCATGTGGGAATGTCCAGAGATCTTCTTTTCTGTCTTATGGAAAATGACTACAAAAAACTGGCGGCGGACAGAAAAAAACTGCTGCATATTTCCTGTCCGGAGGGTGCTTTTATGGGAAGTGACGGAATTTATATTCGTTAAAAAAATAATACAATGGAACAGGAGCGAACTTTTTTCATAGGATAAACAAAAAAGGTTTTTTATTATGACATATGCTTCCTATGAAAAAGTTGTTGGCATTATCCGGGATATCCGAAGCGGAGGTTCCTGCTGTTCCATTGTGGTATCAGTAGATACTGAGGGTGAGATTGTGAATTTTGTGGTGTCACCGGATACGATAGTAGTGGATAATATAAGACTGCGGAGAGGAATGAGGGTGGCTGCTTTTTATGATACCGGTCTTCCGGCTCCGGCGATTTTTCCGCCTCAATATCAGGCAAAACTGATCACAGCGCTGAGAAACAGTCAGGATGTGACCCTGAAATTTTTTGACGATTCACTGACTGCGGAAGATCAGTCTCTGAAGCTGAACCTTTCTCCGCTGACAAACATCCGGACCTTGAACGGACAGAGATTTATGTGTACTCCGGAAGGTCAGGAGCTTTTGGTCTATTATGGATCTGTGACAAAAAGTATCCCTCCTCAGGCAGCTCCGCAGAGAATCATTGTTATGTGTCCGACCCAGTAATATATTGGGATGACAGAAATTTACCGCAGATCCTGTTATAAAAATGCATGAAATCAGCAGATATGGAAATACTGTCCTGTATTAAGATCAGGAGGTGTTTTTTTGGAAGACGATACCATTAAGTTGCTGAGAGAATGCAATGCCGGGATAAAGATGGGGGGTTCTTCTCTGGAGGATGTACTGAAGCATGTAACGGACAGTAATTTACGTAAACTGATACTGAAAAGTATGGAAACGCACTCCAGACTGGGAGATACGACCCATGAATATCTGATTTCCTTTCATGACGAGGGGAAGGAACCGCCTGTTATGGCAAAAATGATGTCCTGGGTAAAAACAAACATGAAATTTGAGGATGATGATCCGGACCGCGCAGCGGCAGATCTGCTTACGGACGGATGCAATATGGGAGTGAAATCACTGTACCAGTACCTGCATCAGTATCCAAAGGCAGAGGAAAAGGTAAAAAAACTTGCAGGAGATGTGATAAAAGCAGAGGAAACTCTGATAAAAGAATTGCAGGATTATCTTTAAAATCTGGACAGATAACCGAATATGGAAACATGAAAAGGTGTCAGAAAGCCTGAGAGAAAGCTTTCTGACATTTTTTATTTATTAGGAAAGTAGTACATTTTGTACTAACTTTCCTAATAAATAAAAACGCTCCGCGGGGATGCGACCAGATGCATGCGGAATATGACTGCTCATGGCAGTCTGCATCTGGCGCGTAAAGCGCAACAAGTCCCGCAAGGATTGAGGGATTTAGAGAGTTCGAGGCGGACTTGTCCGCTTTTTCACCAGGAAAGAGTACCTGTTATATCCTGTCAGAAAGAATGCTTGACTTTTAACTCCTACAGATGTAATATTTAATAAACTTACAATTGTAATATTTAGGAGAATAAAGGATGAGAAAAAAACTAAGACGCAAAGAAAAGACAAAGATCAGAAGAGCCCTGCTCTTTCTTTTGGGGATTATTTTGATTATAGGAGGGGCAGGTGCAGCTGGAAATTTAATGCAGGAAAAACCGGAAAAGCTGCTTGCAGAGTATATGGCTCATATTGAAAAGAAGGAATACGAAGAAATGTATGAAATGACGGATACAGATGGAAAGTCTCCTGAACAAAAACAGCATTTTATAGAACGTAATTCCAGGATTTATGAGGGAATCGGTATAAAAAACTTGAAATTAAGCAATATCACAGAAAAGAAAAACAAAGGAAAAATGAAATCTGTTTTATATACTGTTTCATTTGAAACAGAGGCAGGGAAGGTGGAATTTGATAATCAGGCAAATTTTGTCAGATGTAAAGACGGATATAAATTACTATGGCAGGACAGTATGATTTATCCGACACTGACAGAGACAGATAAAGTACAGGTTTCTGTGTTAAAGGCAAAGAGGGGACAGATTCTGGACAGAAACGAAAAACGTCTTGCAGGGCAGGGAAGAGCTGTTTCTGTGGGAGTTGTTCCTGGGAAATTAGAAGAACATTCTTTAGAAGATCTGGCTGCCTTACTGGGTACAGATATAGAAAATATAGAGAATAAACTGGAGGCTGACTGGGTAAAAGACGGTTTCTTTGTACCGGTGGCAACCCTTCAGAAAATACATGAGATTGATCGGATGAAGGTACAGGCAGATGAAGAGATAATGAGGGAATATGAAAGACAAAGGCAGATGAAAGAGATACCGGGAGTTCAGTTTTCAGATATTGAGATCCGTACCTATGATATGGGAGAAGCAGCCGCTCATCTGACAGGGTATGTGCAGGCAGTTACGGCAGAAGATCTGGAAAAGCATCCGAACGAGGGATATCGCTCGGACAGTGTCATTGGACGAAGCGGAATGGAGGGGCTTTATGAAAAAGAACTGAAAGGAAATGATGGATGTGAGATCTGGATAGTAGATGAGAAAGGAGAAAAAAAGGAGAAGATTGCCGGAATCACAAAAGAGGACGGAAAGGATATCCGTCTTACCATAGATGCTGAACTTCAGATGCAGCTTTATGAACAATTCAAAGAGGATGAGGGATGTTCCGTTGCCATGGATCCTTATACGGGAGAGATCCTGGCTCTGGTAAGTACGCCTTCGTATGATAATAATGATTTTGTCAGGGGGATGTCAGAAGAGCAGTGGAATGGACTAAATGAAAACGAAAAAAGACCATTATATAACCGGTTCCGGCAGATATGGTGTCCTGGTTCTGTGTTTAAGCCTGTAGTCGCGGGAATAGGACTGAAAGAGGGGACGATCAATCCGGATGAGAATTTTGGAAATGAGGGGCTGTCATGGCAGAAGGACTCTTCCTGGGGAGCTTATCAGGTAACGACACTGCATGAATATGAACCGGTGATCCTGAAAAATGCACTGATCTATTCGGATAATATTTATTTTGCAAAAGTGGCATTAAGAACAGGAGCCGAGAGACTGGAAAAATCCCTGGAGCAGCTGGGATTTAATCAGAAACTGCCCTTCGAAATAGAGATGGTACAATCTCAATATTCAAATACGGAGCATATAGAAACCGAGATACAACTGGCAGACAGTGGATATGGACAAGGACAGATTTTAGTAAATCCAGTGCACCTGGCAAGTATTTATACAGCATTTCTAAATGGAGGAAATATGATAAAGCCTTGTTTGCGGTATGAGGAGAAGCAGAAGGGAGAAATATGGATTCCCGAAGTGTTTTCTCCGAAAGCTGCGGCAGAAATACTGGAGGGATTAAAAGGTGTTGTGAATGACCCGAATGGTACGGGATACGGCGCCTGCAGGGAAGATATTTTATTGGCCGGTAAAACAGGAACAGCTGAATTAAAGGCAGCAAAAGGAGATCATACGGGAACAGAAATCGGATGGTTTGCAGTTTTTACAGCAGATAAGAATGTGGAGAGACCGATACTTATTCTCAGTATGGCAGAGAATGTCAAAGATACAGGGGGGAGCGGTTATGTTGTGAAAAAAGATAAAGCGGTACTGGATCAGTATTTTTCTATGCAGCAATAGAATAAACAAAAAGAACTGACAGGAGATTGAAAAAATCTGGCGTCAGTTCTTTTTATTAATACGGGATCTCTAATTTTGATAAAACAGAAGCCGTGATTTCTGCAGCTTTGCTTCCGGAAGCTGCTGTATCATTCTGGATATTTGTTGCAAAGTAATACACATTATCAGGGGTTTCTGTAAAGCCGATAAACCAGCCGCTGATATCTTTTCCGTCTACACGGCCTGTTCCGGTTTTTCCATAAAGAACACTCTGTGGGGAGGCACTCTGAAGGATAGAAGTTTTGACCGTACGGATATGCTCCGGTGAAAAATGAAACTGGTTTTCATTCAGTTTTTTAAGCTGCTCTACCTGTTCAAAAGGAGAGATTTTCAGAGACATATCTGTCCAGTATAAGCGGATATCAGAACCGATCTGCTGATTTCCATACTGGATTTTCTGCAAAAAGGATGTTACAGAATCAGATCCCAGCTGAGAATCAATAGACTGAAAATACCAGTTTACGGAATTTTTCATGGCAGAGTTTAATGTCTGATCTGCCTCCCATACATGGAACGGCTGATCTTTGCCATTCCAGACCATACCGGTATTGTCGGGAGTAATGATACCGGATTCCAGGCCAAGTAATGCGTCATATATTTTGTAGGTGGAATTTGGCGAGATCCTCTTGGCAGCATTATATGGATGATAAACCGCCCAGGTGTTTTGAACGGAATCATATAAAACAAAACTTCCGTCATAGTTTCCGAATATATCGCTCAGGTCAACGACAGAAATATGATTCATATGTTCCGGAAAATAAGTTTCACCGTATTGTGAAGAGCCAGGGAAAGCAAGTACAGGGGCAGAAAAAACAAATACGCAGGTAAGTACTGTAAGTACAGCCATTCCCCTCAATTTTCTGATTTTAGTTTCTTGTTGAAAATGTATAATATTCAGGATCCTGTATTCCATCTGAGACTTGTTTCCGCTGATTCCGGCGGTATAAGGAAAACGGGAAATTTTTTCTGCAAAATCAATCAGTGTCTTTCCATAGGCACGATGATCAGAAGGTTTAAGAAGCTGCAGAACGGCTGAGTCGCAGGCGATTTCACGATCACTCTGTATTTCTTTCAGAGCATACCATACCAGAGGATTAAACCAGTACAGAATACCTGTGAGAGGCATTAGAAAACTGATGAAGGTATCTTTTTGACGGCAATGCTGCAATTCATGCAGCAGGATAAAACGTAACTCAGCAGGATTAAGATCTGAGATCAGATGGATCGGAAGGTAAATGCGCGTTTTTAATAATCCTGTAGCATAAGGGGATGCTAAAAATGCGGTACTGTAAACAGGAACAGCTTTTTTCAGTTCTATTTCACTGCAGCATTTTTTATATAAATCCTGAACCTGAGGGTTCTGCACAGGCAGGGCAGATTTTTCTAATCTGTGACGATGCAAAAAAGACCGGAGAGTAAAAAAACTCACCACAACCATACCGGAAATCCACAGAATCAGCAAAAACAGAGGAATCGGTGCAGTCCTGCTGCTGACAGAAACTGCAAAGTCATTGGACTCTGTGAATATAGATCCCGGATTTATGAAGAGACGTCGGGCAGACATATCCATAAGTTCCGTTTGCGAAAGGCGATTCGATGAAAGCTTTGGCAAAAGGAGAAAGATATCCGCAGGCAAAAAAGGAACAGCCATCAATCCCAGTACGAAAAACCAGAGATGGTAGAGGACCCGGGCAGATACATGTTTTTTCAGTAAATGTCTTACCATACTTATGATACCGATTCCTATGGAGATGAAAATATTGCATATGAAAAAATGAACGGCAAAATCAGGCAAAAGCTTCCCTCCTATTTATTTTCACTGGAGTCAGAAAGAAGGTGGCGCAGGGCAGTGAGATCTGTCTCTGATAAATGTTCATCTTTTAAATAAGAAGAAACCATAGAAACAAGATTGCCGTTATAGAAACGGTTTAAGAAGGTGCTGCTTTCCTGACGAATGTATTCTTTTTCCTGAACCAGCGGAGTATAGACAAAGACCCTGCTGTGCTTTTCGTAAGTAATCGCTTTTTTGTTGACCAGACGTTTCAGCATGGTCTGTATTGTCTTGGGACTCCAGTCAGTTGTTTTTGTCAATTTTTCAGTTACTTCATTGGTACTGACAGGTGCATATTTCCAGACGATCTTCATTACTTCAAATTCAGCTTCTGAAATCTGGGGCAGTTTTGTCATTGTGATCCCTCCAAATCCTACATATGTAATAAAAATAGTATAAGGGGATTTTTGAAGAAAGTCAAACAAAAAGAAAAAGAACAGACATTCGATTATCCTGTACTTTTATTTTACAGTCTGATATAATGACAGAAGAAACAGATAACAGATTCATAGGAGGAATTTATGGATCATTTTGAATTAGTATCAGAATATGCCCCTACCGGAGACCAGCCCAAGGCTATTGAGAAACTGGTCAAGGGATTTAAAGAAGGCAATCAGTTTGAGACTTTGCTTGGCGTTACCGGTTCCGGCAAGACCTTTACCATGGCAAATGTTATTGCACAGTTAAATAAGCCTACTTTGGTGCTTGCCCACAATAAAACCCTTGCTGCGCAGCTTTACGGCGAATTCAAAGAATTTTTCCCTGAGAATGCGGTTGAGTATTTTGTATCCTATTACGATTACTATCAGCCGGAAGCCTATGTCCCTTCCACAGATACCTACATTGCCAAGGATGCTTCTACCAATGATGAGATTGATAAGCTGAGACTTTCTGCCACAGCGGCTCTCTGTGAACGCAGAGATGTGATCGTGGTTTCTTCGGTATCCTGTATTTACGGACTGGGAGCACCTCAGGAATTTTTTGATATGATGATCTCTCTGCGTCCGGGGATGGAAAAGGACAGGGATGAGGTAATACGTCAGTTGATTGATATTCAGTATACGAGAAACGAAATGGATTTTCACAGGGGTACCTTTCGGGTGAAGGGGGATGTGCTGGAGATTTTTCCTGCCAATGCTACGGATCGTGCAGTACGGGTGGAATTTTTTGGCGATGAGATTGAGCGCATTACAGAAATCGATGTGCTGACAGGCGAGATCAAAAATGAGCAGAGCCATGCTGCTGTTTTTCCGGCATCTCATTATGTAGTACCCCAGGAACAGATTAAAAAAGCTGCGGATGCAATCCTTACAGAGATGAAGGAACAGGTAGATTACTTTAAGAGCGAGGATAAACTGATCGAGGCCCAGCGAATTGCGGAACGGACAAATTTTGATGTGGAAATGATGAAGGAAACAGGATTTTGTTCCGGTATTGAAAATTATTCCCGACATCTGACCGGGCTGGCGCCGGGGCAGCCTCCGTATACCCTTATGGATTATTTTAAAGACGATTTTCTTCTTATTATTGATGAGTCCCATAAGACAGTTTCACAGGTAGGAGGAATGTATGCCGGAGACCAGAGCAGGAAACAGACTCTGGTGGATTATGGTTTCCGCCTGCCCTCTGCCAAGGACAACCGTCCTTTAAGCTTTGAAGAATTCGAGGGCAAACTGGATCAGGTTATGTTTGTTTCTGCCACCCCTGGTGTTTACGAGGCAGAGCATGAACTTCTCCGGGCAGAGCAGATCATCCGCCCTACAGGTCTTCTTGATCCAAAGGTGGAGGTACGTCCGGTAGAAGGCCAGATTGATGACCTGATAGGAGAGGTAAATAAAGAAGTCGAAAAAGGACATAAAATACTGATTACTACGCTGACTAAGAGAATGGCAGAGGATCTGTCTGCTTACATGAAAGATGTGGGAATCCGCGTTCGTTATCTTCATTCGGATATTGATACTCTGGAAAGGGCGGAGATCATACGGGACATGCGTCTGGATGTATTTGATGTGCTGGTAGGCATCAATCTTTTGAGAGAGGGACTGGACATTCCTGAGATCACACTTGTGGCGATCCTGGATGCAGATAAGGAGGGCTTTCTGCGATCGGAGGTTTCTCTGATTCAGACGATTGGACGAGCTGCCAGAAACAGCGAGGGGCATGTGATCATGTATGCGGATGTGATGACAGATTCTATGAAAAACGCGATCCGGGAAACAGAGCGGCGTCGTACTATCCAGGAGGCATATAATAAGGAACACGGAATCACACCTACTACCATTAAAAAGGCTGTCCGTGACCTGATTACGGTATCCAAAGCAGTTGCAGAGACTGAAGTGAAGCTGAAAAAGGATCCGGAATCCATGAACCGCAAAGAACTGGTGAAACTGATCGCCCAGGTGGAGAAACAAATGCGGGCGGCTGCAGCAGATCTGAATTTTGAACAGGCTGCAGAATTGAGAGACAAGATGCTGGAGCTGAAGAAGAGTCTGCAGGAACTGGAAAGCTGAACTCTGCTGTGAACGGAATAAACAGAATCAGCTGAACAAAGAAAAACTTTATCGGAAATTTCCGTGACGAATTTCTTCATATATGCTAAACTAATAACGGATAAATTATTAATTATCAGAAAAAAACAAGATCATAAATCAGAATAATAATTTAAAAAGGGGTCTGTTTACAGGAACTTAAGGGAGAAAAAGAAAATGAACAATGTTCTGAATCAGATGCAGGTCAGTATTTATATTACTGATCCGGATACAGACGAAATTCTGTTTATGAACGAGAAGATGAAAAAGGATTATCAGATTTCTCATCCGGAAGGGCATAAATGCTGGGAGGTTCTTCAGGAAGGGGAAAAAGGACGGTGTAAATTCTGTAAAATCCCGGAACTTCTTGCTCAGAAAAAAATTGGAGATGTCATACAATGGAAGGAGGACAATCTGAAGCTGGGAAAAACCTTTGAGAATTTTGACAGTATGATCCTCTGGAAAGGAAAGACTGCCCATATGCAGCAGGCATATGATATTACAGGGCTGCTCCAGCTTACGGAATCAGCAGTAAGAGATTCTCTTTGTGATGTGTGGAATCGGGCAAATGGAAAAAAACTTCTGACAGAAAGCATGGAAAATCTGACAGGGACACAATCCTGTGTTCTTATGCTTCTGGACATTACAAAACTGGGACACATCAATGAATTTTTCGGGTTGTCTGAAGGCGATTATTTACTGAAGGAAATCAGCTCTTATCTGAACAGCCAGATAGAGGAACCGGATTTCATGTTCCGTTTAAGCGGAGATGAATTTGTTATGGTATTTTTTGATAAAACAGTAAAAGAAATTTCCCGAAAGGCTCTGGAGTGGAGAGCGCAGATCGAAAACTTTGGAGAAGAAAACGACAAACCCTATACGGTTTCTTTTTCTTATGGGATCAGCTATACCAGTGGATTAAAAAAATGTACGGCTGATGAACTGCTGGATCAGGCCGATGAAAAAATGTATGAGGAAAAACTCCGGAGACGAAAAAATGAAAATCTTGCCCGTCGTGAAGAGCTTTCCATTGATGCCAGGAACAGGGCAAAAAAAATGGCCTATCCTTCAGAATATCTGTATGATGCTCTGGTTCAGAGTACAGATGACTATGTGTATGTCTGTAATATGAAAACAGGTACGTTCCAGTATACACCGGCTCAGGTAAAGGCTTTTGATCTCCCGGGAGAAGTGGTATCCTCTCCTCTTATTTACTGGAAAAATATTGTTCATCCAGACGACTGGGATCGCTTTTATAAATCCAATATGGAAATCGGAGAAAATAAAAGAGATGCTCATTATGTGGAATTCCGGGCAAAACAGAGGAATGGAGAGTATGTGTGGCTTCGGTGCAGAGGCCATTTGATCCGGGATGAATACGGGTATCCTGCGCTTTTTGCCGGTATCATGCACCGGATGGGGGAACAGAACAAGATCGATCCACTGACACAGCTGTTTAATTACCATGTGTTTACCAGGCGAATCCGTCAGGGAATTGAAAATACGGAAATAGAAAGAATGGCAGTTGTGATCCTTGATATTGATAATTTCCGGCAGTTTAATGAGATGTATGGAAGAAAAAAGGGAGACAGGCTTCTCTGTACGATGGCGCACTGCATACAGGCTTTTCTGCCGGAGAATGCCGGTATTTTCCGAATGGAGAATGACCGAATGGGAATTCTTATGGCAGACGCTGGAGAATTGGATGTTCAGGAACTGTTTTCAGATATCGGTAAAAAGCTCGGGAAGATAAAAGAGTGGAAGAACTATAAAATGGAAGTGCATTTTTCAGCCGGCTGCTCTGTTTATCCGGATGACGGGGAGACAGTGGAGGAATTGTGCCAGTATGCAGATTATGCTCTGCAGCATGCAAAAAAACAGGGAAAAAATCGGCTTGTGGTATTTACAGAGGAGATCCTCCGAAGAAAAAATCATACGCTGGAACTGATCAGGAAGCTGAGAAAATCCGTAAACCAGAAATTCCGGGGATTTTATGTGAATTATCAGCCGCAGGTAGACAGTCGGACAAAAGAACTCATAGGTGTGGAAGCACTGGCACGCTTCCGAGATGAAGAAGGCCAGACGATTTCTCCGGCAGAGTTTATCCCGGTGATGGAAGCAGAAGGGATGATCTATGAAGTAGGATTATGGATCCTGAGGAAGTCCCTGCGGGCTGCTAAAAACTGGATTGTTTTAAAACCAGATTTTTCGATAAGTGTAAATGCATCTGCGCTGCAGCTGATGGAGGATTCTTATATTCCGGATGTTATCCGTATTCTTAAGGAAGAAGAATTTCCTCCTGAAAATCTTGTGATAGAGCTGACGGAAAGCAATGCGGTTCAGAATCTGGATATTTTCAGAGATAAATATGAGCTTTTGAGAAAAATGGGGATTCGAGTTGCTATGGATGATTTTGGTACCGGCTATTCCTCGCTTGAGTTTCTTAAAAAAGCACCGATCGACCTTGTAAAGATCGACAGGAGCTTTGTCAGGGATATTTTGTCCAGCAGATTTGATTCAGCATTTATCAACTTTATCGTTGCCATCTGCCATGACGTAAATATCAAGGTATGTCAGGAAGGTGTAGAGACAGAAGAAGAGTATCAGCTTTTAAAAGAAATGGATCTTGACTGTATCCAGGGGTATTATTTTGGTGCTCCGGCAGAGGAAACTCAGATTACGGAGAGACTGAAAGGCTGATATAATCAGAAACAGACACATATTTAATACAGACATGGCGGAAGATAAGATTCTGCAGTGTCTGTATTTTTTTGACGAAGAAAAAAGATTTTCATAAAAAATACTTCTTATCCCTTGACAAAAGATTTTAACGGTGCTATCTTAACAATGTAGATGTTAGCACTCCTTGAAATTGAGTGCTAACAAATGAAAAGGGAAAGGAGCTGAGGGCGTGGAAGATAATTTGACAGATCGTAAAAAGAAAATCCTGAAGGCGATCATCAAAACCTATATGGAGACAGGCGAACCGGTTGGTTCCAGGACCATTTCCAAGTACACAGATCTGAATGTCAGCTCAGCAACGATCCGAAATGAAATGTCTGACCTGACAGATCTTGGCTACATTATACAGCCCCATACATCAGCAGGAAGAATTCCTTCTGATAAAGGCTATCGTTTATATGTAGATGAGCTGATGCAGGAAAAGGAAGATGAGATCGAAGAGATACGTAATCTGATGATCGAGAAGACAGACAAGATGGAAAAGGTTCTGAAAAAAGTGGCCAGGGTTCTTGCTTCAAACACCAATTACGCAACGATGATCTCAGTTCCGCAGTACAGTGGAAGCAAGCTGAAATTCATCCAGCTTTCCCGGGTCAATGAACTGCAGCTGGTGGCTGTGGTGGTCTGCGAGGGAAATGTGATCCGAAATCAGATCATAGATCTGGACGAAGAGATGGATGATGAGACGATCCTGAAATTGAACCTGCTTTTGAACACCAACCTGAACGGTCTTCCCATTCAGGATATTAATCTGGGGATGATCGCAAGGCTGAAAGAACAGGCCGGGATCCACAGCGGACTTGTTGCAAGAGTACTGGATGCTGTTGCAGCAACTATTCAGGTAGACGAAGATGATCTGGAAATCTATACTTCAGGTGCTACAAATTTCTTTAAGTATCCGGAGCTTTCTGATAAACAGAGAGCAACAGAGCTGATATCAACATTTGAAGAGAAACAACAGCTTGCGGATCTTGTGAAAGAACATATGTCAGACTCTGAAAATGCCGGAGTTCAGGTATATATAGGAGATGAGCTTCCGATCCCTACGATGAAGGACTGCAGTGTAGTGACTGCCACCTATGAACTGGGTGAGGGGATGCACGGTACCATTGGTATTGTAGGCCCGAAGCGAATGGATTATGAAAATGTTGTAAACAATCTGAAAACCCTGAAAGTTGAACTGGATCAGGTGTTCAGAAAGAATAAAAATGATAATGATAACAGCCAGTAGGTGAAGATAGAAAGGTGGTAGAAAAAGCGTGGCAGAAGAAATGAAAAACACGTCTGAAATGCAGGAGGATACAGAACAGGTTGTTTCTGAAAATGAAACTGCAACAGAAGTGCAGGAGGATTCACCGGAAGCCACAGCCGGAGAGGAAACTGCTGAAGAGGTTCCGGAAGGAAAGGAAACAGCAGAGGAAAAGGCAGAAGGAAAAGCTAAAACTTCTTTTTTCGGCAAAAAGAAAAAAGATAAAAAGGATCAGCAGATTGAAGAACTGACAGATCGTCTGAAACGCAGCATGGCAGAATTTGATAACTTCCGTAAGCGTACAGAAAAAGAAAAGTCAGGTATGTATATCGTGGGAGCAAAAGAGATCATTGAAAACATGCTTCCGGTAGTTGATAATTTTGAGAGAGGTCTTGCACAGGCTCCGGAAGGAGATGCATTTGCCGAAGGTATGCAGATGATCTACAAACAGCTTATGACAACACTGGAAGGGCTGGGCGTAGAAGTGATCGAAGCCGTAGGCAAAGAATTTGATCCGGACTTCCACAATGCAGTAATGCATGTGGAGGATGAAGAAGCCGGTGAGAACATCATTGTAGAAGAATTTCAGAAAGGCTACACCTATAAAGGATTCGTAGTCAGACACAGTATGGTAAAGGTTGCTAATTAAGGAGGATAAATTATCATGGGAAAAATTATTGGTATTGACTTAGGAACAACAAACAGTTGCGTAGCAGTTATGGAAGGTGGTCAGCCCACCGTTATTGCAAATACAGAAGGCGCAAGAACTACACCATCTGTAGTCGCTTTCACAAAAACAGGCGAACGTCTGGTAGGTGAGCCTGCAAAACGTCAGGCAGTTACCAATGCAGAGAAAACAATTTCTTCTATTAAAAGAGAAATGGGTTCCGACTATCGTGTAACTATTGATGACAAGAAATATTCTCCTCAGGAAATTTCTGCTATGATCCTTCAGAAACTGAAAAAAGATGCTGAGGGATATCTTGGAGAATCTGTAACAGAAGCTGTTATCACAGTACCGGCATATTTCAATGATGCACAGCGTCAGGCAACCAAGGATGCGGGCAAGATCGCAGGTCTTGATGTAAAACGTATCATCAACGAGCCTACAGCAGCAGCTCTGGCATATGGTCTTGATAACGAAAAAGAGCAGAAGATCATGGTATATGACCTTGGCGGCGGTACTTTCGACGTTTCCATCATTGAGATTGGCGATGGTGTTATCGAGGTTCTTTCTACAGCAGGTAACAACCGTCTTGGCGGTGATGACTTTGACCAGAAGATCACAGACTACATGCTTGCTGAGTTCAAGAGAACTGAGGGCGTAGATCTTTCCAATGACAAGATGGCTCTTCAGAGACTGAAAGAGGCAGCTGAGAAAGCAAAAAAAGAGCTTTCTTCCGCAACAACAACAAACATCAACCTTCCGTTCATCACTGCTACAGCAGAAGGACCGAAGCATTTTGATATGAACCTTACAAGAGCAAAATTTGATGAACTGACACATGATCTTGTTGAGAAAACAGCAGAGCCGGTACGCCGTGCACTTTCCGATGCAGGTATCAGCGCTTCTGAGCTTGGTCAGGTGCTTCTGGTAGGTGGATCTACACGTATCCCGGCTGTACAGGACAAAGTAAAACAGATCACAGGCAAAGAGCCAAGCAAATCTCTGAACCCGGATGAGTGTGTTGCACTTGGTGCTTCCGTACAGGGCGGTAAACTTGCAGGTGATGCAGGTGCAGGCGATATCCTTCTTCTGGATGTTACTCCTCTGTCTCTTTCTATCGAGACCATGGGTGGAATCGCAACTCGTCTGATCGAGAGAAATACAACTATTCCGACAAAGAAGAGCCAGATCTTCTCTACAGCAGCAGATAATCAGACAGCTGTAGATATCAACGTAGTACAGGGTGAGCGTCAGTTTGCAAGAGATAACAAATCCCTTGGCCAGTTCCGTCTGGATGGAATCCCGCCAGCACGTCGCGGTGTTCCGCAGATTGAGGTTACTTTTGATATCGATGCAAATGGTATCGTTAATGTATCCGCTAAGGACCTTGGAACCGGAAAAGAACAGCACATCACTATTACAGCAGGATCCAATATGTCTGATTCCGAGATTGACAAGGCTGTTAAAGAGGCAGCAGAGTTCGAGGCTCAGGATAAAAAACGTAAAGAAGCAATTGATACAAGAAACAACGCAGATTCCATGGTATTCCAGGTTGAGAATGCTCTGAAAGAAGCAGGAGATAAACTGGATGTAAATGACAAGGCAGCTGTAGAGGCTGATCTGAACGCACTGAAAGATCTTCTTTCCCAGACTGCAAATGCAGAACTGACAGATGCACAGGTTGCTGATATCAAAGCAGCACAGGAGAAGATGATGGAAAGTGCTCAGAAACTGTTCCAGAAGATGTATGAGCAGACACAGCAGGGCGGTCAGGCTGGACCGGACATGGGCAACATGGGCGGCGGAGCTTCCCAGGGCGGAAATGAAGCCGGATATGGTGATGATGTAGTAGATGCAGACTATAAAGAAGTCTGATAGAAAGCATAGGAAAGAGAAACAATGGCTGATAAAAGAGATTACTATGAAGTCCTGGGGGTTGCCAAAAACGCCAGTGACGCGGAATTGAAAAAAGCATATCGAAAATTAGCCAAGAAATATCACCCGGATGTAAATCCGGGTGATAAAGATGCTGAGGCAAAATTTAAAGAGGCCACAGAGGCATACGGCATTTTAAGTGATCCGGATAAAAGAAGACAGTATGACCAGTTTGGTCATGCAGCCTTTGAAAATGGCGGAGGCGGTGCAGGCGGCTTCGGTGGTTTTGACTTCAACGGCGCAGACATGGGCGATATTTTTGGCGACATTTTCGGGGATCTGTTTGGCGGAGGAAGTAAAAGACGCGCAAACAATGGTCCCATGAGAGGTGCTAATCTTCGTGCACGGGTAAACATTACCTTTGAAGAGGCTGTATTTGGCTGCGAAAAGGAACTGGAGATCGTTCTGAAGGATGAGTGTACTGTTTGTCACGGAACCGGAGCAAAGCCGGGAACACAGCCGGTAACCTGTCCGAAATGTAACGGAGAAGGACAGATCGTATATACTCAGCAGTCTATGTTCGGTATGGTCCGTAATGTTCAGACATGTCCGGAGTGCGGCGGTTCAGGAAAAGTGATCAAAGAAAAATGTACCTCCTGTCGTGGAACCGGCTATACTTCTTCCAGAAAGAAGATCCAGGTATCTATTCCGGCAGGTATCGATAACGGACAGAGTATCCGTATCCGTGAGAAAGGTGAACCGGGAACCAACGGCGGTCCGAGAGGAGACCTTCTTGTGGAAGTAAATATTGCCCGTCATCCAATCTTCCAGAGACAGGATATGAATATATTCTCCTCTGCACCAATTACTTATGCACAGGCGGCTCTTGGCGGTGATGTTCATATCAGTACTGTGGACGGAGATGTGGTTTATGAAGTGAAGCCTGGAACGCAGACAGATACCCGTATCCGTCTGAAAGGAAAAGGTGTTCCGTCACTGAGAAACAAGAATGTGCGCGGAGACCACTATGTAACACTTGTGGTTCAGGTTCCTACTAATCTGAATGATGAGGCAAAAGAAGCTCTGCGCAAGTTTGACGAGGCCTGCGGAAATAAGACGGCAGGAACGAAAAACAGCGGTTCTGAAAAAACAGAAAAAAAGAAAAAGAGCTTTATGGATAAACTGAAAGAGACTTTTGAGGAATAAGAAAGCTTTTGGGGAAAAGAGGGTAAATCCTCTTTTCTTTTTTTGTATTTTCATGTATGATAGAGTGCGAGATATTATTTACTGTTCAGTCCATGGACGGTAACAGTCTATTTTTACAGAGTTGAAAACAGGAGATATTGTTATGAAGTGGAAAAAATTTAAAATAAAAACAATAACAGAAGCAGAAGATGTAATCATCAGCACCCTGTATGACATTGGATTTGAAGGGGCTCAGATCGAGGATAATGTACCTCTTACCGCTATGGAAAAGGAGCAGATGTTTGTGGATATTCTTCCTCAGATGAATGAGGATGACGGTACGGCATATCTCAGCTTTTTTGTAGAGGAAACAGAAGATGGAAAGCTTTTGAAAAATGCAGAAGAGACGGATGCGGAAACGATTATCAAAGAGGTGGAAAGGGAACTGGCTGATCTTCGTACTTTTATGGATATCGGAGAGGGTACTATTGAGGTCAGCGAAACGGAAGATATCGATTGGATCAACAACTGGAAGCAGTATTTCAAACAGTTTTATGTGGATGATATCCTGATCGTTCCCTCCTGGGAGGAAGTAAAGGAAGAAGATAAGAGTAAGATGATCCTCCATATCGACCCAGGCACTGCGTTTGGTACCGGAATGCATGAAACAACTCAGTTGGTGATCCGTCAGCTGAAAAAATATGTGAAGGAAGGCTGTGAACTTCTTGATGTAGGAACCGGAAGCGGTATCCTTGGCATCACAGCTCTGAAGCTTGGTGCCGGCCATGTGGTAGGAACAGATCTGGATCCCTGTGCAGTTCCGGCAGTTCAGGAGAATAAAGAGGCAAATCAGATTCCGGATAAAGATTTTGACATGATGATCGGAAATATCATTGACGACAAAGAAGTGCAGGATCAGGTGGGATATGAGAAATACGATATCGTAGCAGCTAATATTCTGGCGGATGTTCTGGTACCGCTGACACCAGTGATCGTCCATCAGATGAAAAAAGGCGCTTATTATATCACTTCAGGAATTCTTGATGTTAAGGAAACGGTTGTAACTGAGGCTGTAAAAAAGGCCGGACTTACTCTTGTTGAGGTGACAAAGCAGGGTGAATGGGTATCTGTTACAGCAAGAAAGGACTGATCCATGCAGAGGTTTTTTGTAGAACCATGTCAGATCGATGAACCTGCTCACCGGATCCATATTACAGGAACGGATGTAAATCATATTGTTAACGTTTTAAGGATGAAGCCTGGCGAGGAATTGTGGATCAGTGACGGGGAGAAAAAAGAATATCATTGCAGGATCGAATCAGCAGCTTCTGATGAAGTTTGTCTCCACATCCTTTATGCCCAGGAACCAGATTATGAGCTGCCAAATAAGATTTATCTTTTTCAGGGACTTCCAAAGTCAGATAAAATGGAACTGATCATTCAGAAAGCAGTAGAATTGGGAGCTTTTGAAATCATTCCTGTGGAAACGAAAAGATGCGTAGTCCGTCTGGATGGAAAAAAAGCAGCAAAAAAAGTAGAGAGATGGCAGCAGATCGCAGAAAGTGCAGCCAAGCAGTCCAAAAGGATGCTGGTTCCTTCTGTTCATTCCGTTATGGGCTACAGAGAAGCAATTGCTTATGCTGAAGAGATGGATGTCCGTCTGATTCCTTATGAACTTGCAAAAGGCATGGCAGAGACAAGGGAGATCATAAACAGGATCCAGCCGGGACAGTCCATAGGGATTTTTATCGGACCGGAAGGCGGGTTCGAAGAAACTGAGGTGAAGGCTGCCATAAATGCGGGGGTATTCCCCATTACTTTAGGAAAAAGGATCCTTCGGACAGAGACTGCCGGTCTTGCAGTCCTGTCAGTTTTGATGTTCCACCTGGAACAGTCTTCATAAAGTGTTTTCAGGGTATTGTGAAAATAAAGGGAGTATAGATTGAACATGGAAGTATATTTTGATAATTCCGCAACCACCAGATGTTATGATTCTGTAAAAGATATTGTTATCAGAACCATGACAGAGGATTTTGGAAATCCTTCTGCCATGCATCTGAAAGGTGTGGAGGCCGAAAAATATGTAAAGGATTCTGCAGCCAGGCTGGCACGGATTCTGAAAGTACAGGAAAAAGAAATCCTGTTTACGTCAGGGGGAACAGAATCAGATAACCTTGCCCTGATCGGAGCGGCAATGGCAAATAAACGGAGCGGAAACCATATCATTACAACTGCAGTAGAGCATCCGGCAGTAAGCCAGCCGGCATTGTTCCTTCAGGAACAGGGATTTGAAGTGACTTACCTTCCGGTGGACAGCCGTGGAGTAGTGAAGCTGGACGCGCTGGAAGCAGTCCTGCGCCCGGATACCATACTGGTGTCAGTCATGTTTGTAAATAATGAAGTAGGCGCGGTGATGCCTGTGGAAGAAATCAGCAGGCGTATCAGGGAAAAAAGCCCAAAGGCTCTGTTTCATGTGGACGCGATCCAGGCATTTGGAAAATACAGGATTTATCCGAAAAAAATGGGGATTGATCTTCTTTCTGTCAGCAGTCATAAGATTCATGGCCCGAAAGGTGTTGGTTTCCTCTATATAAATGAAAAAGCAAAGATCCAGCCGCAGATTCTTGGCGGAGGGCAGCAGAGCGGAATGCGTTCCGGTACAGATAATGTCCCGGGAATTGCCGGACTTGGTGTGGCAGCAGAAGAAATATACCGTAATCTGGATGCTAATGTAGAGAAAATGTACAGTCTGAAAGAATATATCGCAAAAGGGCTGGAAAAAATCCCGGATATCCGTATTAATGGAATGGAATTAAGAGAAGGAGCGCCTCAGATCTTAAGTATCAGTGTTATGGGAGTGCGAAGCGAAGTGCTTCTTCATTCTCTGGAAGAAAGAGATATTTTTATATCAGCAGGAAGCGCATGCTCCAGTCATAAGCGTAAGCCAAGCAGCACTCTGGCAGCAATGGGAATGCCGAAGGATCAGATTGAAAGTACAGTTCGCCTGAGTTTTTCAGAGGAAAATACTGTGGAAGAGGCGGACCATTTCCTTCAGGTAATGGAGGAACTGGTTCCTATGCTGCGGAGATATTCCAGAAGATAAAAAACTAAAAAGATAAAATTAAGAAGCATAAAGGAGAAAAGTTATGATTTTTCATGCATTTCTGATCAAATATGCGGAAATTGCCATCAAAGGAAAAAACAGGTATCTTTTTGAGGATGCCCTGGTAAAACAGATGCGTCTTGCTCTGGAACCTGTAGATGGAGAATTCCGTGTGATCAAAGAACAGGGAAGAGTATATGTGCTCTGTCCTGAAGAATATGATTTTGATGAGGCAGTAGAAGCCCTTCAGTGTGTATTTGGCATTGTGGGCATCAGTCCTGTTGTAATTTATGAGGATCAGGGACTGGAACAGATGGGAAAAGATGTAGTCAGCTATATGAAAAACCGTTATCCGGGATTTTCCGGAACTTTTAAGGTTTATACCAGAAGAGCAAAAAAATCCTATCCGGTCAATTCCATGGAGGTCAGTGCACATCTGGGAGGTCTGATTCTGGATGAATTTCCAGAGGCATCCGTAGATGTTCATAATCCTCAGATGACACTTTCTGTAGAAATCAGAGATAAGATTTATGTTTATTCAGAGACCATTCCGGGACCGGGAGGAATGCCTGTGGGAACCAACGGTAAGGCGATGCTCCTTCTTTCCGGCGGAATTGACAGTCCGGTGGCAGGCTATATGATCGCCAAGCGTGGCGTAAAGATCGATGCGGTATATTTTCATGCACCGCCTTATACCAGTGAACGGGCAAAACAGAAAGTAGTGGATCTGGCTAAGCTGGTTGCCCGCTACAGTGGTCCGATCCGTCTTCATGTGGTGAATTTTACAGATATACAGCTGTATATTTATGATCAGTGTCCTCATGAAGAACTGACCATTATCATGCGTCGTTATATGATGCGTATCGCAGAGCATTTTGCGAAGGAATCAGGCTGTCTTGGTCTGATCACAGGAGAAAGTATCGGACAGGTGGCAAGTCAGACGCTTCAGAGCCTTGCGGCCACTAATGAAGTATGTACACTTCCTGTTTATCGCCCTGTGATCGGATTTGACAAACAGGAGATTGTAGAGATTTCCAGAAAGATCAATACATTTGAGACTTCTATCCAGCCTTTTGAGGACTGCTGTACGATTTTTGTGGCAAAGCATCCGGTAACAAAACCGAACTTAAATGTGATTCACAGATCCGAGACAAAACTGGAAGAAAAGATCGATCAGCTTATGGAGGAGGCTTTGGCTTCCACAGAAGTGATTGAGATAAAGTAAAATGAAAAAGCCGCGGCGTACGATACGCTGCGGCAGAATAAATATCTTATTCGATTACGTATGCCTGAACAACAGCAAGAATAGAATCCAGAGTGGTTCCCTCTGCGTGGATGTTCAGATTTATAGGCTTGGACAGATCCAGGCTGAAGATGCCCATGATAGATTTTGCATCGATAACGTATCTTCCGGATACAAGATCAAAATCACAGTCAAATTTACTGATTTCATTTACAAATGCTTTTACTTTGTCGATAGAGTTCAAAGATATTTTTAATGTTTTCATAATGATGACCTCCTTTATATTAGTTGTATTACAGCTTTTATCTTATACGTCCCCTGATGAAAAGTCAAGGGAAAAGCTGTTAAATTTCCATGAAGTGGAAAATCTGAGTTAGTATAAATAGTAATGAAGATTCCGTTGCTGTAAACGGAAGGGACAGTACCCATGATATTTGAAACAATGACCAGTTGACATAGAAAAAGGAATGACATAAATATGAGTAAAAAAGTTGCGCTTCATAATCTGGGATGTAAGGTGAATGCCTATGAAGTAGAGGCAATGCAGCAGCTTCTGGAGCAGGCAGGCTATGAGATCGTGCCTTTCCAGGAGGGAGCAGACGTATATCTGATCAATACCTGTACGGTGACAAATATAGCGGACAGAAAATCCAGACAGATGCTCCATAAAGCAAAAAAAATGAATCCGGATGCGATTGTAGTGGCTACAGGATGCTATGCCCAGACAGATACAGAGAAGCTGAAAGAAGATGCTTCTGTAGATCTGATTCTTGGAAACAATCAGAAAAATCAAATCGTTCAGGCTCTTGAAGAATTTGAAAAAGAGCATGAAAAAAAAGCCCGGGTGATAGAAATAAATAAAACAAAAGAATATGAGGAACTTTCTATTGATCATACTGCAGAACATGTGCGAGCGTATATTAAGGTGCAGGATGGCTGTAATCAGTTTTGTACTTACTGCATCATCCCCTATGCGAGAGGGAGAGTACGCAGCCGTAAGATCACAGAGATCCTGGAAGAAGTAAGGAGTCTTGCTGCAGGCGGATATAAAGAGGTGGTGCTTACCGGAATCCATTTAAGTTCTTATGGTGTGGATTTTAAGGATGAAGATAAAAAGGCAGATCTTCTTTCTCTGATCCGGGCAGTTCATGAGATAGAAGGCATCAAAAGAATTCGTTTGGGGTCACTGGAGCCCCGCATCATTACAGAAGAATTTATGGAAGGGATTTCGGCCCTTCCAAAGGTATGCCCTCATTTTCACCTGTCTCTTCAGAGCGGCTGCAACAAGACTCTGAAAGATATGAACCGTAGATACAGTGCTGAGGAGTATGCGGAAAAATGTGCACTGATCAGGAAATATTATCCGGTTCCTGCTCTGACTACAGATGTGATCGTCGGATTTCCTCAGGAGACAGAAGAAGATTTTCTGGAATCCTATGAATTTGTAAAAAATATACATTTTTATGAGACGCATATTTTTAAGTATTCCAGACGTCAGGGTACAAAGGCAGCAGCGATGGATGGACAGCTGACAGAAGCTGAAAAGGCAAAACGAAGTGAAAAAATGCTGGAATTACACGAACTCCGTGCCCGGGAATATGAAGAAAATATGACAGGCAGAGATTTGGAGATACTGATCGAGGAAGAGATAGAGATCGATGGAAAAGTCTTCTATCTCAGCCACAGCAAGGAGTATGTAAAGGTGGCTGTGGAAAAACAGAAGGGAATCTGTATCAATGATCTTCTGACGGTAAAAATCACCGGTTTTGCAAAGGAACATATTCTTCTGGGGAAACTGACAGAAAACTCACCTTGTATTTTACGGTGAATTATATTAAAATAGAAAAGAAATAATAGTAAGGACGTGAGAAAAAATGGCAGAAAACAATTTAGGAAATACACAGTATTTCAGGACAAAACCAGACCAGGAACTGGAAGTAAAAGAAGTTTTGGATCTGGTGTACAATGCAATGGATGAAAAAGGATATAACCCGGTCAATCAGATCGTAGGCTATATTATGTCCGGTGATCCGACTTATATTACCAGTCATAAAGGTGCCAGAAGCATGATCATGAAGGTGGAAAGAGATGAACTGGTAGAGGAGCTTCTGAACGAATATATCAGAAATCGCTCCTGGGAACGCTGATATGCGTATATTAGGACTGGATTATGGCTCTAAGACCGTAGGTGTGGCAGTCAGCGACCCTTTGGGTCTGACTGCTCAAAAAGTGGAGACCATATGGAGGAAGCAGGAGAATAAGCTTCGAAAGACACTGGCCCGGATAGAGGAACTGGTGGCGGAGTATGGTGTGGAACAGATTGTTGTGGGACTTCCGAAAAACATGAACAATACCCTTGGAGAAAGGGCAGAAAAATCTCTGGAATTTAAAGAGACACTGGAGAGAAGGACGGGTCTGCCTGTAGTCATGTGGGACGAGCGTCTGACAACGATGGAGGCGAACCGTGTTCTTATGGAAGGCGGAGTACGCCGTGAGGACAGAAAGGAGCATCTGGATTCTCTGGCAGCAGTTTTGATCTTACAGGGATATCTGGATTCTCTGGCAAACAGATAAGGATGGCAGCATGGAAAAAATCAGATTTCAGTCCCCGGATGGGACAACAGAAGAGTTTTACGTAGAAGAACAGACAATGATCGCAGGGAAATCCTATCTTCTGGTATCAGATTCCCTGGAAGATGAAGCATCTGCCTATATTTTGAAAGATACTTCTTCGGATGAGAGCCCGGAAGCATGTTATGAAATGGTTGAAGAGGAAGAAGAACTGCAGGCAGTTTATAAAGTTTTTGAGCAAATGCTGGAAGATGTAGACCTGGAAATGTGATTTTCAGCAAAATAAAACAGTTATAAAAACAATATTGCCAATGTCTGCCTGTTACAGACAAAAGTGAAAAGGAATGCCCCTGGTATTCCTGAGTTTTCGTGCACAAATTTGCATAAAGCAGCACATAAGTATGGAGGTGCATTGTTTGAAAAGTGAAAATAGTAATATAAAAGAAAAAGATGAAAAACAGAAACGAAACGGAGGAAACCAGAGATCTTCCGATTATAATACAAAAAAACAGGTAACAAAACAGAAAAACAACAGATATAAACAGCAGACAAGACAAAGTGGAAAATATATGGATAAACAGCAGAAACCGGTGAATAAGAACACTGCCAGAAATGCTTCTGCCAAAAGTCCGGCGAAAAATCCATCCAGACAGGGAAGGCGCGTCCGCAGAACAGGGGAACGGCTTAAAGTGATTCCATTGGGCGGTCTGGAACAGATTGGAATGAATATTACAGCTTTTGAATACGGAGAGAGTATAGTAGTAGTAGACTGCGGATTGTCTTTTCCGGAAGATGATATGCTGGGAATCGATCTTGTGATCCCGGATGTGACATATCTGAAAGAAAATATCTCCAAGGTCAAAGGCTTTGTGATCACTCATGGACATGAGGATCATATCGGTGCACTGCCGTATGTATTAAAAGAAGTAAATGTTCCGATCTATTCCACAAAGCTGACACTGGGACTGATCACCAATAAGCTGAAAGAGCATAATCTGGTGCGCTCTACCAAATTAAAAGAGGTGAAGCATGGCCAGGTGATCAATCTTGGAGATTTTTCAATCGAATTTATCAAGACAAACCACAGTATCCAGGATGCTTCCGCGCTGGCAATCTATTCTCCGGCAGGTATTGTTGTGCATACAGGAGACTTTAAGGTTGATTATACTCCGGTATTTGGAGATGCGATCGATCTGCAGCGCTTTGCAGAGATCGGTAAAAAAGGTGTACTGGCTTTGATGTGTGACAGCACCAATGCAGAAAGACCTGGTTTTACCATGTCAGAACGTACGGTGGGAAGAGTGTTTGATAATCTGTTCAATGAATATCCTTCCAGCAGGATCATCATAGCTACTTTTGCTTCCAATGTAGACCGTGTGCAGCAGATCATCAATACGGCATATCGGTTTGGCAGAAAGGTTGCAGTGGAAGGACGCAGTATGGTCAATGTAATTTCCACAGCGTCTGAACTGGGATATCTTAGGATTCCGGAAAATACACTGATTGAGATCGATCAGGTAAAGAATTATCCTGATGAAAAGGTAGTACTTATCACGACTGGAAGCCAGGGAGAATCCATGGCAGCATTGTCCAGGATGGCAGCGAATATCCACAAAAAGATCACCATTAAACCAAATGACACCATTATCTTCAGCTCCAATCCCATTCCGGGAAATGAAAAGGCAGTTTCCAAGGTTATCAATGAGCTGTATATGAAAGGGGCAAAAGTTATCTTCCAGGATGCACATGTTTCAGGACATGCCTGTCAGGAGGAAATCAAACTGATCTATTCACTGGTACGTCCTAAATATGCGATCCCGGTACATGGGGAATACCGTCATCTGACTGCTCAGAAGCATATTGCAGAGGAGCTGGGGATCCCAAAAGAAAATATCTTTATCCTGGCTTCCGGTAATGTCCTTGAACTGGATGAATACAGTGCTCAGGTGACAGGAAGTGTTCAGACAGGCGGAATCCTGGTAGATGGACTGGGTGTTGGCGATGTAGGCAATATTGTTCTTCGTGACAGACAGCATCTGGCTGAAGATGGAATCATGATCGTTGTGATGACACTGGAACGTCACAGCAATGTGGTTCTGGCAGGACCGGATATTGTATCCAGAGGATTTGTTTATGTAAGGGAATCCGAAGATCTGATGGTTCATGCAAAGGAAGTTGTAGAGCAGGCTCTGGAATCCTGTATGGACAGAAATATTACAGACTGGGGCAAGATCAAGCTTGTAGTAAAAGATGCAGTAGGTGATTATCTTTGGAAACGGACAAAGAGAAGACCAATGATACTGCCGATCATTATGGAGGCCTGACAATGGACGGGATTAACAGGAATATCCATATGCTGATCCAGTCTGTCAAAAAAAGCCGTGTTTATAAGGAGTACAGACTTCAGGAGGAAATCCTGAACCAGAATCCGGAACTGGAGGAAAGAGTCCGTCAGTTCCGGTCTGATAATTTCCGTCTTCAAAATGAGGAGGACAGAAGTAACATGTTCCATCTTGCCGAAGTGCTTTCCAGGGAATCGGAAGAGCTTCGCCGTATTCCTCAGGTAAATGCATATCTGGATGCAGAACTGGATCTCTGCAGGATGCTGCAGAGGATATGCAGAACATTGACAGAAGGTATTGAGATGGATATTCCGCCACTGTAAAGCAGGCGGTCAGTAAGGAGGATCACATGGGAGACACAAGAGACCGTGTAGGAAAGGCAGGCGTGTTTGTGGCAGGCGGTGCGTTCAGAATTGCGCTGTATGTCTGCGTTGTTGTTCTGATCATCTGGATCGGAAGAGTGTCATATCAGTTTGGACATGATATTTTTGACCAGCAGCCGATGAGTCCGGGAGAAGGACAGGAGATCACTGTGGTCATTAAGGAAGATGATTCTGTGTATGATATTGCAAAAACTTTAGAAAGCAAAGGTCTTATAGAGGATGCGAAGGTGTTCTGGGTACAGGAAAAACTGTCTAATTATAAAGGCAAAATGAAACCGGGAACTTATCTTCTCAGTACAGCATATGAGCCGGCAAGACTTATGGCGATCATTTCCGGTGATGCAGAGCAGGAGGTAACAGAACAGTGATCGTAGAGGAGAGGATGAGAACATATATCAATTCTCTTGATCCGGGAAATACAGAATTTCTGGAAAATCTGGAAAAAGATGCCCTTTCTTCCGGAGTTCCTATTATCCGCAGAGAGATGCAGAGCTTTATAAAGGTACTTCTGGCTGTAAAAAAGCCAAAGCGTATTTTGGAGGTGGGGACAGCCGTAGGCTTCTCCACACTTCTTATGTGTGAATATGGTCCGTCAGACCTTGAAATTACCACAATAGAAAATTATGAGAAAAGAATTCCTGTTGCAAAAGAGAATTTTCGCAGAACAGGAAGGGACCGGCAGATCACTTTGCTGGAAGGCGATGCAGGGGAGATACTGAAAGAACTGGAACCGGAATATGACCTTATCTTTATGGATGCAGCCAAAGGGCAGTATATCCACTGGCTGGAGGATGTGATCCGGCTTCTGGCGCCGGAAGGGATCCTTCTTTCAGATAATGTACTTCAGGAAGGAGAACTTATTGAATCTCATTACCTGGTAGAGCGGAGGAACAGAACCATTTATAAAAGAATGAGGGAATATCTTTATACACTGAAACATGATAAACGTCTTCTGACCAGTATACTTCCTCTGGGAGACGGAGCAGCCCTCAGTATCAAAATGCCACTGGACCCGATGACCGGGGATAAGGAGAAAATATGAGAAAAATAGAATTACTGGTACCTGCCAGCAGTCTGGAGGTTTTGAAGATCGCAGTGATCTTTGGTGCAGATGCGGTATATATTGGAGGAGAAGCTTTTGGACTTCGTGCGAAAGCAAAAAATTTTTCACATGAGGATATGGCAGAGGGCATTGCGTTTGCCCATGAACATGGAGTAAAGGTTTATGTAACTGTAAATATCCTGGCACATAATGAAGATCTTTCAGGAGTCCGCGAATACCTTCAGGAACTGAAAGAATTAAAGCCAGACGCACTGATCATTGCAGATCCGGGAATCTTTACTTATGCCAGGGAGATCTGTCCGGAGATCGAATGCCATATCAGTACACAGGCTAATAATACAAACTATGAAACATATCGTTTCTGGTATCGTCTGGGAGCGAAGCGCGTGGTGACAGCCAGAGAACTTTCACTGGATGAGATCAGGGAAATACGCGCACATATTCCTGAAGATATGGAAATAGAGACTTTTGTCCATGGTGCTATGTGTATTTCTTATTCCGGACGTTGTCTTCTCAGTAATTATCTGGTAGGAAGAGATGCGAACAGAGGAGCCTGTACACATCCGTGCCGCTGGAAATATTCGATAGTGGAGGAATCCAGGCCGGGTGAATATATGCCTGTTTTTGAAAATGAGAGGGGAACTTACATTTTTAATTCCAAGGATCTTTGTATGATCGAGCATATGGATGATATCCTTACCTGTGGTATTGACAGTCTGAAGATCGAGGGGCGTATGAAAACGGCTCTTTATGTAGCTACAGTTGCCAGAACCTACAGAAAAGCGATCAACGACTATATGGAATCTCCGGAAAAATACCATGCAAATATGGAATGGTATAAGGAACAGATATCCAACTGTACTTACCGTCAGTTTACAACTGGATTTTTCTATGGAAAGCCGGATGAAAACACGCAGATTTATGATAATAACACATATGTGAAGGAATATACTTATCTGGGATATGCAGAAGAGATTGATGAAAATGGTTTGGTCCATATTACCCAGAGAAATAAATTTTCGGTAGGGGAGACTATCGAGATCATGAAACCTGACGGGCGGAATCTTACTGCTGTTGTCAGGGCGATTTATGATGAAAACGGAGTTTCTGTGGAGAGCGCGCCCCATCCTCAGCAGAAACTTGCTGTAGATCTGGGCGCAGAGGCAGAAAAATATGATCTGCTGAGAAGAGCAGAAATGTAAAAGAAAAAAAGGGATGCTGCCGGATCCGTCGGGAGAAGGCGATATCCCTTTTCCTTATGTTTGCTCCTTAAAAAGCTGGCGCAGTTTTTTTAGTGCGTTTTTTTCGATCCTGGATACATAGGATCTGCTGATATGCAGTTTCTGGGCAATGATCTTCTGCGTTTGCTCAGGAATCCCATAGAGACCGTAACGCAGGCATATGACCTGATATTCCTTGGGGGTAAGAACAGAATTCAGGGAGGTCAGCAGGAAGTGGATATCCTGCCGGGCTGCGTAGGCATCTACAATATCTACAGGAGGGCTTTCGATGATATCCAGAAGGCTGATCTCATTGCCCTCTTTGTCAGTGCCGATTGGTTCATATAATGAAACTTCACGGGAATGTTTTTTTCTGGAACGCAGCATCATCAGAAGCTCATTATCAATACACCGTGCGGCATAGGTGGAAAGTCTGGTAGATTTAGTCCGGTCAAAGGTGGAGACTGCTTTGATCAGTCCGATAGTTCCAATAGAGATCAGATCGTCCAGATCCTCATCGGGTCCCTGATATTTTTTAACCACATGAGCCACAAGCCGGAGATTCCGCTCGATCAGGATATTTTTTGCCTCCAAATCGCCCTCCTGGAAGCGTTGAAGGTAATACTTCTCTTCGGCTGATGTCAAAGGTTTCAAGAAAGTCTTCAAGTCTTCACCTCAAAGGGGATTTCTTTATAGTCTATGTATGGGACGAGATTTTCGTGCTTTTCCATCAAAAAGAAGCTGGTTCTTGACGGAAATTAGAATGAAATATATACTTGAAGATATAAAAAGCGTGCAGTGAAGGGATGATACCCGTATAAAGGAGGTAGCAATATGAAGGTATTGAATTTTGGGTCATTGAATCTGGATTATGTTTATCAGGTAGAAAGTATTTTGATCCCCGGGGAAACTCAGGCCTCAAAAGACAGAAAAACATTCTGCGGGGGAAAGGGATTGAATCAGTCTATTGCTCTGGCAAAAGCGGGAATTCCAGTCTATCATGCAGGCATGGTCGGAGAAGAAGGAGATATTCTTCTGGAAACATGTCGGGAAAATGGTGTAAATACAGAGTTTATCCGTAAAATTCAGGGTTCCAGCGGGCATACAGTGATCCAGGTGGATAAGGATGGGCAGAATTGCATCCTGTTGTTTGGAGGAGCTAACAGAAGTATAACAAGAGAATTTGTGGATCAGGTACTGGAGCATTTTGAAAAGGAGGATATCATCCTTCTGCAGAATGAGATCAGCGAACTGGATTACGTAATTGACAAAGCATATGAAAAAGGAATGATGATCATTCTGAATCCGTCTCCTTATGATAAAGGTCTGGAAAAATGCGATCTTTCAAAGGTGAGTCTGTTTTTGGTAAATGAGATCGAGGGATATCAGATCACAGGTGAAAAAGAACCGGATAAGATCCTTTCCAGAATAAAAGAGCTTTATCCTGATGCACGGGTGGTACTGACTCTGGGAGGAGACGGATCTGTTTTTCAGGATCATACGGGAATCTACCGTCAGGGGATCTATAAGGTAAAAGCAGTGGACACTACCGCAGCAGGAGATACCTTTACAGGATATTTTATTTCTTCTCTGATAGATGGACTTCCGGTGGAGGAAGGTCTGAAACTGGCAGCAAAAGCCTCTGCCATTGCGGTGTCAAGACCTGGTGCGACAGCTTCTATTCCTATGAAAGAAGAAGTGCTGAGCACTACATTGTAAATAGAAACACTAGATAAAAGGACAAAAAGGTGAACCATATTGAAAAAAAAGATTGAACAAATACTCAGCGGAAAATTCAGATACGAAGAGCCGGAGCTCCTTTTTTCTCAGGAGAGACTGGAAATTTCTCTGAAAGCCGGAGAAGCTGTCAGAGGAGAACTTTATCTGGGAACAGAAGACGATGAAAAGATTCAGGGATATATTACGTCCTCTCATCGCAGATTTGTACCCGGAGCCGGAAAATTTTCAGGGACAACTGTATGTATCCCCTACGGAGCAGACGGCAGCGGCATGCTGCCCGGAGATGTCTGCAGCGGCTGGCTGTGTATTACATCCAGTATAGGGGAGTATAAGATACCGTTTGAAATAAAAGCAGAAAAAGAAAGCTTTCAAGGTACCGCAGGAGAAGTAAAAGATATGGAGGCCTTCCGAAAAATCGCGGAAAAAGATTTTCGGAAAGCATATCACCTTTTTACCAGCAGCTATTTTTCTGTAATGATGGATAAAGCAGAAGAAAAGCAGAAAGCTCTTTTTATGGGGCTTTCACAGCAGCCTGTTACTTATCAGCATCTGGAAGAATTTTTTATTGCGCTGAAGGAGAAGGAACCTGTTTCTATTTCCCTGAAAACTGTGAAAAATGAATTTTATGATATTACAGAATCCATGCAGGAATCCTTTGATATCCAGAGAAGCGGCTGGGGACATTTAAGGCTGGATATAGAGGCAGCAGGTGATTTTCTGGAAGTGGAACATCATGTAATAACTCAGGAAGATTTTATCGGAAGCACCTGTCATATCGAATATGTGCTTCATGCAGACCGGCTTAAAGAGGGAAATCAGGTTGGACAGATCATAGTGCGCAGCCCTTATCAAAAACTTGTATATGAGGTAATGGCTTCCAGGGGATCTCGTGTAAGAGTAGATGTACGGGCAGAAGAAAAACGCCACAGGATCGCATTGATAAAGGATTATATGGAATACCGGGAAGGCAGGATGGATTTTAATACCTGGACAGGAAGCAGCCATTTCATTCTGAACCAGCTTCATGCATCAGGATGTGATTATCCGGATTATCAGATGTATGAAGCGTATATCGATCATCTGGAGGGCAACGATGCGGAAGCCGCTGAAATCCTGAAAAAATATCAGAATAAGGAGTTTTCCCGGGATGAACTGGAACTTGCCGGGATCTATCTGTATCTTTGCAGTGCAGCAGGGCTGTACAGGGATAAGACTCAGGCAGTATGGAGGATCCAGAATTTCCATATGCAGAAAGCCGACAGTTTTCAGCTTTTGTGGCTTTTGCTCCAGATGGACGGAGGGTATAAAAAACTTCCGTCAGAGGGCATTTTTATGATGGAAGAACAGTTTGAAAGAGGCTGTACCAGTCCGCTTTTATATATGGAGGCATGGCAGTGGATCAGCAGAGATATTTCACTGTTTCACAGACTCAGTCCTTTCTGGATTCAGGTGTTCCGTTATGCAGGAAGACGGAAACTTCTTACAGAGGAACTGGTCATGCGTCTTGCCTATCTTTCCGGTTATGAAAAGAATTTTTCAGGAAGTCTTTATCGTGCGCTGGTGGCTGGATACGAACAGTTTCCGTCAGAAGATGTGCTGGAAGCAATCTGTAAATATATTATGAAGGGGAATCCCCGGAAACCAGAGTATTTTCGTTGGTTTTCCCTGGCAGTGCAGCAGGGGCTCAGACTTACCAGGCTGTATGAATATTATGTGGAAACTATGGATATCACTTATCAGAGAGAGCTTCCAAAGCCTCTTCTGATGTATTTTAATTATAATGATAAAACGCTTGGGGACAGCAGGCGTGCTTTTGTATATGCAAGTGTGATCACTTATAAAGAAAAAGAACCTTTGATCTACGAAAGCTATAAAGAGACAATGGAGAAATTTGCCCGACGCAAGCTTGCAGAAGGGCAGATGGATGAAAATTATGCGGTTCTCTATCAGGAATTTCTGTTTGATCCGCAAAATGCTGCAGATGCAGAACAGCTTGCGCGGAATCTGTTTACCTGCCGCCTTTACTGCGATGACAAAAAAATCCGTCAGGTTATCGTTTGCCACAGCCAGATGAAAAGGGAAGAAATTTACCCATGTGTAAAAGGTGTGGCATATCCAAGGATCTATACGGAAGATGCAGTGATTCTGTTTCAGGATGACAAGCAGCGCAGATATGCATCTACGATCCATTATAATCTGAAAAAACTCAATGACGACAGAGATGCGGCTTTAAAAGTATTAAAGCTTGGGGCAGAAGAACCGGGAGTACTGCTCCATCATTGTGAGAAAATGGGGATGAATGAGGAGAGTCTGGGATATTTTTGTAAAATTGCAGAATCTCCGGCTTATTCAGATGAATATAAAAATAAAATAAGAAAACAGCTGCTTGACTATTATGCAGAACATGTACAGGGAGATGAACTGGATCATTATCTGCAGAAAATGGACTATAGAAAATATATAGCAGTTGACCGCCCGAAACTTCTGGAAGTGCTGATCGGCCGCAGGATGTTCCGTCAGGCGATGGCTCTTGTGGAAGAATATGGATATGAGGGGCTGGATCTGGGATGTTTGCTGAAACTGACCAGCCGTATGATACTGAAGGCGGATATGACAGAAGATGATGAACTTCTGGCGCTTGCTTCGGAAGTTTATCGACAGGGTAAGTATGATGAGGTGATCCTTCATTATCTGATGCTTTATCGATTTGGGCCTGTAGATGAGCTGATCTCCATATGGAAAAGCGCAAAAGGTTTCGAAATGGATACTTATGATCTGGAGGAGCGTATTCTTTTGCTTTTGATCTTTACTTCAGATTACCGGAAAGAAGGAGAGGCTGTTCTGGAATCTTATGTGAAGCAGTCAGGTAAAGAAAGGATCATAGGAGCATACCTGACACAGGTAGCTTATGGAATCTTTGTAAAAGAATATCCGATGACCCGTTTTATACGGGAACGTCTGGAATATGCCTGGGAAAACAGATGGCCGGTAAATAAGATCTGCAGGCTGGCTCTTTTTATGGAGCTTTCAAAAGAAAAGGAAATGAGCGAGAAATACCGGGAAATGGTCAGAATATTTTTGGAAGACTGTGCAAAAGACCATATGGAATTTGGATTTTTCCGCAGACTGCCGCCGGAACTTCTCAGTCCCTGGCAGCTGGATGACAAAACATTTGTAGAATGTCATGGACATCCGGAGGCAAAAGTTACTTTGTATTATGCATTGGACGCCGGTCTGGGCAGAGAGCGGGAATATAAAAGTGAGCCCATCCGGAACATTTATCAGGGGATCTTTGTCAAGACGTTTACATTATTCTATGGAGAGACGCTGCATTATTATTTCCGTATTGAAAGAAACGGAGAGGTAAAAGAAACCGCAGAGCATACAGTCACCATGAAAAAAATAGAGGGAACGCCAGGAAGTAAATATCAGCTTCTGAACAGGATACTTTCTGCAAGGCGCCTGGATAAGACAAAAGAGGTTGCCGACGGGGTGAAACAGTATCTTCGCCAGGAACAGTATGTAAAAGAAATGTTTACCATAGAAAAGGAATAGGAAAAATGAACGAAACACGGGATTTGATTATCGGAATTGACCTTGGAAAAAAATATTCTCAGATCTGTTATTATGACCGGAAAGCGGAGGAATCCCGTTCTCTTCCGGTAAAAGTGGGAAGCAGTCTTTATGAGACCCCTACATGTCTGTGCAGACGGGCAGATCAGGGAGATTACTGTATTGGACTGGAAGCAGAATATTTTGCCAGAGAAAAAGGCGGATTTTTAGTAGATGACCTTTACCATATTTCCATGAGCAAAGAAAAGATCCAGGTTGCCGGAGAGCAGAAGGAACCCTGGGAGCTTCTGGGGTATTTTTTGAAAGGGATGCTGCAGTTTCTGGGTGTTTCGGAGGTAGAGAAAAATATAAAATACCTTACTGTCACTATGGAGACTATGGATTCGGTCCAGGTGCAAAATCTTCAGAAAGCAGCAGAATTTCTGGGGATCGAAGATGAAAAATTCAGTCTTTTGGATTATGAAGAAAGTTTTTATTATTATGTGCTGACCCAGAAGGTAGAGACCTGGAATCGTAGCGTGGGATGGTATAGTTTTAAAAAAGACAAAGTGCTGTTCCGTAAACTGGCAATGAGTTCAGGTACAAAGCCAGTGTTTGTCAGGCTGGTGAATCCGGTAGAAGCATCTCTGAGAGAACTGCCGGAAGAAAGAGACGAAGATTTTTATAAGTTTATAAAAGAAACATTGGGAACGGAGCTTTATTCCAGCATTCAGATGAATGGCGAGGGGTTCGATCAGGAATGGGCAGTAAAATCAGTAAAACTTCTTTGCTATCAGAAGCGGAAGGTGTTTTATGGAAATAATCTTTTTGCAGCAGGAGCCTGTGGAGCCGGTGCAGAAAAATGTATTTACAGAAAACTGAAAGGATACAGATATCTGGGCAGCTCTCTGGTGGTGAAAGATGTAGGGATGGAAATGCGTGTAATGGGAGCACCGGCTTATTATCCTCTGTTAGAGGCCGGTACCAACTGGTATGAATGTAAAGCTTCCTGCGAACTGATCCTGGACAATACGGAAGAACTGGTTTTTGTGGTGGGAACCATGGGGGAAACAGAAAAAAAACGAATGGGTATGCTGCTTCCGGGCATTCCTAAACGTCCAAATAAGACAACACGTATTTCACTGAAGCTTCAGTATATTTCAAGAAAAGAATGTCAGATCACGGTAAAAGATCTGGGATTTGGTGAGATGTTCCCGTCAAGCGGAAAAGTTTGGGAAGAGATTGTACAGTGGTAAGGGAGGAAGACTTTTGAGCGGATATATTTTATGCCAGACGAAAACAGCGGATTCGCCGTATTTTATTGAGAATATCAGTACGAATATCTATACTCTGGAGGAACTGTGCTATTATCTGTATCATAATCTGTATCTTATAGATGAAACTATCATAAATAAGGAACTTTGTGACTGGATCCAGAATGAACTGAACCTTGGACGTCTTGCAGCAAAGCTCAGGACAGTTATCGGAAAATTCAGCAGTGCAGAGGATATCCTTTATCCTGTGTTTAAAGAGATCAACTATCTGACATATGAAGAACTGAAAATTCTGAATGGAAAGATCCAGAAACTGGACCGTGAATCCCTTCCTGTACGGGAAAAACAGAAAGGAGATGCCCTGATGGAAAACGGCATGTATGTACATGCCATACAAGTGTATCAGAAACTGTTGGAAAGAGATGACCTGAATGATTTCAGAGACGGTCTGGGGGAAAGCATCTGCCATAATCTGGGCTGTGCATACAGCTATCTTTTTCAGATGGAAAAGGCTTTGGAATATTTTTGGAAAGCATATGAATCAGGACGTGAAAGGAAAAGGCTGAAAACCTATCTTCTGGCTGTACATAGCATACGCAGCAGGAAAGAGTATGAAAATACAGCATCTCAGCTGGGGGCGGACAAGGAACTTCTGAAGGAAATCGAAGAAGAACTCAGAACGTTTGCTTCCAGGCCTCATCCTGTGACAGAGGAGAACCCTTCGGATCTTCTTCTGGAAAAGCTTACAGAAAAATATCACAGAGCGACAGGTTCGTGAAAAATCAACAAAACAGTAGACGAATCAGCTGGAATCTGGTAAACTAAAGCTATATTTGGGGAAAGTTAAAAGCCTGTCCCCGTGAAAGATTAGGAGGAATTTATCATGTTAGTAAACGCGTCAGAAATGCTGAAAAAAGCTAAAGCAGGCCATTATGCAGTAGGACAGTTTAACATCAACAACCTTGAGTGGACAAAGGCTATCCTGCTGACAGCACAGGAGAACAACTCTCCGGTCATCCTTGGTGTTTCCGAAGGTGCAGGAAAATATATGGCTGGTTATAAGACTGTTGTAGGTATGGTAAAAGGCATGATCGAAGAGCTGAATATTACAGTTCCTGTTGCTCTTCATCTGGATCACGGCAGCTATGAAGGATGCCTGAAATGTGTAGAAGCAGGATTTACTTCCATCATGTTCGACGGTTCTCATTATCCGATCGAAGAGAACGTAGAAAAAACTAAGGAACTGGTTAAGATCGTTGCAGATCATGGAATGTCTCTGGAAGCAGAGGTTGGTTCCATCGGCGGCGAAGAAGACGGCGTTGTAGGTATGGGCGAATGTGCAGATCCTAAGGAATGCAAGATGATCGCTGATCTTGGAATTGACTTCCTTGCAGCAGGAATCGGTAATATCCACGGAAAATATCCGGAAAACTGGGCTGGATTAAGCTTTGAGACTCTGGATGCTATCCAGCAGCTTACAGGAGAGATGCCTCTGGTACTTCACGGAGGTACAGGAATTCCGGCTGACATGATCAAAAAAGCGATCGACCTTGGTGTTTCCAAGATCAACGTAAACACAGAGTGCCAGCTTTCCTTTGCAGAAGCTACACGTCAGTATATCGAAGCAGGAAAAGATCAGCAGGGCAAGGGCTATGACCCACGTAAACTTCTGGCACCTGGATTTGAGGCGATCAAGGCTACTGTAAAAGAAAAAATGGAACTTTTCGGATCTATTGACAAAGCCTGAGATCAACAGGACAGAATGTAAATTTTATTGAAGATCAATGATGGAACACCGGGAATGCTGTGTGCAGCGTTCCCGGTGTTTTTAACGGAAGGAATTCTTGGATATTAAAAATGTACTGCAGAACGGGAGACTTGCATGGAAAACCTGTTCGTGGTAAGATGGCTTTATGAAAAAAAAGAATGATATTATTTTAATGGATTTTACAGGGACATATAGGGAGCAGCAGTTTTATCAGGATGAAAGCGTTTCCTGGGTGGAGGTACAGGAGCTTTCCGGCTGTAACTGCTATTGTGACAATGAGGCAAGGGAAACACTGGAAGACCTTATCAGAGAGTATCCGGTAAGGGGAATACACTTTTTGGATTCCGGAAACTACCATTATGTAAGTCTGTTGTGGCTGAAAAAGATCCAGGAGCCTTTTTGTCTTCTTTTGTTTGATAATCATACAGACATGCAGCCTCCGGCCTTTGGAGGGCTGTTATCCTGCGGAGGATGGGCGGCTGAGGCTCTTGAGGGACTTCCTTTTCTTCGGGAACTGATCCTGGCAGGACCGGATCAGGAATCTTTCGATCAGACAGAATCTGTTCCTGATAAAAAGGTTCGGTTCCTTTCAAGAGAACAACTCAAAACAGAAAAGAAAGAGACATTGCTGGAATTTTTCCGAAATCTGCCGGAAGGACTGCCGGTTTATATTTCTGTAGACAAGGATGTGCTGTGTTCGGAGGATGCCTCTACAGACTGGAGTCAGGGAGATATGAGGCTTATGGAGCTGGAGGAATATCTGGAAGTGGTTTTTGCCGACAGAAGAATCCTGGGAATGGATGTATGCGGAGAGTGTTCAGCTTCAGGGAATGGATATCTCAATGATCCTGGAAATAAAAAATTACTTACTATGTGGAAAGACTGGAGGGATTCCTTTGAAAAATGAACTTCTTACCATCGGACCGTTTACAGTATATGGTTATGGCCTGATGATCGCCACAGGAGTACTGGCCGGCTGGGGAGTGGCAGAGTATCGGGCACGAAAGCTCAAAGCAGATACTGAACATGTTTTCTTTCTTATGCTGTGGTGTCTTCTTGGCGGATTCCTTGGAGCAAAAATCCTGTTCTGGATTACAGAATGGGAGGAAATCGTGTCAGATCCGGGATTCATTTTCTGGACAATGGCAGATGGATTTGTGGTCTACGGAGGTATCCTGGGAGGCATATTTGCCGGCTGGCTGTACTGCCGTATAAAGAAGATACGTTTTTTGGAATATTTTGATCTTATGATACCTTCTGTGGCTCTGGCGCAGGGATTCGGACGTATTGGCTGCCTTCTTGCAGGATGCTGCTACGGAAGGGAAACGAAGGGATGGCCGTCTATTACATTTCATGACTCGGATTTTGCCCCTAATGATATAGCTCTTGTTCCTACGCAGATTTATTCCAGTATTCTTGATTTTATGCATTTTGCAGTACTCCTCTATATTGCCTGTCATAAAAAAGCAGACGGGCAGGTAGCTGCATGGTATATGATACTTTATAGTATCGGACGTTTTATTCTTGAATTTTTCAGAGGAGATCTGATAAGGGGCAGCGTGGGGATTTTCTCTACCTCTCAGTTTATCAGTATTTTTATTTTTGCAGCCGGGATCCTGATGTTTGTGGGTGTTTCCGGGAAAAAGAAAACAGTAAAGTAAGAAAGACCAGACTGTATGTTTTCCGTACAGATCTGGTTTCTTTGTATATGAGACCGAATCTACAAGACAAAATTCCATTGCCGCAGACAATCTGAAATGAATTTTGGTTTGTTGCTGTGAACAGGGCGAACAGTAACATACAGGAGTGCGGACAGAAGATTGTCGAAAAGTTTTGCTTGACAATAAGGTAAATATATAATAGCATGTAAGAAGAAAACACGAACATAGGTTTGGAACTTTTGAAATAAGAGATTAAGGAGAAACTGCAGGATGGTAAATGAAGAAAAGCAGAAAGCGCTGGAAGCAGCGCTGGGACATATTGAAAAACAATACGGAAAAGGTTCCGTAATGAAGCTTGGTGAATCAGGAGCACATATGCATGTAGAAGCAGTTCCTACAGGATCTTTAGGATTGGATATTGCACTTGGAGTAGGGGGCGTGCCGAAAGGACGTATTGTTGAGATCTATGGTCCGGAATCCAGTGGTAAGACGACTGTTGCCCTGCATATGGTAGCAGAGGTTCAGAAAAGGGGCGGAATAGCAGGATTTATTGATGCAGAGCATGCACTGGATCCTGTTTATGCTAAAAATATCGGTGTAGATATCGATAATCTTTATATTTCACAGCCCGATAATGGAGAGCAGGCGCTGGAAATTACTGAGACGATGGTACGTTCCGGTGCAGTAGATATCGTGATTGTAGACTCTGTAGCGGCACTTGTGCCTAAAGCAGAGATTGAAGGAGAGATGGGAGACAGCCATGTAGGTCTTCATGCACGTCTGATGTCACAGGCTCTGCGTAAACTTACAGCAGTGATCAGCAGATCTAATTGTGTAGTTATTTTTATCAACCAGCTTCGTGAGAAGGTTGGTGTGATGTTCGGAAATCCGGAGACAACAACTGGAGGACGAGCTCTGAAATTCTATGCATCGGTACGTCTTGACGTAAGAAGAGGAGAAACTCTGAAACAGGGCGGAGAGATGGTAGGCAGCCATACAAAAGTAAAGGTTGTAAAAAATAAAGTTGCACCTCCGTTTAAGCAGGCAGAGTTTGATATCATGTTTGGCACAGGAATTTCCAGAGAGGGAGAAATTCTGGATCTGGCAGCGGAGTGCTCTGTAGTCAATAAGAGCGGAGCGTGGTATTCTTATAAAGGTGAAAAGATAGGTCAGGGACGCGAAAATGTAAAAGTATTCCTGAAAGACCATCCGGAGATCTGTGAAGAGATCGAGAAACAGGTAAGGATTTATTATCATCTTCTTCCAGAGGATGAGGCACAGGAAATGGAAGAAAAAACAGAAAATTCTTCTGAAGAAGAGGATGATCTTTTATAAAATATGACTATGATGGAAGTACAGGAAGAACAAAAACAGGCGCGCAGGAAGGCTATGAAACTTCTGGAACGAATGGACAGAACAGAGAAGGGACTTACAGAACGTCTGGAGCAGGCCGGATTCTCTCAGGAAGCGGTAAAGGATGCTGTTGAATATGTAAAAGGTTTCGGGTATATTAATGATGATCGGTATGCGGTTAATTTTATTACCTGCCGCATCCATGAGAAAAGCAGACAGAAGATATTTCAGGAACTGTATTCCCGGGGGATTGGCAGAGACACTGCAGAGGCAGCCTGGAATACAGCATGTGAAATAGAAACTCCGGATGAACATCAGCTTTTGAAACGTACTGTAGAGAAGCGCTGTGCAGCGGGATCAGAACTGGATGAGAAAGAGATGCGGCGGCTTTTTGGATTTCTTTCTCGAAGGGGATTCCGTGCCGGAGAGATTTCTTCCGTGCTGGAAGAAATGGAAATTACCTTTTGTAAAAATTATGGCAACAAATAGGTAGAAAAACTTGACAGATTTCTCAAAAACAGCTAAACTTGTATTGTTGTATTTGTACAATGAAAACTAAATAAGGAGGTGCTCCTGTGACAACTATCATTATAAGTGTAATTGTCGCTGTAGTGGTCGCACTGCTTATTGCGGTTCCTCTTACTTGCAAGTTGGCTGTCGAGAATAAGGCAAAGAAAGATGCCGAGGTTGTCGGCACAGCAGAAGACAGAGCAAGAAGCATCATAGATGAAGCTTTAAAAACTGCTGAAACGAAAAAAAGAGAAGCTTTATTGGAAGTGAAGGAAGAATCTCTCCGCACCAAAAACGAACTGGAGAAAGAAACCAAGGAACGCAGAAATGAGCTGCAGAAATACGAGAGACGTGTTTTATCAAAAGAGGAATCTGTAGATAAAAAAGCGGATATCGTAGAGAAGCGTGAGACTGAATGCACAGCAAAAGCTGCTGAATTGCAGAAGAGAGAAAAGAAAGTAGAAGAGCTTGAACAGAAGGGAGTACAGGAACTGGAAAGAATTTCCGGTCTGACCTCCGAACAGGCAAAAGACGAACTGCTGAAAACTGTAGAAGATGATGTTAAGGTGGATGTGGCAAGACTCTATAAAGAGCTTGAAAATCGCGCCAAGGAAGAAGCAGGGAAGAAAGCAAAGGAATATGTTGTTAATGCTATTCAGAAATGTGCGGTAGATCATGTATCAGAAACAACGATTTCTGTTGTACAGTTGCCAAGTGATGAAATGAAAGGCCGGATTATTGGAAGAGAAGGCCGTAATATCCGTACACTGGAGACATTGACCGGTGTCGATCTGATTATTGACGATACTCCTGAAGCGGTTGTTCTTTCCGCATTTGATCCGATTCGAAGAGAAGTGGCAAGAGTTGCTCTTGAGAAGCTGATCGTAGATGGTCGTATTCATCCGGCAAGAATCGAAGAAATGGTTGAGAAAGCACAGAGAGAAGTGGAAGCACAGATTCGTGAAGACGGTGAAAATGCAGCTATGGATGTAGGCGTGCATGGAATCCATCCGGAACTGCTGAAGCTTCTCGGACGCATGAAATTCCGTTCCAGTTATGGACAGAATGCTCTGAAGCATTCTATTGAAGTTGCACAGCTTTCCGGAATCATTGCCGGAGAAGTCGGTGTAGATGTCCGTATGGCAAAACGCGCAGGTCTTCTTCATGACATCGGTAAATCTATTGATCACGAGGTAGAAGGTTCTCATATTCAGATTGGTGTAGACCTTTGTAAGAAATATAAAGAATCTGCAGTTGTGATCAATACAGTTGCATCACACCATGGTGATGTTGAACCGGAATCTCTTGTTGCATGTATTGTACAGGCTGCAGATGCAATTTCCGCTGCAAGACCAGGTGCAAGAAGAGAGACACTGGAGACATATACCAACAGACTGAAACAGTTGGAGGATATCACCAACGAATTCAAAGGTGTAGATAAGTCATTTGCTATTCAGGCAGGCAGAGAAATCCGTGTTATGGTAGTACCGGAACATGTGACAGATGCTGATATGGTTCTGCTGGCAAGAGACATTGCCAAACAGATTGAGGCTGAACTGGAATATCCAGGACAGATCAAAGTTAATGTTATCCGTGAGAGCAGAGCTGTAGATTATGCAAAATAATTCTGGCAGATGATGTACTGTAAAAAGTTCTTTTTATGAAGTATATAAGCCGTGTGAAAGAAATTTCACACGGCTTTTTGCGTGGGTGCATATAAAATGTTTTTCCAATAGACATATTTTTATTACTGGATCAGTAAACTGGTACAGGGTGAGAGAATGAAAAAAAAGCTGGGATTATATAAAAAAGGAGATCTTCCAGTATATGGCCTTTTTCTGCTTGGATTTTTAACGGGTACGATTTTGCCTAATCTGGCCTGGAAATATGACTGGAGCCAAAAAACAGCTGCTTCTATTTACCTTTTGACGTCATTTGCAGACAGGAATCTGGAAAAGCAAAAGTACATGCTTCATGTTTTAAAATTAAGAGGAAGCCAGTTTTTGATACCAGCGTTTTGTGGTCTTTCTGTATTTGGGGTGACACTTTCGGTGGTAGAAATGTTGTTTATAGGTTTCCAGGCAGGCTTTCTTATGACAGTATCTATCCTTCAATTTGGTCTGCAGGGAGGTGTGATAGGGATAGGGGCAATGTTTCCGCAGTATATTCTTTATTTTCCATGTTACTTTTATCTTATGAAAATAGTTTATGGAGAATCTGCGGAAATATGGAAAAATCACGGATTGTTTCCGACAGAAATTTCCAGATATTTTATTAAAATTCTTTTATGCGGAGTAATGTATATTGGCGGAATGATTCTTGAGATCTGGTGTAATCCTCCGGTAATGGAAGTTTTAATGAAAAGCTTGAATATATTTGGATCAGCCGGTACTTTCTGACAGAAAAGGACTTTGATTTGACGGAAATACAGTGTATAATGATGCACATATCATAAGAGGAAATCATATCAGAGACTTAGAATATGAGTCCTGATAAAAAGGAAGTAGAAAAATGGAATACTTAATCAACCAGTTTATGGAATATATGCATTGGGAAAAAAATACTTCTGGAAATACAGAGCTTTCTTATAGGCGGGACTTAAAAAAGATGGCTGTATATTTTGAAGAAGCAGGAATAAAAAAAATAGAAGAGATAACAGAGGCAGATCTTAAAATATATTTAAGAGAAATGAAAAAAGCAGATTTTGCCCCCTCTACAATATCCAGAAATATTGCGTCCATACGGGCTTTTTTTCATTATTTATTTAAAAAAGGTATGATTTATGAAGATCCCTCAGAAGGATTGAAAGCACCAAAGCTGCAGAAAAAAACACCGGAATTTCTTACGGTAGAGGAGGTTGACCGGTTGCTCAGACAGCCAAATACTGAGACTGGGAAAGGTATGAGGGATAAGGCTATGTTGGAACTGCTTTATGCGACAGGTATGCGTGTCAGTGAATTACTGAATCTTCAGACAGAAGATGTGAACCTTAGCTTTGGATATGTGATCTGTCATGACAGTGAAAAAGAGAGAGTACTTCCAATTGGAAATGTGAGTAAAGAGGCACTTGCAGTATATATGGACAAAGCTAGAAAATTTTTTGTGAAAGATACAAAAGAAACAGCCTTGTTTACAAACTGTTCAGGAAAAGCCATGAGCAGACAGGGATTTTGGAAAGTACTGAAAGGATATGCAGAAGCAGCAGGAATCCACAGGGATATTACACCTCATACGCTTCGTCATTCATTTGCTGTCCATATGCTGCAGAACGGGGCAGATATTAAAAGCGTACAGGAAATGTTAGGACATTCGGACATTTCTTCTACTCAGATATATCTGGGACTGGATCCTGTAAAAATGAGAGATGTTTATATGAAAGCACATCCAAGAAGTTAAAGAGTGGTGGATTTTGCAGCAGACAATAGAAAAAACAGTTAAATGTTCCGCTAGGATGAGCCAGATACAGACTGCTAAAGCAGTCTGTATCTGTCTGGTCTTGTCAGCACATTTCAGCAATGGTATAAAGCAGCTTTTCTGATTCTTCCCATCCCAGGCAGGCATCTGTAATCGATTTGCCGTAGATATGTTCTTTTCCGATCTTCTGGTTTCCCGGTTCGATATAACTTTCGATCATAAGACCTTTTACCAGTGTTTTCAATTCAGGATCTACCAGACGGCTGTGCAGCACTTCTTTGGCAATACGGATCTGCTGTTCGTACTGTTTGTTAGAATTAGAGTGATTAGTATCAACGATCACTGCAGGATTTGTCAGATCCTTTTCCTGATATTTTTCCCAGAGAAGTTTCAGATCCTCATAGTGATAGTTGGGGATCGCTTCTCCGTGTTTGTTTACCGCTCCTCGTAAAATTGTATGGGCAAGAGGATTTCCGGTTGTTTCTACCTCCCAGCTTCTGTAAATAAAACGATGAGATCCCTGGGCTGCAGTAACGGAATTCAGCATTACACTGAAGTCTCCGCTGGTAGGATTCTTCATTCCGGCAGGAACATCCATGCCGCTGACTGTGAGACGGTGCTGCTGGTCTTCTACAGAACGTGCACCTACAGCAACGTAGGAAAGAAGATCAGAAAGATAGCGGTAGTTTTCCGGATAAAGCATTTCGTCTGCACAGGTAAAACCACTTTCCTGAATGGCACGGATGTGCATTTTACGGATAGCTACCAGACCGGCAAGCATATTTGGTTTTTTCTCAGGATCCGGCTGATGTACCATACCCTTGTAGCCTTCGCCTGTGGTGCGGGGCTTGTTTGTGTAAACTCTTGGGATGATCAGCACTTTGTCGGCAATCTTATCCTGGACTTTTCGAAGCCGTAAAAGATAATCGATAACAGCGTCTTCGTTGTCAGCAGAGCAGGGACCGATGATGGCAAGGAATTTGTCGGATTTTCCGGTAAATACATCACGGATCTCCTGATCTCTTTTTTCTTTTAATGCCTGGATAGAAGCATCTACAGGATATTCTCTGCGGATATCTTCCGGTGTGGGCAGTTTCTTGATAAATGAAAAACTCATAATTTCCTCCTCGCGTCCATGTATTTGGACATACAGGTACTCTCTTGAGAGTTTCCTCCTCGCGTCCGTGTATTTGGACATATGGTATTTCTCTGCTATGATTATAAACGATTCTTGTTTTGTTGTCGATAGAGAATCCTGGTATTTCGTAAATCGGTATTTCATTGTGCTGCTGCGGGCAGTTGCTTACTTGCTGTTATATAGAGCAAGGACATGAAGACAGCTGAGAAGGAGCTCGCTGATCAGGATTCCGTAAAGATAACCTTTGATTCCTATAACAGGAATCAGAAACAGGACAAAAGAAATACGTATCAAAATTCCCGCAGTGTTATGAAGAAGAGAACGGGTGGTACGCCCGAGCCCATGGAGAATGCTGGTAAGGGCGGTGTTTGTGTAAAGGAAAGGGCAGATAAAAGACAGCGTGCGGATGTAGATTCCAGAGGAAGGGCTTTTAAATAAAAAATTTCCAAGAAAAGGACCAAGGAGAAAGAAAAATGCTGTGCACAGAATGCCAAGGGCCATACAGCCTGTACAGGCCTTTGCAGTTATGGCACGAATTCTTTTTTGGCAGCCAAGAGCCTGCATTTCTGCTATAGAGGGCATCAGCATTACTGAGGCGGAATTTGTTATGGCAGATGGAAAAAGAATCAGAGGAAGAGCCATTCCTGTAAAAATACCGTATATTTTCAGAGAATCAGAAGCAGACAGACCATAGACCTGCAGCTGCTGAGGAATCAGGATCACTTCTATGCTTCCAAGAAGAGTCAGAAGAACACGGTTCAGCGTCAGGGGGAAGGCTGTGTGGAAAATTTCCCCAAGAAAAGAAAAGGAAGCAAAAAAGGATCTTTTTTTACCGGAAAAACGCAGACCTATGAGAATAAGACCCGCTGCCGCAGTGAAAATTTCAGAAATAAGAGACCCGCCTACAGCGATCGCCGCAGTGACAGTCATATTTTTGGAAAGAAAAATCTGAAAAAGGATCCAGGAGGAGCTTACCCGGATAATTTGTTCCATAAGCTGGAGACCGGATGGAACTCCGGTTTTTTTTTCTGCAAAATAATAGCTGTTTATACAGGAATGAAGTGCAATCAAAGGAAACTGAAAGGAAAGTATTCTGATCAGAGATTCTGTAAGGGGCTCTTTTAAAATCTGCACAGCAAAAAATCCGGCATTGGAATAAAGTATCCATGCAGCAGATGAAGCAAGAAAAAAAGCCATGAATGTTCCGGCACAGAATATTTTTCCGGCATCGGATTCTTTTTTCAGGGCTAACCGGGAGGCGATAAGCCGCGAAAGGGATGTCTGGATACCGGAAACGGTAAATGCCAGAACAAGATTCTGCAAAGGCATGATCAGCTGATAAACTCCCAGACCCTGTGCACCAATCGTATGAGAAAGGAATATTCTATAGAAGAAACCCATGATCCGGCTGATAAGCCCGGTACATGTCAGGATAAAGGTTCCTTTAAAAAAAATATGTTTTGACATATAAGATCCTGGCTGTTTTTTGTTAGTATATGCAAAAAATAACCTTGACAGAACGGCCGCTATCTGTTACTGTAATTACAGTAATTCCGACAAAAATACTGGGAATTAAAAAGAGGTGAACAGATGAAGCTGTCAACAAGAGCAATTTATGGGCTTCGCGCTATGATCGATCTGGGCGTGTTCAGCGAGACAGAGGCTGTTTCGATACAGAGTATTGCTGGAAGACAGAATATTTCAGTCAGCTATCTGGAACAGCTGATGGGTAAGCTGAAGCGGGCAGGACTTGTGGAAAGCACCCGTGGTGCCTGCGGAGGATATCGTCTGGGACGTCCGGCAGAGAATATATCAGTAGGAGATATCCTGCGTGTTCTGGAAGGTGGTCTGGAGGCAGCTCAGTGTGCAGGAACCTCACCGGAAGAAACATGTGAGACAAAAGATATCTGTGTTGCGAAGTTTGTGTGGAAACGGATCAATGACAGCATCACACAGGCTGTGGATACTTTGATGCTGAGCCAGCTGATAGAAGAGAGCAGAAAAAAACAGGAAGAGAGAATGTAATACATTTTATCATAGCAGGAGGACAAGAATTATGAATAAATTGATCTATCTGGATAACGCAGCTACTACAAAAACGGCCCCTGAAGTTGTGGAAGCTATGCTGCCTTATTTTACAGAATATTACGGAAACCCGTCCAGTGTATATGATTTTGCAGCGGATACAAAAGAGGCGGTAACAAAAGCAAGGCATCGTATTGCAGAGGTGCTGAATGCAAAAACAGAAGAGATTTATTTTACCGCAGGGGGATCAGAATCTGATAACTGGGCGCTGAAGGCTGCATTTGAGGCATATAAGGGAAAGGGTAATCACATAATTACAACAAAGATCGAGCACCATGCTATTCTTCATACGTGTGAATATCTGGAAAAGGTAAGAGGGGCGAAGATCACTTATCTTGATGTGGATGAAAACGGGATCGTACGGCTGGAGGATCTGGAAAAAGCAATTACACCGGAAACCATACTGATTTCTGTGATGTTTGCAAATAATGAAATTGGTTCTATCCAGCCGATCAAAGAAATCGGAATGATCGCCAGAGAGCATGGGATCCTTTTTCATACAGACGCGGTTCAGGCATTCTGTCAGCTGCCGATCGATGTAGATGAATGCAATATTGATATGCTCAGCTCCAGTGCACATAAGATCAATGGACCTAAAGGAATCGGTTTCCTTTATATCCGCAAGGGCGTAAAGATCCGTTCTTTTGTCCATGGAGGCGCACAGGAAAGAAAACGCCGTGCAGGGACAGAAAATGTTCCGGGTATCGTAGGCTATGGCGCAGCTGCGGACCGGGCGGAAAAAACTATGGAGGAACGTGCGGCAAAGGAGACAGAACTGAGAGATTATCTGATTGGCAGGATCACATCAGAAATTCCTTATGTGAAACTGAACGGAGATCCGGTAAAACGTCTTCCTAACAATGTAAATGTAAGTTTTCGTTTTATCGAGGGAGAATCTCTTCTGCTGATGCTGGATGGATGCGGGATCTGCGGTTCCAGCGGATCAGCATGTACATCAGGTTCCCTGGATCCTTCTCATGTACTTCTGGCCATCGGACTGCCTCATGAGATTGCCCATGGTTCTTTGAGGCTGACACTCAGCGAGGAGACTACCAGAGAAGAACTGGATTACACAGTAGATAAGCTGAAAGAGATCGTTCAGAATCTGAGAAATATGTCTCCGCTTTATGAGGACTTTATGAAAAAGCAGAAATAGTTCCCGTGCCTGACAAAAAGATAAAAAGCGGGAATCTACAGGAAATATGATATTTGGATGAAGATACAGGAGGAAGTAAATTATGTACAGCGAAAAAGTAATGGATCATTTTCAGCATCCCAGAAATGTAGGAGAGATCGAGGATGCAAGCGGAGTAGGAACAGTAGGGAATGCAAAATGTGGAGATATCATGAGGATCTTCCTTGATATTGACGATGAGACTCATGTAATCAAGGATTGCAAGTTTAAGACTTTTGGATGCGGTGCGGCAGTGGCTACAAGCAGTATGGCTACCGAGCTTGTGATCGGAAAGACTATTGAGGAAGCTATGAAGGTTACCAATAAGGCGGTAATGGAAGCACTCGACGGACTTCCGCCGGTGAAGGTACACTGCTCTCTTCTGGCTGAAGAAGCAATCCATGCAGCTTTGTGGGATTATGCCCAGAAGAATCACATTGAGATCGAAGGACTTTCCAAACCGAAGTCTGACATTCACGAAGATGAAGAGGAGATTGAAGAAGAATATTAATATTCAAAAAGGCTGCACAGGCGCTTTCCGGTATATTTGTAAGGATATACCGGGAGTTCCTGCCGCAGCCTTATTGTGCTTATAAGAAAATGTATTGCGAGGTGGAAGTTTGACTGGACTTACAGATGAACAGGTAAAAGAGCGGATCGAAGCCGGACAGATAAATGCTGACGAGAATCCAAATACCAGAACATATAAACAGATCATTAAAGAAAACACATTGACATTTTTTAACTTCCTGAACCTGGTACTGCTTGTATTGGTTCTTATGGTAGGATCATTTAAAAATGCTTTTTTTGTATGTATCATAATCATCAACACACTGATCGGTATTGCACAGGAGATTCGGGCAAAAAAGACCATTGATAAACTGGCGATTCTGACTGCAAAAAAATCCATAGTAATCCGTGAAGGAAAAAAGTGGACGGTTCCTACGGAGGAACTTGTTCTGGATGATCTGGTCTGTCTGAAAACAGGAGATCAGGTACCGGCAGATGCAAAGATTCTGGAAGGCAGTCTGGAGGTAAATGAATCCCTGCTGACAGGCGAATCAGATAATCTTCCAAAAAATAAGGGAGATGAGCTGTTTTCCGGAAGCTTTGTGACAGCGGGGGAGGCCTGCTGTCAGGTCATTCATGTAGGAAAGGACAATTACGCGTCACAGATCACCAGTGAAGCAAAGGAATTTAAACGTCATAATTCCGAATTAAGAAACTCGTTGAACGCTATCCTGAAGGTGATTAGTATTATTATTGTTCCATTGGGAGCTCTGCTTTTTTATAAGCAGTATTATATGGTGGGAGTCAGCTTCCGTGATTCCATTGTAAGTATGGTGGCAGGCGTCCTGGGAATGATCCCGGAAGGTCTTGTGCTTCTTACCAGCGTGGCTCTGACTTTGGGAGCCCTTGTGCTTGCAAACAAAAAGACACTGGTGCAGGAACTTTACTGTATTGAGACATTGGCAAGAGTGGATACGCTCTGTCTGGACAAGACAGGTACGATCACAGAAGGCAGTATGCGTGTGGAACGTGTAGAACCCTTTTCACTGAAGATGGAGCAGGAGAAGGAAACAGACAGCACAGAAACAACAGATGACAGTGAAACATCTGTGGAAAAAACTGCAGAAGACGGAAGTACGGGGGATTCTCAGACAGTAACAGAACAGGATACGCTCACAGAAAAAGAAGAGATCAAAGAGATTGAGCGCATCATGTGCAGTATGATGAGTGTGCTTCGGGACGAAAATGCCACGGCAAATGCTCTCAGAAGACGTTTTCCGGCAAAAGCATCTATGGAATGCGATCATGTGATACCGTTTTCTTCTGACAGAAAATACAGCGGCGCCGTATTTCATGACGAAGGAACTTATCTTATGGGGGCAGCCCAGTTCCTTTTCCCGGAAGAGAACAAGCAGCTTACAGAATACGCGCAGAAGTATGCGGAAGAAGGTCTCCGTGTTCTTGTACTGGCTCACAGTACAGAATCAGCAGAAGGAACTGAGCTTCCGTCAGGCTTAAAACCAATAGCTCTGCTTCTTCTTACCGATGTGATTCGTGAGGAAGCGCCGGATACCCTGAAGTTTTTTGACAGCCAGGAGGTCGACCTGAAGGTGATTTCCGGTGACGATCCGGTAACTGTTGCTGCTATTGCCAGACGTGCCGGATTGAAAAACGCAGACCGTTATGTAGATGCCACAACACTGGAAACTGAGGCGGATATACAGAAAGCTGTAGCCGAATACAGTGTGTTTGGCCGTGTAACTCCTCAGCAGAAAAAAGAAATGGTACAGGCATTGAAGCGTCAGGGACATACAGTTGCCATGACGGGAGACGGTGTAAATGACGTTCTTGCCCTGAAAGAAGCGGACTGCAGCATTGCCATGGCGCAGGGAAGCGACGCAGCCAAGAATATTGCAAATGTGGTGCTTCTGGATTCTAACTTTGCGTCTATGCCCCATATTGTCAACCAGGGGCGCCGCGTGGTAAATAATATCCGTACCGCAGCCTCCATGTTCCTGATTAAGACCATGTTTTCAGTTATGCTGTCACTGCTGACTATCTTTTTTGGAAATGCGTATCCCTTTGAGCCAATACAGATGTCTCTGATCAGCGCCTGTGCGGTAGGAATTCCAACCTTCCTTCTTGCTCAGGAAAATAATTATGACAAGATTGACCATACTTTTCTGAGACATGTATTTTTAAATGCATTTCCGGCAGCCATTACCATCAGCTCCTGTGTATTTACGATTATGCTGGTATGTCAGAATGTATATCACTCTAACGATATGCTGAATACAGCCTGTGTCCTTGTTACGGGATGGAACTATATGGCCGCTTTAAAGACGGTCTATGCGCCTCTTAACCGATACAGGAAGGTGATTATCTATGGAATGCAGTTTATTTTCTTTGCTGCAGCCGTGATCTTCCAGAATCTGCTGGCGCTTGGCTCTCTTGACTTTGGAATGATTATTCTGGTATTTATCCTGATGACCTTTGCGCCGGTTCTGATTGATGTGATCACCGGATGGATCCGGGATATCTACGCGCGGTCTCTGGATAAAGAGACGCCGGGACCTGTTACTTCCTTTATGACAAGATTACTGAACGGAAAAGATGTATAAAAGTAAAAAAATCCTCTGCAAATATGCGGAGGATTTTTTTGCAATAGGAAAGTAGTATATTTTGTATTAACCTTCCTGCTTTATGAATTATTTTGTGATGATACGGTCGAAATTATCATTTCATGCATATGATCTGGGATATTGTAAAATGATAATTATGATTATTAATATATTTATTGAATATATTAATAATCAGTGATAAAATGAGGAAAGAAAGGATAGAGTCTATGGAATTTAAACAGTTAGAGTCGTACATCGCTATTGTAAAATATAAAAATCTTACGACAGCTGCAGAGAAGCTGGGGATTTCGCAGCCTACTATCAGTGTCCATCTGAAAAATCTGGAAGAAGAACTGCGTACCAGACTGATCATCCGTACCGCCAAAAATTTTGAAGTAACCCGGAGAGGGCAGGAGTTTTTTGTATGCGCTCAGAATATACTGAAGCTTCGGGATGATCTGGTAAACAGATGGAACGGCCGGGAGACGGAGATTATCCGTATGGGAGTTTCTACGATACCCTCTGCTTATATTCTGCCGGAGGTGCTTCCAGCCTTTGGAAAAGAACATGAAAATGTGTACTTTTCCATTGATCAGATGGACAGCCAGAAGGTGATCGATGAGGTACATAAGGGAACTTATGATCTGGGACTGGTGGGAATGAGAACAGAGGACGAGCTTTTGGCATTTGAGAAATTTTATCAGGATAAACTGGTAGTAGTCACTCCCGTAAAAGAGAAATTCCTCAGAATGAAGGAGCAGAAGAAACTGCCTGTGGAACGTCTGTTTCAGGAACCGGTGATCCTTCGTGAGGAAGGCAGTGGAAGTGGAAAAAGCGCCGGAAGATTTTTGGAAAAGATGGGAATAAAGGAAGAAAAACTTCACATCGCAGCCAGGATCAACGATCAGGAATCCATCAAAAATCTGGTGGCAGGAGGTCTGGGGATTTCCATTGTTTCCGAAAAGGCGGTGAAGGATTATGTGAAATCCAGAAGGCTTCTGCAGTTCAGCCTGCCAGAGGAGTGCTCCGGAAGAGAGTTTTACATCGTATATCAGAAGAATTATATTTTAAAGGAATGCGCAGGGGAATTTATAAAGTTTCTGAAATTATATCAGAAAAAGTCTGTGGATGAAATCTGACGGGAATCCTGTGCAGAACTTGTAAACGTGTTCTGGCAAATAAGAAGAAATACCTGTATAAGAGAAGGAGAGGAAATAAAAAAATGATCCAGTTACCAGAAAATTTTGAAACCTATGCAGAGGCAGACCTGCCTAAAAATCTCTGCCCTCTTATTAAGGCAAGCTATGGCTTTGCTCTCACAGACACCTGCCCGTATTTTTATTTTTCGGATTTTATCGTAGGAGAAACAACCTGTGACGGAAAGAAAAAAATGTTTGAGCTGATGGACAACATCAAGGAAACGTATGTGATGCAGCTTCCGGCAAGGAGAGACGAGGCGTCTATTGACGCATGGGAAAAAGAAGTGGTTCGCTTCTGGAAAAAACTGGAGGATTTTTATGGGATCACCATTACAGAGGAGGACGTAAAAAAAGCCATCCGTCTGAAAAACAGGGAACGTGAAGTGATGCTTCGTTTTCTGGAACTTGGTAAATTAAACCCGGCGCCGATTTCCGGTTATGAAATGGGAACAAGACTGGATGGACTTGGTTTTAATTCGGACATTGAAGAACGCTGCAGGATCATTGAGGCAAGAACCGAAGAGGTAAGAAAGGACTGGGAAGAAAACTATAAGGGAAAACCCTCCAGACGTCCAAGGATACTGATTACCGGATGTCCAAACAGCGGTATCCGTGAAAAGACCATTAAGGTCATTGAGGAGCTGGGTGCGGACGTAGTGGCATTTGACTGCTGCAACGGTACTCGTGAAAAAGTGGAAAAGGTAGATGAAACACTTCCTGTCACAAGAGCTCTTGCAAAGAAATATTTGAATATCAACTGTTCTGTTATGAGTCCAAATGAGACCCGTATGGATTATATCAGCAGTATGATCGATGAGTATCAGGTAGACGGTGTTCTGGAGCTGATCCTCTGTGCCTGCCATACCTATTCCATTGAAGCATACAATGTAAAGAAAACAGCAATGGCTAAAAATGTGCCATATCTGATGATTGAAACTGATTATTCCAAAGCAGACAGCGGGCAGATCAATACCCGTCTGGAGGCTTTCCTGGAGACCATCAGTCAGTTTAAATAAAATTCGTAAAAGAGAAAGGTGAAAAAGAGTATGAAAAAAACAGTAGACGCAATGGGAGACGCATGTCCTATCCCTGTAGTAAAAACAAAGAAGGTTATAGAAGAACTGAAAGGGCAGGGCGGTACGGTAGAAACACTGGTAGACAACGAGATTGCCGTACAGAATCTGACAAAGCTTGGAAAAGGCAGTGGATACGCTGTTCTTTCTGAAAAGCTGGAAGAAAAGAAATTTCGTGTTGAGATCCAGGTAACGGCAGGAGAAAATGCGGAAACTCAGGATCAGGAGATTTCCTGTATTCCGGATGGAAGACGCCAGAATACAGTAGTGGTGATCGCGTCAGAATGTATGGGAGAAGGGGACCCGGAACTTGGAACTGCGCTGATGAAAAGCTATATTTATGCACTTTCCCAACAGGATCAGCTTCCTTCCACAATTCTGTTTTATAACGGCGGCGTGAAACTGGCATGTGAGGATGCGCCCACACTGGAGGATCTGAAGAGTCTGGAGGCTCAGGGTGTGGAAATCCTTGCCTGCGGAACCTGTCTGAACTTTTATGGGCTGTCAGAAAAACTTCAGGTGGGAACGGTGACAAATATGTATGTGATCGCTGAAAAAATGGGTCAGGCATCTCTGATCATCAAGCCATGATAAGGAAAAAGATTCCCTGTGTGGTACTGACTTTTTCCACTACAACCGCAGCCATGTCCATGGAGAAAAAGTGTGGGGAACACAAGATCCCGGGGCGGCTGATTACGGTTCCAAGAGAGATCACAGCAGGCTGCGGTCTTGCCTGGAAAATGACAGAGGAGGATTATGAGGCGCACAAGGACGCGGTAGAAAGCCTGAACTTCACAGTGGAACAGACGGTTTTTCTGGAATTATAAAAAATAAGGAAATAGGCGATCATGGAGTATATTGGAATAGACATTGGATCTACCTGCGCCAAGGTTGTGGTTATGGACGAGGATGAAAACATCCGGCATCAGTCTGTACAGCCTACCGGATGGAGCAGTGTGGATACCGCAGAGACCATTAAAAATATGCTTTTGGAAAAAGGTATCTCACCTGAAAAGGGTAATGTTGTGGCTACCGGTTATGGAAGAGTGGCGGTGCCCTATGCAGACAAAACAGTAACGGAGATCACCTGTCATGCCAGAGGAGCAGTGTGGCTTCACGAGAAAAAAGATATGACAGTCATTGACATTGGCGGTCAGGACACAAAGATCATCATTCTGGAAAATGGTATGGTCAGGGATTTTGCCATGAACGATAAATGTTCTGCCGGGACCGGACGTTTTCTGGAGGTCATGGCAAATACCATGGCGCTGAAGCCGGATGCTCTCTGTGAACTGGCGCGAAAGGGAAAAGGTGTAAAGATCAGTTCCATGTGTACGGTTTTTGCAGAATCAGAGGTGATCAGTCTGATTGGTCAGGGTGAAAAAAAGGAAAATATTGCTTTTGCAGTGGTAAATTCCATTGCAGATAAGGTAGCGGCTCAGTGCAGCAAGATGAATGTGGGAACCGGAGAAGTATTTCTTACCGGAGGTCTGTGTGAATGCGGCTATCTGCAGGAAATTCTGGAACAGAAGCTTGGCTCCCCTGTGCTTACAGGACCGGAATGCCGATACGCAGGAGCCATCGGGGCTGCACTTTGCAGCAGAAATATATAGAACAGAGGAGAAGCGTTATGATTTATTTTGATAATGCAGCCACCACGATGCATAAGCCGGAACCGGTGATCCATGCAGTGGCACAGGCTATGAACTCTCTGGGAAATGCAGGAAGGGGCGCTCATGAGGCGTCCCTTGATGCGTCTCGGAATATTTACGGGGTTAGGGAACGGATCTCAGATTTTTTTCACGGAGAGGATCTGTCCAGGATTGCATTTACCTCAAATTCTACAGAAAGTCTGAATACGGCGATCAGGGGAATCCTGGATCCGGGAGACCATGTGGTTACCACGGTTCTGGAGCATAATTCTGTGCTTCGTCCGTTGTATGAAATGGAAGAAAAGGGTGTGGAAGTGACGATTCTGCCATGCGACGAGTACGGAATGGTATATCCGGAGAAGTTTGCGGCGGCAGTCCGCCCGAATACAAAAGCCTTTATCTGTACTCATGGCTCAAATCTTACGGGGAATGTCCTGGATATCAGACAGATTGGGAAAGCTGCCAGAGACAGAGGGATCCTGTTTGTTGTGGATGCATCTCAGACGGCAGGAGTATTTGATATTGATGTACAGAGGATGAACGTAGATATCCTGTGTTTTACCGGTCACAAGGGACTTTTGGGACCACAGGGAACCGGCGGTATGTATGTGAGAACCGGCGTAAATGTCCGCTCTTTGAAATCCGGAGGAAGCGGAGTGAAAACCTTTGAAAAAAAGCATCCTGCACAAATGCCCACTGCTCTGGAGGCGGGGACTCTGAACGGACACGGACTGGCTGGATTGGGGGCTGCAGTCGATTATCTGAACCAGCAGGGACTTTCCTCCATACGGAAAAAAGAACAGGCGTTGATGGAGAAGTTTTATCTGGGAGTCAGGGATATTCCGGGAGTGAAGGTTTATGGAGATTTTCGCACCATGGAACGCTGTGCGATCGTAACTTTGAATATCAGAGATTATGATTCCGGTGAGGTAGGAGACGCGCTGTATATGGATTATGGTATTGCCACAAGAACAGGAGCGCTCTGCGCTCCCCTGATGCACCAGGCGCTGGGAACCACAGAGCAGGGAGCGGTACGCTTCAGCTTCAGCCATTTTAATACAGAAGAAGAGATACGAAAAGGGATTGAAGCTGTCAGGGAACTGGCAGAGTAATAATATAAAAACGCTCCTGTGCTGTGATCTGTCAGGATACACAGTACAGGAGCTGTTTTTGACTAAAGCAGAAATTATTATTTTTTTCTTAATAACCAGAAGCATCCGAAGGCAGGAATCTGAACGCCTCTTGCCTCCATTTCTCTTCCGGAGATCAGATCCGTATACATGCCGTCTTCTTCATTGATCCATGCAACTTTATCGTATTCACTGAAATTGTAGATTCCAATGAATTTTTCTTTATCATTTTCGCGGACCAGAGCAAGGATAGAAGAATCCCAGGTGTCAATAGTGCGGAATGCCACATCGCTGTTAAATACACTGTGCTTTTTTCTGGTTTTTTCCAGTTTGTCAAGAACAGGGAAGAGTTTTCCCTGAACGGTTTCCGGACGGCGACGGTTTTCTGCCAGATTCCAGTTAAAGTCTCCTCTGTGGAGATAACGGGAATCAGCAGCTTTTTCGGGATCGTTTTTGTAGGAATAGTCATTCAGCTGTCCGATCTCATCACCGCTGTAGATAACAGGGATACCTGACTGAGAAAGCATAAATGCATGAAGAGTAATATCGTAGCGGATACCTCTTGCAACACCTTCCTCATTTCCTTCAAATCCAAAACGCTCGATACCACAGAGAGAAGCGGTGGTTCCGCACAGTCTTGCATCTCCAAGACGGGGATCATCGTTATAAAGCTCGCCTCGTGCAAAGGAATCCTGATAGCTTCCGGTAAGGAAATCATTCAGATACTTTTTGTGAGGGATTTCCCGGATACCGAAGTTTTCAAGGAAGTCATAATCCAGTCCCCAGCCGATGTCGTCATGGCAGCGGAGATAATTCTGGAACACATAATCTCTTGGAAGTCCGGCCACGATATCCAGCTGACGACGAAGCAGCGAAACATCTCTTGTGGCAACTGTATGCCAGGTGCTTGCCATGGTAGTCACATTATACAGAAGATGGCATTCCGGTTTTTCTACCGTACCGAAATAAGGAACTACCTTTTCGGGAGCCATGACTACTTCACCAAGAAGAAGGACGCCGGGACATACGATCTCACAGATCATACGCATGATGCGGACAATGGTGTGTACCTGGGGAAGGTTGCGGCAGTTGGTGCCAAGCTGTTTCCAGATATAGGGAACCGCATCCAGCCGGACGATATCAACACCCTGATTTGCAAGATAAAGCATATTGAAGATCATTTCATTCAGCACAACAGGATTGCGGTAGTTAAGATCCCACTGGTATGGATAAAAAGTGGTCATGACATGCTTCTGCACATCCTCCAGCCATGTGAAGTTTCCGGGTGCAGTTGTCGGAAAGACCTGAGGACAGGTTTTCTCATACATTTCCGGTACATCATAGGAATCAAAGAAGAAGTAACGGTCCTGATATTCTTTTTCACCTGCGCGGGCGCGTTTTGCCCACTGATGATCCTCTGAGGTATGGTTCATGACAAAATCAAGACACACATTGATTCCGCGTTTATGGCATTCAGCAGTTACATGAGAGAAATCCTCCATGGTTCCAAGTTCTTCCTGGACGCTGCGGAAATCTGCCACGGCATAACCGCCGTCACTGCGTCCTTTCGGAGAGGAAAGAAGAGGCATCAGATGCAGATAATTTACATTACATTCCTGAACATAATCCAGCCTGCTCTCCAGACCTTTCAGAGTTTTTGCAAACGAGTTTACATACATCATCATTCCGGTAAGATCATTGCGCTTGTACCATGTGGGATCTTTTTCACGGGCAAGATCGGAAGATTTCAGCTCTGTGTTTCGGGCATCGTAGAAATTTTTCAGTTCATCCAGAAGATCATTCAGATGCATGGTAACATAAGGATTATCCTGGTAAAGTTCGCAGTAAAGCCATTTCAGTTCATCCAGATGGCGGTTGAGACGTGTCTGATAAATGGCTTCCTCCTCCGGACGGGCAGATAATTTAGGAGCGTCCACTTTTTTAGTTTCGACTTTAATCGGATCTGCCTTCTTGGTTTCTACTCTTGCAGGTTCTGTTTTATCAGAGCTTGTATTGGATACCGGAGTATTAGCTGCGGTGAGCTTCTGCTCTGTTTTTGCAGCTGCGGCTGCGGCTTTTTTTTTCTGGAGTCTTTTTTTTGCCATAATGATTTCTCCTTTGCTGTTTATTTAAAGCAATATAAAAATATACGGAAACATTTTGTGTTCCGTTTATGTTTAATCTTAAAAGGATGGAGATAAAATGTCAAGTTTCTACAGCCGGATAAACTCAGGCTTTCTTTCTTTAAATACGGTGTAATACTGGAATCCGCAGTCTTTCAGCACCTCTGCCGCCTTATCAAATGCAAATGCGATTTTATCCGGGGAATGGGCGTCTGCCCCCATGGTAATGATCTCTCCTCCAAGTTCCCGGTAACGGCGGATCACAGAGCGGCAGGGATTGGGTTCGCCAAGACCGTAATGGTATCCCCCTGTATTGAGTTCGATGCCTGTATTTTTTTGGATCAGTGTACGCAGGATTTCATCCAGTACATCCTGATAACGTTCATAGCTGTAATCACGATTCTGGTTGGGGCCGTACCGTACAATATAGTCAATGTGTCCATAGACATCAATGCCGGAAAATACGCTGAGATTTTCCAGGATGGATTCAAAATATTCCCGGTAGCAGTCTGTCTCCTGACGATTCTGAAAAAATTCTCCATAATAAGGATCATAACCATGAACCACATGGGAAGAGCCGATTACAAAATCAAAAGGATACAGGTTTATTTCCTGATCAAATCTTTGTTTCAGATGAGGCTGGAGACCATATTCGATACCGAAATTTACGGTGATATGATTTTTGTATTTTTCTTTTAATTCGGACAGTCTGTCCTTATAAGACGGCAGATCCAGATGAAAGACCTGATTGTCCGGTGTAGGCGGGTAATCGGGATCCAGATGTTCGGTAAAACAGATTCCTCTGAGTCCAAGGGAAATGGCTCTCCGGATCATGATTTCCATATCGGTTTTTGAGTCTGCTGAAAAAGAAGAATGCATGTGACAGTCCCATAAAATACGGTTTTCCATAGAAAATCCTCCTCTATGTCCATTATAATACGATTATAACACAGAGATTTACCATTTTTGTAATGTTTTTTCCAAAATAGTCTTGAATTTTTGTATGAGATTCGATACAATAAACCCAGGTTGACGTTTCTTTAACAATTGGGAGACGCCATAATCAACCATTTAATTCATAGGAGGAATTTATCATGGCAGTAAAAGTTGCAATTAATGGATTTGGCCGTATCGGTCGTCTGGCTTTCCGTCAGATGTTTGGAGCAGAAGGATTTGAAATCGTTGCTATCAACGACCTTACATCCCCGAAAATGCTGGCTCACTTATTAAAATATGACTCAACTCAGGGCAGATACGCTCTCTGTGACAAAGTAGTAGCTGGTGAAGATTCTATCACAGTTGACGGAAAAGAAATCAAAATTTATGCAAAAGCTAACGCTGCAGAGCTTCCATGGGGAGAAATCGGCGTAGACGTAGTTCTTGAGTGTACAGGATTCTACACATCCAAGGACAAAGCTCAGGCTCATATCGATGCAGGCGCTAAACACGTTATCATTTCTGCTCCGGCAGGAAACGACCTTAAGACAATCGTTTACAATGTAAACCACGAAGGTCTTACAAGCGAAGACAAGATCATCTCCGCTGCATCCTGTACAACAAACTGCCTTGCTCCGATGGCAAAAGCTCTTAACGATCTTGCAGCTATCAAGACAGGTATCATGTGCACAATCCACGCTTACACAGGCGATCAGATGACACTTGACGGAC
>USDN01000009.1 GCA_900553515.1 uncultured Blautia sp. | reverse complement strand
TAACAGACCCTTATAGGGTCAAAGCAAACCACCGGCTAAGCCGGTGGTCGTGATTATTACCTTTATTTTTTTAAACCAAAATTCCATTGCCAAAAGCAATCTGGAATGAATTTTGGCTTGTTGCTGTGGACGTAGTGGGCAGTAATATTTGTTGTTGGCAGTGTGAAGATGAAACAGGGAATTTATTTGTCAGACGGCATGTGATATACTCTAAATGAAAGCAATGCACATATATCCTGTGAAGACTGAGGTGATAATTAGGATGATATTCGAAACAAAAAGATTAATACTACGTCCATGGAATGAATATGATGCCAAAAGTTTATATGAATATGCAAAGGATCCTGATGTGGGTCCGATCGCTGGATGGTCGCCGCATAAAAGTGTGGAAGAAAGCTTAGATGTTATTAAAAATATTCTTAATGGGGCTGAATGTTATGCAGTCTGTGAAAAAGAGAATAATACAGCCATAGGATCCATAGAACTGAAGCTGAATGGTCACACAGATATGACAGATCAGGAGGATGAATGTGAACTGGGTTACTGGCTTGGAAAGCCATTTTGGGGAAGAGGATATATGCCTGAAGCGGCAAAAGAACTGATCCGGCATGGATTTGAAGATCTTGATATGTCTGTAATATGGTGCGGATATTATGATGGAAACAATAAATCAAAAAGAGTACAGGAAAAAGTGGGATTTATTTATCATCATACCTGTGAGGAAGTACCAGTGCCTTTACTGAATGAGGTTAGAATCGGCCATACAAATATCATGACAAAAGAACAGTGGATTGCATTTATGAATGAAAAATATATGAAATTTGAATTTGATAAAGTATTTTGTCAAATGATGGAAAAACGTCAGCTGGACACGGTGATTCTTCTTGGGCATATCAACCCTGACGGAGACGCATCCGGGTCGGTAATGGGAATAGCCCATTATATCCATGCAGTATATCCGCAGTATCAGGTACTTCCCTATCTGGAAGATACACTGGATAAGGGACCGAAGAAAATGGTAGAGAAGGATCAGCTGTTTGATCCGTTTATATTTCCTGAGGAGAAAAGATATGGAGTGATCGTCTGTGATACAGCAATCTTAAAAAGGCTGGCAGGCCGGGAGATCTATGAAAATGCTGAAGCGTCCATTGTGATCGACCATCATGCATCGAATGAGGGATATGGCGATGTGAATCATACCAGGGTTTCAGAGGCCTGTGCGGAAAATGTTTATGAGATACTGGACTGGAACAGGTGGAAGAATGCTGTAAATGAAGAAAAACAACTTCATCCCAATGCGGCAGATTATGTTTACATGGGAATCCTTCATGATACTGGAAACTTTGCCAGAGCCAGGGAAGCTACTTTTCAGGCGGCAGCAGAACTGCTCAGGCTTGGAGTGGATCATGGATATGTAATGCAGACAATGCACAATGATACGCTGTATGATCTGCAGAAACGTGGATATCTTTTCTCGAAAGTACAGAGAGCTGTGGATAACCAGGCGGCTTTTGTGATTGTGGATCGGGAAATGATCGAGAAAAAGGGAATTTCTTATGAGGATATTCATCCGGTCAGTGAATTTTTGCGGGACTGCGAAGATGTAAAACTGGGATTTACCATGTATGAGGAAGAACCGGGGCGTTTCCGGTGTTCTTTCCGCTCGGATGGAAAATGGATAAATGTGAATGAGCTTCTGGCACCCTTTGGCGGAGGTGGTCATGCCGGTTCCGCGGGGGTACGCAAGCGTACGGATGATCTGGATGGGTTTCTGGAGATGATACTTCAGAGAATAGAGGAGATAAAAAATGATAAGAAAAATGGAACTTCGGGATCTGGATGCGGTTATGGAGATCTGGCTGGATTCTAATGAACAGGCTCATGATTTTGTGCCGGAAAAATATTGGAAAAATCACTTTGAAGAGGTAAGGTCTATACTGCCGGAATCAGAAGTATATGTGTATGAGTCAGAAGGCAAAATCCAGGGATTTGCAGGTCTGATGGAAGACTATATTGCAGGGATATTTGTGGCAGAAAAATTCCGTTCAAAAGGAATCGGGAAACTTTTGATGAAGTATATGAAAGGGAAAAAACAGAAACTCAGGCTTTCTGTGTATATAAAAAATCAGGCGGCGGTAAGGTTTTATCAGAGAGAGGATTTTCAGATCCGGACAGAGGGCGTGGACGAGGCTACCGGTGAAGCAGAATATGAGATGACATGGGAAAGTTAGGACTTGTATTCTGCTGTTTTCTGTGATATAGTCAAAAAAGAATGAAAGAAAGGCGCGTAAGCGTAGGTGAGGAAATGTTCAGATAATCAAATTTGGTAAGAAACAAACATGGAAGTTGTACCTGGAAACAGGTCTGTTTGTGCATGCCGGATTTGATGAATGAATGTTTGCGAACCGTTAATGATATAAGGGTTCTGTTTGCATTTGTCTGTTTTCGGCTGCGAAAACAGACATTTTTTAATGCACAGGAGGAATGGATGTTACAGATTAAAAATTTAACGCTTACGCATAAGTATGACCTCAGAGTGATTCTGGAAGATTTTCAGCTGGTATTGAATCCGGGAGATAAGGCTGTTATCATTGGAGAAGAGGGAAATGGAAAATCTACATTATTAAAATGGATTTTTCAGCCGGAGCTGACAGGAGATTATGTGGAGGCAGAAGGAGAACGAATCGTTCATGGTGAAAAGCTGGGGTATCTGCCGCAGGAACTTCTGGAAGAAGACAGGGAAAAAACAATCTATGAATTTTTCTGTGAGGAGGAAATGTTCTGGGCGACAGAGCCCCGGGAACTGGCAGATATTGCATCAAAGATGGGGATGAAAGCAGACTTTTTTTACAGAGATCAGAAGATGCAGACGCTTTCCGGAGGTGAAAAAGTAAAAGTCCAGATGGCAAAATTACTTGTGGGAAAACCGTCGGTATTTTTGCTAGATGAGCCTTCCAATGACATTGATATTGAAACTCTGGAATGGCTGGAAAAGCTGATACAGGAAACCACGCAGGCAGTGCTTTTTATTTCTCATGATGAAACGCTGATCGAAAATACTGCAAATATGGTGATCCATCTGGAACAGATCTGCCGCAAAACAAAAAGTCGTTATACGGTAGTACATACGGGCTACAGAGAATATCTGGAAAGCAGAAATCTGAATTTTGAAAATCAGAGACGAAAGGCATTGAACGATCGGAGGGAAGAAAAAAAGAGGAAGGAAAAATTTAACAGGATCCGGGAAAAAGTACAGAATGATTTGAATTCAGTTTCCCGTCAGGATCCCCATGCAGGCTATCTTCTGAAGAAAAAAATGCGGGCAGTAAAGTCTATGGAACGTCGTTTTGACCGCGAGGCAGAGGAGATGGAAAGACTGCCGGAGGAAGAAGAGGCAATTTTTTTCCGGATGAAAGACGTAAACTTCCCGCCAGGAAAAATGCTTCTGGAGTACAAGCTGGATCGTCTGGAAACTCCTGACGGAGCCGTACTTGCAAAGAATCTGCAGCTTACGGTCAAAGGGCCGGAAAAGGTCTGCATCATTGGGAAAAACGGGGCCGGAAAGACGACTTTGCTGAGAAAGATAGCAGAACAGCTGATGGACAGAAAGGATATCCATGCCGTTTATATGCCGCAGAATTATGAGGAAATGCTGGAGCTTTCCATGACACCGGTAGAGTATCTTTCCGAGAAAGGAGACAGGGAGGAGCAGACCTGGATCCGCACCTGTCTGGGAGCTTTGAAATACACAGCAGAGGAGATGGATCATGAAATTTCAGAGCTGTCCGGCGGGCAGAAAGCAAAGATACTTCTGTTAAAAATGAGCTTATCAGGAGCAGATGTGCTGATCCTTGATGAGCCTACCAGAAATTTTTCACCGCTGTCCAATCCGGTTATCCGTGAGATTCTGGCGGAATATCAGGGGGCAGTGATCAGCATTTCCCATGACAGGAAATATATCCGTGAGGTATGTGAAACTGTGTACCAGATGACAGAAGACGGACTTGTCAGGGTTCGGTAGATTATCCGGAAGGCAGTTTTGAAGAAATGCTTAAATGATCTTATTGAGGAGGAGAAGATGAAAAACCAGTACAATAAAACAATTACAGCCTGCTTTGTGGGATATATCGTGCAGGCGATCATCAATAATTTTGTCCCACTTTTATTTCTGACTTTTCAGAGAACTTATGATATTCCTTTATCCCAGATTACATTGCTGGTGACCTTTAATTTTGGCGTACAGCTTCTGGTGGATCTTCTTGCCATTGGATTTGTGGACAGGATCGGGTATCGTGTATCTATGGTAATGGCTCATGTGCTTTCTGCAGCCGGACTGATACTTCTGACCATACTTCCGGAGCTTTTTTCATCTCCATTTGTGGGCATTCTGATCTCCGTCATGGTATATGCAGTAGGCGGTGGTCTTCTGGAGGTTCTGGTAAGTCCTGTAGTAGAAGCCTGTCCTTCTGATAACAAAGAAAAGGCCATGAGTATGCTGCATTCTTTTTACTGTTGGGGACATGTGGGAGTGGTGCTGCTTTCTACTGTATTCTTTCGGGCAGCAGGTATTGAAAACTGGAAGATCATGGCAGTTGTGTGGGCTGTGATCCCCATCTGCAATGCGTTTGCTTTTACCAGAGTTCCTATGGCCTCTCTGATAGAGGATGGGGAAAGCGGTCTTAGCTTGAAAGAGCTTTTTGCTTCAAAAATCTTCTGGGTATTGCTGCTCATGATGGTCTGTGCCGGAGCAAGCGAACAGGCGGTAAGCCAATGGGCATCTACATTTGCGGAAAAAGGTCTGGAGATATCCAAGACAGCAGGAGATCTGGCCGGTCCTATGGCGTTTGCTGTTCTGATGGGGGCGTCCAGAGCATTTTATGGAAAATATGGTGACAGGATACAATTGGATCACTTTATGATCTGGAGCAGCATTCTCTGTATTTTATCCTATCTGGGGATCGCACTTTTTCCGTCACCTGTTCTCAGCCTGGCAGCCTGCGCAGTTTGTGGTCTTTCTGTGGGAATCATGTGGCCGGGAAGCTTCAGTAAAGCAGCGGCGGCCCTTCCAAAAGGAGGAACTGCCATGTTTGCGTTGCTGGCTCTGGGAGGAGATCTGGGATGTTCCGGAGGTCCTACAGTGGTAGGCGCAGTATCCAGTGCCATGGGTGAAAATCTCAAAATGGGCATCCTGGCGGCAGTTGTATTTCCAGCGCTTTTATTGACGGGGATCCTGGTCTGCGGTAGAATGAAAAAAGAATAAAGAACAAAATAAAATGTCTGGAAACAGGCATTTTATTTCTATAAAGGAGAGTGCTGAATTATGACAAAAATCAGAATTATCAAGAAAAATGATGAGTACAGTTCCGAATATGAGGTAGGAGATATTTTTGAGATCCAGGGGAGCTGGTATGGAGGTGTTCACATTTCCGGCAGAACCGGAGTTCCGATATCCCTTGACAAAGAGGAATATGTGGAGTTAAGTACAGAACCGACAGCTCCTCCGGTAACAGATGCGGCAGCAAAAAGAGATATTCGTCCGGGAGATATCGTGCAGCATTTTAAAAGAGAATGGGTGGATAAAAATACTTCAGAGTATCTTTATAAGGTTCTTGCCTTTGCAGAGCATACGGAAACAGGAGAACGCCTGGTGATCTATCAGGGACTGTACGCACCTTTTAAGATCTGCGCGAGGCCCTTTGAGATGTTTATGAGCGAGGTGGATCGGGACAAATATCCGGATGTGAAGCAAAAGTGGAGATTTGAGAGGGTGTAAGGAACTCTTTCAGATTGATAGTAGGAAGGGAAGAGAAAAATATGGAATATATTGCGCATATAGATGGAAAAAGAATACAGACAATCAAGGAACATTTAGAAGGAACGGCAGATTTGGCAGGGATGTTTGCATCAAAATTCGGTAAAGAAGACTGGGGATTTTTTTGTGGAATGCTTCATGATATTGGTAAATATTCCAATGATTTTCAAAAAAGAATCTGCGGAGAAAGTGAGGCTCAGGTGGATCATTCAACGGCAGGCGCAAGAGTTTGTGAAAAAATGGGAGGACTTTATTCTTTTATGAGCTATTGTATTGCCGGACACCATGCTGGACTTCCAGATTATGGTTCTTCCAGTGATACAGGCAGTACATCTACTCTTCTGGGACGCAGAAAGAAAAAAATATGTGATTACCATAGATATCAGGCGGAAATACAGATACCAGAGATAAGCACTTTGCCGTTCGATCCTAAAAAAGTGAAAGATCAGGATTTTTCATTAAGCACGTTTATTCGAATGTTATATTCCTGTCTTGTAGATGCTGACTTTCTGGATACAGAAGCCTTTATAAAAAATGGAGATACGGGGCGGGTGTCAGGTGAAGAAATAGATCAGCTTCTGCAGAAACTGGAGAGCTATACAAAAGATTGGATGAAAAATCAGGATATTGATACAGTAAATGGAAGACGTACAGAAATTCTGCAGAATTGTTATGAAATGGGAAAATCAGAAAAAGGACTTTTTCGTTTAACCGTTCCAACCGGGGGTGGAAAAACAATTGCATCCCTGGCCTTTGCATTAAAGCATGCTGTGGAACATCATATGGACAGAGTAATTTATGTGATCCCTTATACCAGCATTATTGAACAGAATGCCAAAATATTTCGTGACGTATTGGGAGAAGAAAATGTTCTGGAGAATCATTGCAATGTAGATTATGAGTCTTCTGAAGAGTTTAAGCCCATGCAGCTTGCGGCAGAAAACTGGGACAAGCCGGTGATAGTCACGACAAATGTACAGTTTTTTGAGTCTTTATTTGCAAATAAATCTTCTAAATGCAGAAAATTGCATAATATAGCAAACAGTGTGGTTATTTTTGATGAAGCACAAATGTTGCCCAATGAATACCTGATTCCCTGTACGGCTATGATTGAGGAGCTGATTCGAAATTACAGGGTAAGCGCGGTGCTTTGTACAGCAACACAGCCAGCTCTAAATCAATTTTTTGGAAAAGATATGAATCAGATAGAATTATGTCCAAGGATGGAAGAACAATTCCGTTTTTTTAAAAGAACAGAGTTTGATAATATAGGAACAGTGGAAGACTTGGAACTAATTGAAAGATTATCGGAAGAATTTCAGGCGTTGTGTATTGTGAATACCAGAAAAAAGGCACAGGAATTGTACAACTGTCTGAAGGGTGATGGAATTTACCATTTATCAACCAGCATGTACCCAAAACACAGAAAAAAGATTTTGAGTGAAATACGAGAGAAATTGAGAAAAAGCGAAAGATGTATTCTAATTTCCACAAGTCTCGTTGAAGCTGGAGTGGATCTGGATTTTCAAGCGGTGTATCGTCAGCTTGCAGGAGTAGATTCTATGATTCAGGCGGCTGGTCGATGTAATCGGGAGGGAAAAAGATTAAGACAGCAAAGCAGAGTCTATATTTTTGAATTTTTAGAAAAGAAGCATATCCCGGGACAAAGAAGACAAATTGATGCGGCTAAGTTATTGATCGGAGAACATACGGATTTGTCAGCGCAGGAGAGTATAACACAATATTTTAAGATATTATACAATGTTGCAGGAGAGGATCTTGATAAAAAGAAGATTATGGAGGAATTTAAGGGACGGAGATACCATTTTGCCAAAGTAGGAAAAGCATTTCGTCTGATAGAGGAAAAGACCATAACAGTTTTTATTCGTAATAATGAGGAATCAGAAGAACTTTATCAGGAAATACGAAATCAGGGATTCAGCAAAGCAAGGATGAGAAAAGCTGGAAAGTATTGCATCAATATTAGCGAGTCCCTTTTCAAAAAAATGGAAGGTGCTGGAATACTTAGAGTTGTTTCGGAGGATATTCCGGATTTCTATGAACTGGCAGATAGTAACCAGTATACGGAAGATATGGGTCTGAATCTGGAAATAGAGGATGGAATAGCTTGTTTTTTATAAAATAGATTAAGAAAGAAAAAAGATCAAAAGCGATACCAATGAAAATCATTGAGTATCGCTTTTGAATATTGGCATTGGCAAAAATATTATGATTTCAATCCACAGGTTTACATTAAGAACCTGACATAAAGCAGTATAGTATACATTAAGATAAAAATCAATAAAAATTTAAACTTCCATAAAATTTACCCAATATACAAATAAAAAGGTTGCATTTTATGTGTGAAAGCTGTATATTAAAAATATAATTATCAGACAACAAAGAGCAAGATATAATATATATTAAAAACAATGGAGGAATTATGATCTTATATCATGGAAGCAGGGATATTGTAGAATATCCTGAAATCAGGGAAGCCCAGTATAATAAGGACTTTTATTTTGGATTTTACTGTACTAATTATCCGGAGCAGGCCAAAAGATGGGCAACTCGTTTTGGAAAAAGAGGATATATCAATCAGTATGAATATAAACCCAATCCTGAATTGAAGTATCTTGTATTTGAAAAAATGACAGAAGAATGGCTGGATTTTATTGTAGCCTGCCGTCAGGGCATACCACATCAATACGATATTGTAGAAGGCCCTATGGCAGATGATACGATTTATAATTATATACAGAACTTTATAGATGGAAAAATATCACGGGCAGCATTCTGGGAACTGGCAAAATTCAAATATCCAACACATCGGATCAGTTTTCATACAATCTCTGCACTTGATACATTAAATTTTCTGGGAAGTGAGGAAGTATATGGGAACAAAAAATAATAATAATTTATTTTTTACATGCAGCTTAATTGAGTATATAGGAAGAAAAATAAAACGGACCAGAAGAGAGGTAACAGATCTCCTTGGACAGGAGGAAATAGAGAGAATATATGAATACGCAGACATTTTCCACTGTGAACCGATTGCGAAGATAGCAGACGAGTTTATAAAAGAAAATAAAATGACAGAAGGATCTTTTGATAATGAAAAAGACTGTAATTATACGGTTCCGGATTACTGGAGTATCGGTGAAGTATATGAACGTCTGATTGAAGATTCCTATTCTGACACAGATATTCTGGAGGGAATATGGGAAATATACCATTCCTGGATTGATGCACACATTTCTGACTACAATACAGATTTTTATTACCAATCAAGAGATTATATTGCAGCCTGCTATAAAGCCGGTGAAATTATATAAGAAATGGAGGAAGGCTTATGGGAAGAGGGGTCAGGATTCGCGTATGGGGAGATTATGCACTGTTCTCCAGGCCTGAACTTAAAGTAGAGAGGTATTCTTATGATGTAATAACGCCATCAGCAGCCAGAGGCATACTGGATGCGATTTACTACCATCCTGGAATGCGATGGATTATCGATAAAATTTATGTGGTGAAGCCGATTCGTTTTACCAGTGTACGCAGAAATGAGATTAAGAGTAAAATTTCTGCCAGTAACGTTCTGCAGGCTTACAATGGGGCAGATAAAGCTCTTTATATGAGCAGTAAACAGGAAATTGTGCAGAGAGCCTCTGTACTTCTGACAGATGTGGAATATGTAATTGAGGCTCATTTTGAAATGACAGAGAAAGCGAATGAAACAGACAATCCGGGAAAATTTAAAGATATTACTATGAGGAGACTTAAAAAGGGAGAATGCTATCATATGCCTTATTTTGGGTGTAGAGAATTTCCGGCGCATTTTGCTTTATGTGAAGAGGAAGAGATTAAAACAGTTTATGAAACTGTCCCGGAAAAAGATTTTGGCATCATGTTGTACGATATGGATTATTCAGATCCCGAGAATATACAGCCGATGTTTTTCCGGGCTGTAATGAGACAAGGAGTATTGGATCTGAGAGACTGTGAGGTGATACGATGATCTTACAGGCACTGGCTTTATATTATGAAAGACTGGCAGAACAGAGTAAGGTTTCTCGTCCTGGATGGTGCAGTGCAAAGGTTTCTTATGGAATACAACTATCATATGATGGGGAAATCAAAGGAATTACATGGCTAAAACAGGAAACACAACGAGGCAAAAAAATGGTAGAAGTGCCCACTTCTATGAAAGTTCCGGAAATGCTGACAAGATCTTCTGGTGTGGCAGCTAATTTTCTTTGCGATAATTCCAAGTATCTGCTGGGAATAGACAAAGGAACAGATGAAAAAAGTAAAAAGAGAGCAAGGGAATGTTTTGAAGCGGCAAAAGAGAAACATTTATCCCTTTTAAAAGATACAAAAGGAGAAATGGCGGCAGCGGTCAGAAACTTTTTTCTAAAATGGGATCCGGATAAAGCTTTTGAAAATTCCGTAATAAAAGAAAATATAGAGGAGCTTACAGAAGGTGGCAATCTTATTTTCCGTATGGGTATAGAAAATGCGCAGGACGATCTGGAAATAAAAGAAAGCTGGGAAAACAGTCTTGAAGCTTCTGATTTGACAATGCGGAAAGTCTGTCTGGTAACAGGAAAAAATGATGAGATAGCAAGAATTCACAGGACGATAAAAGGAGTTCCCGGAGCTCAGTCAAGTGGAGCTGCTCTTGTGTCCTTTAATGCTCCCTCTTTTGAATCTTATGGAAAAGAACAAAGCTACAATGCTCCTGTAGGTACATATGCGGAATTTGCTTATACAACTGCATTGAATTATTTGCTTTCGAAGAGGGAGTATGCAATTCTTATTGGTGATACTATGGTAGTATTTTGGGCAGAGGATGGAAAACAGGAGAGCCAGGATATTTTCAGAATGTCTGTAGATCCACCAAAAGACAATCAGGAGGAGTTAAAGGGATTATTTGAAAATATTAAAAATCATCAGCCGATTTATATTGGAAAGGAATTTCTTAATATAGAACAGAGATTTTATATTTTAGGTTTGGCGCCAAATGCGGCAAGATTGTCAGTAAGATTTTTTTATCAGGATTCATTAGGTAATATATTAGATAATTTTTCTGCGCATTATCAGCGAATGGCGTTGATATCTCCGGCATGGGAAAACCGGGAGTTTCTGGGAATATGGCAGATGTTGAATGAAACAGTAAATCAGAAATCAAAAGATAAAAAACCGGTTCCGAATATGGCTGCAATGGTAATGAAAGCAATTATTTCCGGAAGTAAATATCCTGCTGGATTATATTCAGATACTTTAATGCGTATTCGTGCCGAACAGGGAAATGTAACATGGGGAAGAGCTGCAATTATTAAGGCATTTCTGATACAAAACTATAAATGGAAGGAAGGGGAGGATTATATGGCATTAAATGAAGAAAGTAAGGATACGGCGTATTTATTAGGGCGGCTGTTTTTTGTACTGGAGGCAGTACAGCTGGAGGCTAATCCTCTAATCAAAGCTACTATTCGGGACAGATATTTTAATACAGCCTGTTCTGCTCCGGCTTCAGTTTTTCCGATTTTATTCAAACTGAAAAACAGTCATATGAAAAAGATTGAAAGAGAAAAGGGAAGCGCGAAAATTTATTATGAACAGCTTTTTACAAATATACTTAGTAAAATAGATCTGGAAGATTATCCATTACGTTTATCATTGGAAGAACAGGGGAAATTTATTTTGGGATATTACCATCAGCGTCAGAAAAAATATGAAAAAAGGGAGGAAAAGTAAATGGGTGAAGCAATTAAAAACAGATATGAGTTTGTGGTATTATTTGATGTGGAAAACGGAAATCCGAATGGAGATCCAGATGCGGGAAATATGCCAAGAATAGATCCGGAAAGTGGTCTTGGCATTGTAACAGATGTTTGTTTAAAACGTAAAATCAGAAATTATGTGGAAACAGTGAAGGAGAATGAAAAAGGATATAAAATTTATATTAAAGAAGATATGCCTTTAAACCGGAGCGACAGGGAAGCCTGTGAAAGTCTTGGAGTGGAAGAAACAGATGATAAAAAAGTTACCGAAGCACTGAAAAAATTAAAAAAGAGTGATCCGAAAGCGGATGAAAAACTCAGAGATTATATGTGTGATAACTTTTTTGACATCCGTACATTTGGTGCAGTTATGACGACGTTTGTAAAAGCTGCTCTGAATTGTGGGCAGGTAAGGGGTCCAGTACAGCTTGGATTTGCAAGAAGTATTGATCCGATTATCAGTCAGGAAGTAACAATCACACGAGTTGCGATTACTACAGAGAAAGATGCGGAAAATAAAAGCACAGAAATGGGTAGAAAAAGTATTGTGCCATATGGATTATATCGGGTAGAAGGATATATTTCTGCCAATCTTGCCCGTAAGGTTACAGGCTTTTCTGAAGAGGATCTGGAGCTTTTGTGGGAGGCAATTATAAATATGTTTGAGCACGATCATTCTGCGGCCAGAGGAAAAATGGCAGTCCGTGAATTGATTGTGTTTAAGCACAGTAAAGAGCTGGGAGATTGTCCGGCATATAAGTTGTTTGACGCAGTGGAGGTAAAACGAAAAGAGGATGTTATATATCCAAGAAAATATCAGGATTATATCGTAAATATTCATGAAGATAAGATTCCGGATTCTGTTGAAATGAAAAGGATGATTTGATGGAATATACACAGGATGATTACCTGATGATATCAGGAATCCAGCATTTTAAATTTTGCAGGAGACAGTGGGCCTTAATCCATATTGAACAGCAGTGGGCAGAAAATATTCATACAGTAGTAGGAGAGCTTATGCACAAAAAAGTGCATGATCCATTTCTGACAGAGAAGAGAAAGGATGTACTAATAGTCCGGGCACTTCCCGTATCATCAAGAACTTTAGGAGTTAGTGGAGAATGTGATGTTGTAGAGTTTCATAGAAAAGAGGATGGAATAAAACTACATGGGCATAGAGGGCTTTTTAGAGTTTATCCTGTAGAGTACAAAAAGGGAAAACCTAAACTGACAGCAGAAGATAAGCTTCAATTAACAGCTCAGGCAATGTGTCTGGAAGAAATGTTTTCTACAGAGATATCAGAAGGTGCAATATTCTATGGAGAAACCAGGAGACGCGAAAATATAGATTTTACAGAAGAATTGCGAACCGAAGTAAAGAATATGTTCCAGGAAATGCATCAATATTATAGAAGAAAGTATACGCCAAAGGTGAAAACCAGTAAAGCCTGTAATTCATGTTCTTTGAAGGAGTTATGCATTCCAAGGTTGGCGAAAGCTACTTCTGTTAATACTTATATGAGCCATATGCTGAGGGAGGAAGAAGAATGAAAAAGTTATTGAATACATTGTATGTTACTTCTGAAAACAGTTATCTGGCTCTTGATGGAGAAAACATTGTTATTTTGGAAGATAAGCAGGAAATTGGACGACTTCCCTTACATAATCTGGAAGGTATTGTTTCCTTTGGATACAGAGGAACAAGTCCTGCGCTAATGGGAGCCTGTGCAGAGAGAAATATTTCTTTATGCTATGTCAGTCCGCAGGGAAAATTCCTTGCAAGAGTATCGGGGAGAACAAAAGGAAATGTAATTCTGAGAGAGCAGCAATATGAAAGCAGTTTTGATGAAAAAATAAGTTTTTCCATAGCTCAAAATTGTATTATTGGGAAGGTCTTTAATGCCAGATGGGTCTTGGAAAGAGCGGTACGTGATCACAATCTTCAGATAGATGTAGACAGGGTAAAAGAAGCCTCAGAAAAGTTGAAAAATTCTTTAGAATATATAAAGAATTGTAAATCTAAGGAACAATTGAGAGGTTATGAAGGTGAGGCGGCCAGCATTTATTTTAGTGTATTTAATGAACTGATTCTACAGCAGAAAATGGATTTTGTGTTTTGTGGAAGGAGTAAGAGACCGCCTATGGATAATGTGAATGCCATGCTGTCTTTTGTGTATACATTACTGACAAATCAAATTGCTTCAGCTCTGGAATGCGTAGGATTAGATCCATATGTTGGATATTTGCATACGGATCGTCCTGGCCGTGTTTCGCTGGCGTTAGATTTGATTGAAGAATTACGGGCGGTACTGGCAGATCGTTTTGTTCTGTCTCTTATTAATAAGAAAATTGTTAGCAAAAAGAACTTTAAAGTAAAGGAAAATGGAGCCGTCTTAATGGATGATGAGCTTAGAAAAAAACTACTGACAGAATGGCAGAATAAGAAAAAAGAATCACTTACTCATCCCTATTTAAAAGAAAAAATACAGTGGGGAATGGTTCCATATGTCCAGGCTATGCTGCTTGCCAGATATCTTAGAGGAGATTTGGATGGATATCCGGTATTCCTATGGAAATGAGGTGAAGAAAAGATGCTGGTACTGATTACTTATGATGTAAATACAGAAACTTCTGCAGGAAAGAAAAGACTCCGAAAAGTTGCAAAACAATGTGTGAATTATGGTCGTCGCGTACAGAATTCAGTGTTTGAATGTATCTTAGACAATGCTCAATGTGTAATGTTGAAGGCAGAATTAACAGATATTATTGACGAAGATACAGATAGTCTGCGTTTCTATTATCTGGGAAATAAATATCAGACCAGAATTGAACATGTTGGTATTGAAAAAGGGATATCCGCAGATGATATTCTGATTATGTAGATCAAGTGCGAAAATGAAGCATACATAACTTTACTTGGAGATTCGCACCGTAAATTTAAATAAAAATATAAAGAAATATAAGATGAAATTAACAATATGAAGAAGAAAAACATGTGTTTTTAGAAATAAGTTATAAAAAATATTGCTATAATTTAGTAATATTTGCTGTCGCTCCCCTCGCGGGAGCGTGGATTGAAATCTGGAAATCAAAAACCGGAACATACAGTTAAGTCCGTCGCTCCCCTCGCGGGAGCGTGGATTGAAATGCAGATAGAAGCGTTTGCGTCACGCATCATCGACGTCGCTCCCCTCGCGGGAGCGTGGATTGAAATTGACCGCTTCGGATCGTTGGCGTATACAGACGCTGTCGCTCCCCTCGCGGGAGCGTGGATTGAAATCTCGAAAAAGTTTGTGAGACACATGGTGACAGTAGTCGCTCCCCTCGCGGGAGCGTGGATTGAAATCAGTGTTACATCTCCATTAAAATCAAATTTTTCGGTCGCTCCCCTCGCGGGAGCGTGGATTGAAATTGAATTGGCAATGACATCAATCGTACTCTCTCCGGTCGCTCCCCTCGCGGGAGCGTGGATTGAAATTGGACGATGCGCGGATCACGAAACCGGCGGAATATTGTCGCTCCCCTCGCGGGAGCGTGGATTGAAATTCTACGGACGTTGTAACAGCATCCGGAAGGCGTAGTCGCTCCCCTCGCGGGAGCGTGGATTGAAATCAGTACATGAAAGCGAAGGGACTGGACGGTATCCGTCGCTCCCCTCGCGGGAGCGTGGATTGAAATAAATAAGGATGCAGTCGGCGTTGATTGTATGTCGTCGCTCCCCTCGCGGGAGCGTGGATTGAAATTTGAAATTAAACTTCGTGATCGGGATGGACTTATCGTCGCTCCCCTCGCGGGAGCGTGGATTGAAATCCTCGTGAAGTCCCGGAACGACAATTTGATCCTCGTCGCTCCCCTCGCGGGAGCGTGGATTGAAATAGGAGGCTATAGGGCATCCATTGGACAGAGAAAAGTCGCTCCCCTCGCGGGAGCGTGGATTGAAATTTCCGCAGTGCATTAAAGCATACAAGGCCAATATAGTCGCTCCCCTCGCGGGAGCGTGGATTGAAATGCGAACGAGATCCTTATTACTTTCCGGCCTGGCAGTCGCTCCCCTCGCGGGAGCGTGGATTGAAATATAAACTCTTCTCTGGTATGGGCTTTCTCAAATTCGTCGCTCCCCTCGCGGGAGCGTGGATTGAAATCTCAAACATAACAGCATCAACAAGTCCTCTTTCGTCGCTCCCCTCGCGGGAGCGTGGATTGAAATATGTTTAATCACCTCCTGTATTACTGTATGTTTAGTCGCTCCCCTCGCGGGAGCGTGGATTGAAATTCTCCACTGTTCCAGTACAGCGATTTTGGTACCGGTCGCTCCCCTCGCGGGAGCGTGGATTGAAATCTTTATGGATGGTCGATAGCCTTTTTTGTATGTTGTCGCTCCCCTCGCGGGAGCGTGGATTGAAATATTAAAAATTTGCTTTAATTCAGCAACTGACTCGTCGCTCCCCTCGCGGGAGCGTGGATTGAAATAAAGAGGCATGGGAAAAAGAGGGAGAGGCAACAGTCGCTCCCCTCGCGGGAGCGTGGATTGAAATAGTACAGTATTTCGGATTATATCAGCAGTTACAGTCGCTCCCCTCGCGGGAGCGTGGATTGAAATTTTACTGAATGCCTTTATATAGCTCTGCTTTATCGTCGCTCCCCTCGCGGGAGCGTGGATTGAAATCTTTTCCGGCAGATGCGTGTCCTCTCATAAAGTGGTCGCTCCCCTCGCGGGAGCGTGGATTGAAATTTAGGGAATATCACATACCGGGAGGACCACCGCGGGTCGCTCCCCTCGCGGGAGCGTGGATTGAAATCCATAAGTAGAATACAAGCCGCCTCCAGCATTCAGGGTCGCTCCCCTCGCGGGAGCGTGGATTGAAATTCCCAGCTTACGGAGATGTTGCAGCTTCCGGAAGAGTCGCTCCCCTCGCGGGAGCGTGGATTGAAATGAACAAAATTATGGAATTAGCAAATACCAGGGCAGTCGCTCCCCTCGCGGGAGCGTGGATTGAAATGCCAAATGAATTACAACTTTGCCGCAATGCTGTGTCGCTCCCCTCGCGGGAGCGTGGATTGAAATGCCAATGTACTTATTAACGATTACATCGGCTCTGGTCGCTCCCCTCGCGGGAGCGTGGATTGAAATAAGAATAAATTTGAAAGGAGATTTTTGTTTATGGTCGCTCCCCTCGCGGGAGCGTGGATTGAAATTATCCATTGCTGGTGTCAATTAAAAATCTTATAGGTCGCTCCCCTCGCGGGAGCGTGGATTGAAATTGCCAAATTTAAAAGAAAAAGCAAATACGACACAGTCGCTCCCCTCGCGGGAGCGTGGATTGAAATTTTTAACTTTACCTCTATTTTCCAATTCCGATTTTGTCGCTCCCCTCGCGGGAGCGTGGATTGAAATCTGTCGATAGCCTGGGAACTTTCCTCCCAGACGGTCGCTCCCCTCGCGGGAGCGTGGATTGAAATATTATCAAGCTGCATGACGATACTATGTGCTTTTCGTCGCTCCCCTCGCGGGAGCGTGGATTGAAATTTTTGCGAGCAAGATTGACAGCGCTTTTGACTCTGGTCGCTCCCCTCGCGGGAGCGTGGATTGAAATATTATTAAAAATCTGCAACTCGTTCACTTATTCGTCGCTCCCCTCGCGGGAGCGTGGATTGAAATCCCCAGATGATCAAATAACCATCCCTCTACGACAGTCGCTCCCCTCGCGGGAGCGTGGATTGAAATATCTGTAGTCTTTGTCATGGCAAGTTCCAAAGCGTCGCTCCCCTCGTGGGAGCGTGGATTGAAATCAAAATGCTGTAGGTAATATCGCAGGTGGTACAGTAGTCGCTCCCCTCGTGGGAGCGTGGATTGAAATTCTAATATGATCACATCACGTTCAGGGCGTTCTGACCGTCGCTCCCCTCGTGGGAGTGTGAACTGATAGAAAAATAAATAATTATTGCAATTATCCCATTGTAATTGAAGAGTTGTTCTGGCATCCCTCCCTCCAAAATCTCTTGTTCACAATATCACTTTAATGTGATATAATGATTTCGATTATTTTTTAGGAGGAGAAATCAGTGAAAGAAAGAGAAACTTTTGGTTCGAGACTTGGTTTTATCCTGGTATCGGCAGGGGGTGCTATTGGTCTTGGAAACGTATGGAAATTTCCATACATGACAGGAAAGTACGGAGGAGCAGCATTTGTGCTGATCTATCTGGTATTTCTTGTAGTGCTGGGTCTGCCGATCCTTGTCAGCGAGTTTGCTGTAGGACGCGCCAGCAGAAAAAGTACGGCAAAAGCGTTCCACGAACTGGAACCGGAAGGATCCAATTTCCATAAATACAGCTATATGGGAATGATTGGTAACTATATGCTGATGATGTTCTATACCATGGTTGCAGGCTGGACAATGTATTATTGCTATGTTATGGCGACAGGAAAGCTTGCAGGAGCAGGTACAGAGCAGGTAACAGAGTTCTTTGGGAATTTCCAGAAATCTACAGGTACGATGACCTTCTGGATGATCCTGGCAGTTCTTCTTTCCTTTGGAATCTGTTCTCTGGGGCTTCGGAATGGCGTGGAAAGGATTACCAAGGTTATGATGCTCTGTCTTCTGGTACTGATCGTAGTGCTGGCTGTGCATTCCGCAACGCTGGACGGGGCTATGGAGGGAATCAAATTCTATCTGATCCCGAATTTTGAAAATATGAAAAAGGCAGGTATCGGAAATGTTATTTTTGGTGCTATGTCGCAGGCATTTTTTACATTAAGTATCGGTATTGGAGCTATGGAGATCTTCGGAAGCTACATGAAAAAAGATCTGACTCTTGCCGGAGAAAGTCTGAATATCCTTTGTCTGGATACTTTTGTAGCGCTTATGGCAGGTATGATTATCATTCCGGCATGTTTTGCCTTTGGTGTGGAACCGGGCGCCGGTCCGGGGCTGGTATTTATCACACTTCCCAATGTATTTAATCAGATGATAGGCGGAAGAATCTGGGGTACTCTGTTCTTCCTGTTTATGTCCTTTGCAGCTCTTTCCACAGTAATTGCTGTATTTGAAAACATTCTGTCCTTTGCGATCGACCTTTGGGGCTGGACACGCAAAAAAGCAGTCATGGTCAATATTGTGCTTGTGATCATTCTGTCTATGCCGGCAGTGCTGGGATTTGGCCCATGGTCCGGAATCCAGATTCTGGGAGAAGGCACCAACATCATGGATCTGGAAGATTTTATTGTATCCAATAATATTCTTCCTCTTGGATCCGTGCTGTTTGTACTTTTCTGCGCTTCAAAGAGAGGATGGGGATGGAAAAACTTCCTGAAGGAAGCCAACACAGGAAAAGGCGTGAAATTCCCGTCAGGAATCCAGATGTACATGATGATCGTGCTTCCGGTAGTAGTTTCTATTATTTACCTGAAGGGTTATTATGATATGTTTAAACCGAAGGGAATGGCATACTTTGTTCCCTGGATGATCGTAGGAATTGCGATGCTTGTGCTGGTAGGCTGGATTGCATTTGGACACAGTAAGAACAAAAAAGACAGGAGCTGACAGAAATGATAGCAGAAAAAATGATTCCTTTTGTACAGAATAACTCTGCCATCCGTACGATGTTTGAGGAGGGAAACCGTCTGAAAAAAAAATACGGGGCAGACAGGGTTTTTGATTTCAGTCTGGGAAATCCCAGTGTTCCGGCGCCGGACTGTGTGCGGGAAGCAATCATCGACCTGGTGAACAGCGAGGACCCCACGGTACTCCATGGTTATATGAACAATGCCGGTTTTGAGGATGTAAGAGAGACGATTGCCCAGTCTTTGAACCGTCGCTTTGGAACAGCTTTTTCTGCTAAAAATCTGATTATGACAGTAGGAGCTGCAAGCGGACTGAATGTGATCCTGAAAACAATCCTGAATCCAGATGAAGAGGTAATCGTTTTTGCCCCGTACTTTCTGGAATATGGGGCATATGTGAGAAACTATGACGGCAGGCTCGTAGAAGTTTCTCCGGATACAGAGACGTTTCAACCAAATCTTCAGGAACTGAAAGAGAAGATTAACGCAAATACCAGAGCGGTGATCGTAAATACACCTCATAATCCAACAGGGGTTGTTTATTCGGAGGAGACGATCCGGGAACTGGCTGCCATTCTGGAGGAAAAACAGAGAGAATACGGGAATGTGATTTATCTGATTTCGGATGAGCCTTACCGGGAACTGGCCTATGATGGTGTGGAAGTGCCCTATCTGACAAAATATTACAAGAATACAGTGGTGGGCTATTCTTACAGTAAGTCATTGTCCCTTCCGGGAGAGAGAATTGGATATCTGGTGATTCCGGATGAACTGGAAGACAGTGAGACAGTGATCACTGCAGCAGGAATTGCAAACCGTATCCTTGGAAGTGTGAATGCGCCGTCTCTGATGCAGAAGGTGATTGGCCGCTGCGTAGATGTTAAGGCAGATGTGGCAGCCTATGACCGAAACCGACTTGCCCTTTATAACGGGCTGACAGAATGCGGATTTCAGTGTATTAAACCGCAGGGAGCTTTTTATCTTTTTGTAAAATCTCCGATTCCAGATGAAAAAGAATTTTGTGAGGCAGGTAAGAAATACAATATCCTTATGGTTCCTGGAAGTTCTTTTGCATGCCCGGGATATGTAAGGCTTGCCTACTGTGTTTCTTATGAGACGATTCTCCATTCCCTTCCGGAATTCAGGAAGCTGGCGGCAGAGTATGGTCTTACTACAAAATAGAAAAAATATCTTCCGGATCCGGAGGGTGTACAGAGCGGATCAATTCCTTCAAAGATGCAGGAAGTTGATCCGCTTTGCTGCGTTATTTTTTGTCTAAATTTTATCAATCTTTTTGCGGATCTTCAGCATTTTCTGATCCAGAGAACGGATCACAGAGGCACATTGCTGAAGCTCCTCATCCATCAGCTGTGCGTCTTTTTTTCCTCTTTTGTATCGGAGCTGGTGATCCAGATTTGCCCAGTAATCCATAGCCGCAGTTCGGAGCTGCAGTTCGATTTTTAACCACTGGATATCATCCTGCTGGGGGATGGCAGCCTCCAGAATCAGATGCAGGCTCTGATAGCCGGATTTTTTGGGCTCTTTGATATAATCTTTGGTTTTGATGATACGGATATCTTTTTGTCTGCCTAAGAGCTCCGCTACCTGATAGATATCATCCATGTAAGCGCAGACAGCCCGTACTCCGATCAGGTCATTTATTTTTTCCAGTGCAAGATCAAAATTCAGTTCCAGACCTTTTTTCTGCATTTTTTTGCAAATGCTGTCAAATTCTTTGAGACGTCCGATCTGTGATTGGATTACGTTTCGTCCATATTTCATTGTAAGTATTGTATTTATGATATCAAGCTTTGTCAGCATCAGGCTGATGGCGCATTTTCCTTTCATCTGAAATTCACTTCCATTCAGCAGACGCTTAAATTGTTCTTTTTTCTTCAATCTTTGTCTTTCTTCTTCTATCTGTGTATAAACAGGTCTCTGATCGTTTTTTACTGCAATGCAACTGTTCATGATTTTACGCTCCTTATGATAAATAGAAAAAAAGTTCCTGTTAATCCTGGGTTAAACTTTATGGAAAAGGTCTGTATTATGCATAACCTTTATGCATTCTGGGGCCACATCAATTAAGATATGCGGGAGAGCGGGAAAATATTCCAGAATATTTTTTGTACATTACTGATAAAAAAAGAATAGGTACAGGAATGTTTTTGTGTAAAAACCATGATTGACAAATGATTAACAAACTTATATAATAGCAGTATCAAGTTTGATAAATAATTAACGTTAATTGATTAACAGAATTATTTGACGCATTATCAGGTAAAAGCAAAAAATAAAAGGATAACAAGGAGGATTTCACATGGCAAAGACAGAAACCCACATCCCGGCTGTGATCGATACTGCAGAAGCGCTGGAAGCAAAGATGGCTGCGATGAAAGAAGCACAGAAACTTTTCGCCACCTATACACAGGAGCAGGTAGACAGGATCTTTAAGGCTGCAGCTACCGCTGCTGACAAAGCCCGCATTCCTCTGGCAAAAATGGCTGTTGCAGAAACAGGTATGGGTATTGTAGAAGATAAGGTCATCAAAAACCATTATGCAGCGGAATATATCTACAATGCATATAAAGACACAAAAACCTGCGGAGTGATCGAAGAGGATCCGGTTTATGGAATCAAAAAGATCGCAGAACCGATCGGACTGATCGCAGCAGTTATTCCGACTACAAACCCTACTTCAACTGCTATTTTTAAAACTCTGATTGCTCTGAAAACAAGAAACGCAATCATCATCAGTCCGCATCCCCGTGCAAAGGCTTCTACTATTGAGGCGGCAAAGACTGTCCTGGAAGCAGCAGTGAAAGCAGGAGCGCCGGAAGGGATCATCGGATGGATCGACGTGCCAAGTCTTGAGCTTACCAATCTGGTTATGAAAGAGGCAGACATCATCCTTGCAACAGGCGGTCCTGGAATGGTAAAGGCAGCTTATTCCTCAGGAAAGCCGGCGCTTGGCGTAGGCGCAGGAAATACACCGGTTATCATTGACGATACAGCAGATGTACGTCTGGCAGTAAACTCCATCATCCATTCCAAAACTTTTGACAATGGTATGATCTGTGCTTCTGAGCAGTCTGTGACTGTGCTTGAAAGCGTGTATCAGGCAGTGAAAGAGGAATTCCTTTACAGAGGCTGCTACTTCCTGAAAAAAGACGAGCTTGACAAAGTGAGAAAGACCATTCTTATCAACGGCGCTCTGAATGCAAAAATTGTAGGTCAGAAGGCTGCCACAATCGCAGAAATGGCAGGTGTAAAGGTTCCGGCAGAGACAAAAATCCTGATCGGAGAGGTGGAATCTGTAGATATCAGCGAAGAGTTTGCTCATGAGAAACTTTCTCCGGTGCTTGCCATGTACAAGGCAAAAACATTTGACGAAGCAATCGCAAAGGCTGAACAGCTGGTAGCTGACGGCGGATATGGACATACATCTTCTCTTTATATCAATGTAAATGAAAAAGAAAAAATGGCAAAACATGCAGCAGCAATGAAGACCTGCCGTATCCTTGTAAATACTCCGTCCTCTCAGGGTGGAATCGGCGATCTTTACAACTTTAAGCTTGCTCCTTCTCTTACACTTGGCTGCGGTTCCTGGGGCGGCAACTCTGTCTCCGAAAACGTAGGAGTGAAGCACCTGATCAATATTAAGACTGTTGCAGAGAGGAGAGAGAACATGCTCTGGATGAGAACACCGGAAAAGGTTTACTTCAAAAAAGGCTGTATGCCGGTTGCACTTGATGAACTGGGAACTGTTATGGGCAAGAAACGCTGCTTTATCGTAACAGACTCTTTCCTCTATAAAAACGGATACACAAAGAGAATCGAAGACAAGCTGGATCAGATGGGAATCGTTCATACCTGTTTCTCTGATGTAGAACCGGATCCTTCTCTTGCATCTGCAAAAGCCGGAGCAGCAGCAATGCGTGCCTTTGAGCCGGACTGTATTATTGCTCTTGGCGGCGGTTCCGCAATGGATGCAGGAAAGATCATGTGGGTACTTTATGAGAATCCGGACGCAGACTTTGAGGATATGTCTATGGATTTCATGGATATCAGAAAGAGGATTTATACCTTCCCGAAAATGGGTAAAAAAGCTTATTTTGTAGCAATTCCTACATCCTCCGGTACAGGATCTGAGGTAACACCTTTTGCCATTATCACAGACAAGGATACCGGTATCAAATGGCCTCTGGCAGATTACGAGCTTATGCCGAATATGGCGATTGTAGATACAGATAATATGATGAGCGCACCAAAGGGACTGACCTGTGCTTCCGGTATTGACGTTATGACTCATGCTATTGAAGCTTATGTGTCTGTCATGGCTTCTGATTATACAGACAGTCTTGCTCTGAAAGCGATCAAACTGGTATTTGATTACCTGCCAAGAGCTTACAGAGACGGAAATGACGTAGAAGCAAGAGATCATATGGCAAACGCTTCCTGTATGGCAGGTATGGCTTTTGCAAATGCGTTTCTGGGTGTGAACCACTCACTTGCCCATAAGCTTGGCGCTTTCCATCATATTCCTCACGGAATTGCAAATGCGCTGGTTCTTACAGATGTTATGCGTTATAATAGTGCTGAAGTACCAACAAAGATGGGTACATTCCCGCAGTATCAGTACCCGCATACACTGGCGCGTTATGCAGAGATCGGACGCTTTGTAGGACTTACCGGAAAAGACGATCAGGAAGTATTTGAGAAGCTTCTTGAGAAGCTTGAGGAACTGAAAAAGATCATCGAGATTAAGCCGACTATCAAAGACTATAATGTGGATGAAAAATATTTCCTGGAGACTCTGGACGAAATGACAGAGCAGGCGTTTAATGACCAGTGTACAGGTGCGAATCCGAGATATCCGCTGATGTCTGAGCTGAAAGAAATTTATCTGAAGGCTTACTACGGAAAAGAGTCCAAATAAAGAAAAGGGAGGGTATTTACCATGAATCTGAAAGACAAAAAAGTATTTTTGACACGTCCATACAAGGTAGTCTACAAAGACGGAGACCGTATCATCAAGGTATTTACCAAAGAGCACGGAAAGGCAAATGTCTTTAACGAAGCTCTCTGCCAGGCTCGCGTAGAGGAAAGCGGACTGGATATCCCGAAGGTGCTGGAAGTAACACAGATCGATGGAGAATGGGCGGTTGTGATCGAGTATGTGGAAGGCAGAACTCTGGAACAGCTGATGCAGGAGAATCCGGACAAGATGGAAGAATACATGGAAAAATTTGTGGATCTTCAGCTCTCCATGCATGAGAAAAAAGCTCCCCGTCTTACACTTCAGAAGGACAAATTTGCCCGTAAGATCGAGAGCATGAAGGACAAGCTTGATGCGACTGTCCGCTATGAGCTTCTTACAAGACTGGATTCCATGCCAAATCATACCAAGCTTTGTCACGGAGATTTTAATCCAAGCAATGTGATCGTAACAGAGGACGGAACCATGAAGATTGTAGACTGGGCTCATGCAACACAGGGAAATGCCAGCGGCGATGCAGCCATTACTTATCTTGAGTTTGCTCTTAAGGATCAGAAAGCGGCAGATCTGTACCTGAATCTTTTCTGCAGGAAGAGCGATACTGCAAAACAGTATGTACAGAAATGGCTTCCTGTTGCAGCAGCAGCACAGCTGACAAAAGGTGTGGAGGAAGAAGAGGAATTCCTTCTCCGTTGGGCAGATATCATTGATTTCCAGTAAATAAAAAATATACAATAAAACAAATCCCCTGAATGTTCTTTATACAGAAATAATACATCCCCCTGCATGATTCATATGAGTCATACAGGGGGATGATGTATTTCAGAAACAATATTTATGATAGTGTTTCAGGTGTTTTTAGTTTTTCTTAAAGCCTGCACGTTTTCTTTCTCTTGGGTCAAGAATTCTCTTACGGATACGAAGACTGCTGGGAGTAATCTCCAGAAGTTCGTCATTATCGATAAACTCAATGGCCTGTTCAAGACTTAATACCTTGGGCGGTGTCAGTTTCAGAGCCTCGTCGGCGGAAGAGGAACGTGTGTTGGTCAGGTGTTTGGTTTTGCAGACATTCAGTTCGATATCCTCTGCCTTTCCGTTCTGACCGATGACCATACCACTGTAAACCTTTGCCCCTGGTCCGATAAAGAGGACGCCGCGCTCCTGAGCGGAGAAAAGTCCATAGGTAACGGCTTCGCCTGCTTCAAAGGCGATCAGGGAGCCCTGTTTACGGTACTGGAAATCTCCTTTGTATGGAGCGTATCCGTCAAAAATTGTATTCAGGATACCGGTTCCTTTGGTGGAAGTCATAAAATCGCTTCGGAAGCCGATCAGTCCACGGGAAGGAATGTGGAATTCCAGACGGACAGAACCGTCGCTTGCGGTACTCATTCCCTGAAGCTCGCCTTTTCTCTCGCTGAGCTTCTGAATCACTGTACCGGAAAATTCCTCCGGAACATCTACATAGGCAAGTTCCATAGGCTCCAGCTTTTTGCCCCGTTCGTCTACATGATAAAGAACTTCCGGTTTGCTGACTGCAAACTCATAGCCTTCACGTCGCATATTTTCAATAAGGACAGAAAGATGAAGCTCTCCACGGCCGGAAACTTTAAAGCATTCAGTGCTTTCTGTATCCTCCACACGAAGGCTGACGTCAGTGTTCAGCTCTTTATAAAGACGGTCGCGAAGGTGGCGGGAAGTGATGTATTTACCCTCCTGACCAGCCAGAGGACTGTCATTTACAAGGAAGTTCATGGAAATTGTAGGCTCAGAGATTTTCTGGAATGGGATGGATTCCGGGTTATCTCCGCCGCAGAGGGTATCACCGATATGGATATCTGCAATACCGGAAACAGCTACGATAGAACCGATGGAAGCTTCCTTTACTTCTACTTTATTTAAGCCGTCAAATTCATAAAGCTTGCTGATCTTTACTTTCTGGCGTTTATCAAGGTCATGATGGTTCAGAAGTGTCAGTTCCTGATTTACTGCGATCTTACCGTTTTCTACTTTACCTACACCGATACGGCCTACATATTCATTGTAGTCAATGGTACTGATAAGAACCTGAGTATCGGCATCCGGATCTCCTTCCGGAGCCGGAATATATTTCAGAATGGTTTCAAAAAGAGGCTCCATGTTTTCCGGTGTGTCGGAAAGGTCAAGGACCGCATGGCCTGCTTTGGCGGAAGCGTACAGGAACGGGCAGTCAAGCTGCTCATCAGAAGCTTCCAGATCCATGAGAAGTTCCAGAACTTCGTCGATGACTTCATCAGGACGGGCTTCCGGACGGTCGATCTTGTTGATGCATACGATTACATGGAGATCCAGCTCAAGAGCTTTTTTCAAAACGAATTTTGTCTGCGGCATAGCACCTTCAAAGGCATCGACAAGAAGAATTACACCGTCTACCATTTTCAGTACACGTTCCACTTCTCCCCCGAAATCAGCATGTCCCGGAGTATCAATGATATTGATCTTTACGTCCTTATAATGGACAGCTGTGTTTTTGGACAAAATTGTGATACCACGCTCGCGCTCGATATCGTTGGAGTCCATAACACGCTCCTGTACCTCCTGGTTTTCACGGAAAACACCGCTCTGTTTCAGAAGCTGATCCACCAGAGTGGTCTTGCCATGGTCAACATGGGCGATAATGGCAACGTTGCGTACATCTTCGCGTTTGGTCTTCATAAAAATCGAAATCCTTTCTTTTTTCTTCTATATTAATGTGTTTTATTCATGGTACGACATTTCAGTTTACCACATTTTTCAAAGAATACAAGGTGTTCCAAAAAAATTTTTGAGATTTGGGTTCTAAACTTCCGGACAGGTACATAGGCTAATATAGACAAAATACCCAAAGAGGAAGGAGAACTGTATTATGGCAGACAAAATCATTGAAAACAATCAGGTATCGATCATGGGGAAGATTGCTACCGGCTTTACATTCAGTCATCAGGTATTCGGAGAGGGATTTTTTGTGATGGATCTCATTGTGAAACGACTCAGTGATTCCGAAGACAGGATTCCGGTGATGGTTTCTGAAAGACTGGTAGATGTAACGCAGAATTATGTGGGCGAATATATAGAGATCAGCGGTCAGTTTCGATCCTATAACCGTCATGAAGAAAAGCATAATCGTCTGGTGCTTTCCGTATTTGCCAGAGAGGTAAGATTTATTGGGCAGGATGAAGATGTGATCCCGACTAATCAGATTTTTATGGATGGGTATATCTGTAAACCTCCGGTTTACCGCAAAACTCCTCTGGGAAGAGAAATCGCAGATGTGCTTCTGGCAGTAAACCGTCCCTATGGAAAATCAGATTACATACCCTGTATCTGCTGGGGAAGAAACGCACGTTATGCGTCAGCATTTACGGTTGGGGGACATGTTCTGATCTGGGGAAGGATCCAGAGCAGGGAATATGTAAAAAAACTGGGTGAAAATCAGACAGAGCGCCGCACAGCTTACGAAGTTTCCGTCAGCAAGCTGGAATACCTGGAATAAACCGGGACATGAGACAGGTTATACAGCCAGAAGTATTATAAGTATCTGGCTGTATAGGCTGCCATATGGGAGAAGTGAAATCGAGTTGGTATGTCGGGAAGAGAGGGATATAGAAGCGATATGCCTGCATATAAACAGGGCGAATATATATAGGGCTCTGCCAGAGTAATGCTTGCAATTTCAGAAAATCTGCGGTAAGATAAGGACATTAAAAAAGATGCAGTTTCATCAATACTAAGAGGAATTGTCATGGAAAAAGAATTAATAGAAGCATACTGCGGAAGTGCGAAGGGAAAGACTACATTAGGACTTGGACAGAGCCTTCGCGCAGCTGCTGAGGGAAAAAGCGTTATTATCATCCAGTTTCTGAAAGGCAGGGAACGGCGTTCAGTTGATTTTTTAGAACAGCTGGATGATCTGGACATCAAGATTTTCCGTTTTGAAAAACAGGACTGCTGCTACGATGATCTTACCGATGAGGAGAAAGAAGAAGAGCGGGCTAATATTCTTAATGGATTAAATTTTGCAAGAAAAGTAATTGTTACGCAGGAATGTGATTTTCTGCTTCTGGATGAAATACTGGGAGTAATAGAGCAGGGAATCGTTTCAGCGGATACAGTTGCAGAGATCCTCAGGCAGAGAGACCGGAGTATGCAGATTGTTATGACCGGTACGAATCTGCCGGAAGGACTGAGACCGTATGTAGATACAGTAATAAGACTTACAGAAGATACGGTTGAAAAAAATGATTCTGAAATACAGCCTGAGGCATAAGTCGGCAGAGCTGTTATTTGCATAATATAGTACAGAAGGATAAAGGAGGAACTGATATGGCAATTTTTAAGGGAGCAGGTGTTGCGATCATTACACCTATGCATGAAGACGGAAGTGTAAATTATGATAAACTGGAGGAGATTCTGGAGTATCAGATCGCTAACAGTACAGATGCCATTATCATCTGCGGAACTACAGGGGAGTCATCTACTATGACACATGGAGAACACCTGAAAACCATCAAGTTTACTATTGATAAGGTGGCAAAACGTGTTCCTGTAATTGCTGGTACAGGTTCTAATTGTACAGAAACAGCGATCATGCTGTCAAAAGAAGCTGCTTCTTATGGAGCAGATGCACTTCTGATCGTGACTCCTTATTATAATAAGGCTACTCAGAAAGGTTTGATCGCACATTATACAGCTATTGCAGAAGCTGTTCCGGAAACACCGATCATCATGTATAACGTACCAAGCCGTACAGGCTGTAATCTTCAGCCGGCAACTGTGGCTGCACTTGTAAAAAATGTTAAAAATATCGTTGGAATCAAAGCTGCCAGCGGTGATCTTTCTCAGATTGCCAAGACAGTATCTCTTGCAGGAGAGAAGCTGGAACTTTATTCCGGAAATGATGATCAGGTTCTTCCAGTGCTGTCCCTTGGCGGACTTGGAGTGATCTCAGTTCTTTCCAATGTTGCGCCTAAGCAGACACATGATATGGTAATGAAATTCCTGGAGGGTGATATCAAGGAAGCTGCAAAACTCCAGATTGAAGCCATTCCTCTTGTGAATGCCCTGTTCTGTGAAGTGAATCCTATCCCGGTAAAAACCGCTATGAATATGATGGGAATGGAAGTGGGACCTCTTCGTATGCCTCTTTGTGAAATGGAAGAGAGCAATAAAGAAATCCTCAGGAAAGCAATGGTGGATTACGGTCTGAAGCTGGCATAAATACGCACAATGAGGAGGAAACACTCGAGAGTGTACCTGGATGTGCAAAAACACGCACAATGAGGAGGAAATTATGATAAAGATTATGATGCACGGCTGCTGTGGACATATGGGACAGGTGATCTCCGGTCTTGTGGAGAAAGATCCTGAGGCACAGATCGTAGCCGGAGTAGATATCGCAGACAGAGGAAATACTTCCTATCCTGTATATACAGAGCTTTCTGCATGCCAGGAGGATATTGATGTAGTGATTGATTTTTCTTCTGCAAAAGCAGTAGATGCGCTTCTGGATTACTGTGCAGAAAGAAAGCTTCCGGTTGTTCTCTGTACTACGGGCTTAAGTGAAGAACAGCTTGCAAAGGTTGAAGAAACTGCGAAGAAAACTGCAGTCCTGAAATCGGCAAACATGTCTCTGGGTATCAACACACTTCTGAAGCTGATCCAGGAGGCGGCGAAAGTTCTTGCAGCAGCAGGATTCGATATGGAGATCGTGGAGCGTCATCACCGTCTGAAGCTGGATGCGCCAAGCGGTACTGCCCTTGCTCTTGCAGACAGTCTCAATGAGGCAATGGGAAACGAATATAACTATGTGTTTGACCGCAGTCAGAAAAGAGAGATGCGTTCACATAAGGAGATTGGGATTTCTGCTGTCAGAGGCGGAACGATTGTAGGAGATCATGAGGTGATCTTTGCAGGTCCGGATGAGGTGATCGAGTTTAAGCATACTGCTTATTCCAAGGCCGTATTTGGAAAGGGCGCTGTAGAAGCTGCCAAATTTCTTGCAGGGAAGCCAGCGGGAAAGTACGATATGGCAGATGTGATTGAAGCAAAATAAAAGGATACCAAAATTTCTGTTTGTGGGAGTGGGGTGAATTTTTATTTCCTGTTACCCACAGACGATGTATATAAAAAAAAGGCAGATCATGTGCTGTGCTGTGTTTCCTGGTAAACCTGTGCGCTGATTTGCTGCCATTCGCACGAACTCGCCTGACAGCTCAGACAGCGTGCCCGGTGGCAGCAGCTAACACAGGCTTACCAACGGAAGCCTCGCAAGGCACTATGATCTGCCTTTTTCTTTCTGCATCTGAAAGTGGATACCAGCCAAATAGAAATTCGCCTGCCCCACCACTACAAACAGAATTTAAAGGAAAAATAATGGGAAAGAAATTATCTGAAATGAGTTTAGAAGAACTGTGGCAGTTGTTCCCCATTTTTCTGACGGAACACCAGGAGCATTGGAAAGAATGGTATCTTGAAGAAAAGAATCTGCTGGAAGAAAATCTTCCGCAAATTGAAAGAATAAGCCATATAGGAAGCACTGCAATTCCGGCTGTCTGGGCAAAACCAATTATTGACATTCTTGTGGAAGTCCCAAAGAGGAGCAGCTTATCTGATTATAAAGAGCGAATCATAAATGACGGTTATATTTGTATGGCACAAAGAGAAGAAGGGATTTCTTTTAACAAAGGATATACGGAGAAAGGATTTGCTGACAGGGTCTTTCATTTACATTTAAGGTATTATGGTGATAATAATGAACTGTATTTTCGCGATTACCTGATTGAACATCCTGATGCCGCCAGAGAATATGAAAAATTAAAGCTGAAACTGTGGAAGGATTATGAGCATGACAGAGATGGATATACAAACGCGAAAACAGAATTTATTAGAAAATATACGAAACAGGCAAAAATTTTATACAGAAACCGATATGACAGCCAGGGATTCATATAAGGAGAAAAATTTCAATGAGTGAAATAAATATACGGAATCTGACCAGAGATTATGGTTCGGGCAGAGGAATATTTCATGTGTCTATTCAGGTAGAAAAAGGTGAAGCTTTTGGTTTTTTAGGTCCAAACGGAGCAGGAAAAACAACAACAATCCGTCATTTGATGGGATTTATTAAAGCAAAGGAGGGAAACTGCCAGATTCATGGACTGGACTGCTGGAAAGATCGTGAAATGATCCAAAAAAGAGTAGGATATATTCCCGGGGAAATCAGTTTTTTTGATAATATGACGGGAAAGGAATTTCTGAAATTTATATCAGACTACCGAAACATCGAAAAGGATAATCGAACCCAGGAAATGCTTGATCGATTTGAATTAGATCCAAAGGGCAAAATCAAAAAAATGAGTAAGGGAATGAAACAGAAACTGGGAATTGTTTCAGCATTTATGCATAATCCGGATATATTGATTTTAGATGAACCCACAAGCGGGCTTGACCCACTGATGCAGAATCGTTTTATCGAACTGATTGCAGAAGAAAAAAGGAAAGGAAAAACGATTCTTTTATCAAGCCATATGTTTGAGGAAGTAGAACGTACCTGCGACCGTATCGGTATGATCCGGGACGGAAAGCTGGCTGCGGTTGATCTGGTTGAAAAATTAAGAGAACGTCATATGCGTACCTATACGGTACATTTGGATTCTCCGGAACTTGCGGAAGATTTTGCGAGAGATTTTAAAGGAATATGTGACGGAAGTAATGTTACGGTATCTGCGAAGCAAAGTCTTGAAACAATTTTTATGGATTATTACGGAGGTGCTCCAATTGCTTAATATGGCTCTGTATAAACGAGAGATGAAAGGCAGCCTGAAAATGCTTGTTATATTTGCTGCTGTCATATCTATGTATGTTTCTGTTATCATCAGCATGTATGATCCGGAGATGATGAAAACATTGGACAGTTTTTATGCGATAATGCCGGAAATAATGGCATCAGTTGGAATGACTGCAGGTTCCACAAGCCTGATCGGTTTTATGATTTCCTACCTTTATGGATTTATATTATTAATTTTTCCTATGGTGTTCTGTATTTTACGCGGAAATGGACTGATCGCCAGGTATACAGATAAGGGCTCCATGGTTAGCTTGCTTGCTGCGCCGGTAAAACGAAGAACTGTTGCAGCAACGCAGGCATTCGTTCTGATCAGCGGAATACTGTTTCTTGTCATTTATACAACCGGACTGGAAATCGTAATTGCTGAGATTGGTTTTCCCAATGAACTTGTAATATCGGAACTGTTGAAATTAAATGCCGCTCTCTTGTGTCTGCATTTGTTTATCGGCAGTATTTGTTTTCTTGCATCCTGCATTTTTTCGGATACGAAATACAGCGTTGCTTTCGGAGCAGGGATTCCGGCGCTTATGTATGTGCTTCAGATGCTTGCTAATGTGGGCGAAAAGGCAGAGGCAGCAAAATATTTAACTTTCTTTACTCTTTTTGATGCGTACGGAATGATATCCGGTGAAAACAGTGCAATTATTGGCGCTGCTGTATTGGGAATCGGCGCAGTGGGGCTTTATATGATCGGAATTATGATATTTTGCAAAAAAGATTTACATATCTAATATCAGGCATGTTTGAGGGGGACGTTTTTTGCAAAGAAGCAGAAACATAGAACGTTCCAAATCGCGAACCAGCTTCTGTGGAAGATTTCTCTGACTCCTGTACATCAACGCTGCTACTTACAGACACAAAATTATATTCCGTCCCATATCCACAAACACAATTTTTTGGAAAAAAATTCCTTTGATATTATTTTGCAAACTGCACATATTATCTGTATCAGAATAAAATCCAAGAAAAGGAGACGGATCAGTATGAAAAATTTAAAAAAGATTATGACAGGTATGATGCTGGTGCTTGCCCTGGGGGCGTTTACAGCCTGCGGAGAAAACACAGATAATAATGCAGACGAATCAGGAACCATGACAGACAATAAGGGGAATTCTGACAGTACGGATCGGGGAGACAAAAAACAGGAGGATTCCAACAGAGATACTGCAAATGATATGGAAGGAAACGATACAGTAAATGAAAATGCGGCAAATGACAATGAAAATACAGCCGATGGCAATACAGCTTCCGAAAATAATGCCGCAGATGATAATACAATTGCCGGAGACAATACAGAAGGCAGCGCAGACGGCATGATGGATGAAAATAAGGATACTGACAGAAACGACGATACCATTTCCGGTGAAATTGGCAACAGTGTGAAAGATCTGGGAGATGGAGTAGGAAATGCAGTAAAAGATATGGGAGATGCTGTAGACAATGCGGCAGAAGGAAGATAAAAGCTATTGTGAACAGACAGCAGGAGAAATTTTTGTGACCTGATACAACAAAATAAAGTTGCACAGAAAATAAAATCATAATATGATATCAGCATACCGGTAATTTTATACAGGATACCAAGGATGCTGAATATAAAAGGATCATGTTGGCATTGCCGGATACTGCATACAGGAAAAAGCTGGATTTTCAGAAGCTTTTTCCATCTGCGTATGCGGCATGTTTTGTACAGGAGAAAGTACCGTCAGACAGCTGGCGGGAAAGCAGAAGAGGAGGGGATATAATGCGATTTCGCCCATGTATTGATATACATAATGGTAAGGTGAAGCAGATTGTAGGAGGAAGCCTGAAGGATGCCGGAGATCAGGCGCGGGAAAATTTTGTTTCGGAACAGGATGCTGCATTTTATGCATCTCTTTACAAAGAAGCGGGTCTCGGGGGAGGACATGTGATTCTTCTGAATCCGGAAAGCTCTCCATATTTTGAAGAGACCAGAGAACAGGCTCGAAAGGCGCTGAAAACTTTTCCCGGAGGATTGCAGATCGGAGGAGGAGTACGCGCGGATAATGCACAGCAGTATCTGGACGCAGGGGCAAGCCATGTGATTGTGACCTCCTATGTGTTTCGGGATGGCAGTCTGTGCTGGGAAAATCTGGAAAAAATAGAAAGAGAGACAGGGAAAGAACATCTTGTCCTGGATCTCAGCTGCAGGAAAAGAGACGGTGCATACTATATTGTTACGGATCGCTGGCAGAAATTTACAGATGTGGAAGTAACGCCGGAAAGAATGCGGGAGCTTGGAAGCCATTGTGACGAGTTTCTTATTCATGCAGTAGATGTGGAAGGAAAAGCTTCCGGTATAGAGACAGAGCTTGCGGAAATCCTTGCTGAATATGGAGAAAAACCTGTTACCTATGCAGGAGGTGTAGGAAGTATGGAGGATATCCGGCTTCTGAATGTTTATGGAAAGGGACTGCTGGACGTTACCGTAGGCAGCGCGCTGGATCTTTTTGGAGGAACGATTCCTTTCAGTGAATTGAAGAAACTAGACAAAATGCTCTGAATGATAAAAAACTAAACACAGTTCAGTTTTTGTTTATGGAAAAAAGTACATTTCCGCCTATAATGAAAGCTATACCAATTGATAAGCAAAATCAGGTACCGTTTTGGAAGCGTACATTACAGGGAGGAATTGCAGATGAACAGAATCGCACACGCAGCAGGCAGAAAAGTTTTTTCAGGAGTCATAGAGCATGAACTCGGTCAGATCAATAAAGACCGTCAGGGCGCTTATGAAAAGATCCTTGACACCGCAGAAAAATATATGAATGATTTTAATCTGGGGATCAACTGGGAATATTTAAGACGGGCAGCCTTAAATCCGGAATATACGCTGAACCGATATGTTAGTTCTATGGTGGATGAACTTCATCCCAATGTTCTGAGGACGACACTTGTGAATCTGGGATATGAGGCTTTTTATCATGGTACAAAGACCATTCGTGAAATGCGAAAAGTACATAACTGCAATATTCCATGGATCATTCTTATGGATCCTACCAGCGCCTGCAATCTTCACTGTACAGGATGCTGGGCGGCAGAATACGGAAATAAGCTGAATCTTACCTTTGAGGAAATGGATTCTGTCATTACCCAGGGAAAAGAGCTTGGCGTTTATTTCTATATGCTGACAGGCGGAGAACCTATGGTACGCAAAAAAGATGTGATCGCACTCTGCAAAAAACATAACGACTGTGTATTCCTTGCTTACACAAACGGAACTCTTGTAGATGAAGAACTCTGCCGTCAGATGCAGGAAGCAGGAAACCTGTTCCTGGCTCTGAGTCTGGAGGGAAAGCTGGAAGTGAATGACCTGCGTCGTGGAGAGGGTGTTTATGGCAAAGTAATGCATGCTATGGAGCTTCTGAAGGAGAATGGCCTTGTTTTTGGTACTTCGATCTGCTACACCAGTCAGAACATCGACAGTGTGACAAGTGATGAGTTTGTAAATATGCTGGTGGAAAAAGGCTGCCGTTATTCTCTGTATTTTCATTATATGCCGGTTGGAAACGATGCGTCTCTGGAGCTTCTGCCAACAGCAGAACAGAGGGTCTATATGCACGACAGAGTAAGAGAAATCCGAAACATGGAACACGGACCGGGACTGTTTACCATGGATTTTCAGAATGACGGAGAGTTTGTCGGGGGCTGCATTGCAGGAGGAAGAAATTACTTCCATATTAATGCCAATGGAGATGCGGAACCCTGTGTGTTCATCCATTATTCCAACGGAAATATCCGGGAAAATACAATCCTTGAGATTCTGAAGCAGCCGCTGTTCATGGCATACCATAATAATCAGCCATTTAATGAAAATATGCTTCGTCCCTGCCCGATGCTGGAGAATCCGGAGATTCTCCAGAAGCTGGTAAAAGAGTCGGGAGCCCATTCCACAGATCTGCAGTCCCCGGAAACAGCAGAGCATCTGTGCGGAAAGTGTACAGCCTATGCCCGGCAGTGGGCGCCTGAAGCAGACAGACTTTGGGAAGAAACCCAGGCAAAAAAAGCTGCAAAGATACGATAAAATGAATCTGTCAGAAGATCAGAATCCTGACAGGATATTTTAACAGCCGTATGGTCGGTTGGGAAAAGTTGATTTACCGTTACTGTGAAGGTCATGAACAGTAACGATTTCCCGGCTGACTGTATGGCTTTTTATCTTTTGGGGTTTTCTTTTGGACGTATTTGTATTAGAATGAAAAAGAAATAAAAATCAGTTTACACATCAAAACAATGGATACGATAAAGGAAGATTGGAGAATATATATGAAGGTTGTTATTCTGGCAGGAGGATTTGGAACGAGGATCAGTGAGGAAAGCCATCTGAAGCCCAAGCCAATGATCGAGATCGGAGAAAAGCCTGTTTTATGGCATATTATGAAAATGTATTCTCATTATGGATTTAATGAGTTTGTGATCTGCTGCGGTTATAAACAGCATGTGATCAAGGAATGGTTTGCAGATTATTATCTGCATAACAGCAACATTACCTTTGACTTTACTCAGGAAAACAAGATGATCGTCCATAACAACACTCTGGAGCCATGGAAGGTGACGCTTGTGGATACGGGGCTGTATACCATGACCGGAGGACGTATCAAAAGAGTCAGGGAATATCTGGACGGAGACACATTTATGCTGACTTATGGGGACGGCGTAGCAGATGTGAACATAAAGGATCTTCTGGAATACCACAGATCCCATGGAAAAATGGCAACTATTACAGCTGCCCAGCCGGGAGGACGTTTTGGCATTCTTGATATCTGCGAGGACGGGACTATCACAAACTTCAAAGAGAAGAAAAAAGAGGACGGCGGCTGGATCAATGCCGGTTTTATGGTTCTCGAACCGGAGATCATGGATCTGATCCAGGGAGATTCCACAGTGTTTGAGAAGGAGCCTCTTGTAGAGGCAGCCCGCAGCGGACAGCTGAACGCATACCGCCATAAAGGTTTCTGGCAGTGCATGGATACGCTTCGCGAAAAGAATTATCTGGAGGAACTGTGGCAGAAAGGAAACGCGCCATGGAAGGTGTGGGAATAAAAATAGAATGAAGCAGAAAGAGAGGGTGATTTATGAACCGAAAAAAAGAAGCATGCCATTGTAAGAATATTACCTATGGGATGATTGAAGATGCCATTAAGGCAGGTGCGAAGGATTTTGATGAAGTGCAGAAGGCGACCGGGTTTGGAACAGGATGCGGAAAATGCAGAGATTTTATCCGCTGTCTGGTAAGAGACATTCTGGAGGAGAACGCCTGAAAAAGCCTGTTTTTTTGTAGGATACAGATATTCTGAATAAGAAAAAAGCCATGGTTTCCGACATTGAAGAAATGTCAGAAGCTGTGGCTTTTTATCATGCCGGAAAAAGAAGATCAGGTCTGAGCAGGAGTGATCCGGTCAAGGAACCGGCTGGATATTTTTTCAAAAGCCTGTCCGTAGACAGAACCCAGAAGATTATTGGCGATGCGGAAAAGGATAGCTCCGGGAAGCCCCAGAATACTGGTGGCGATTGCCATAGCGCCCAGAGAATTAAATACAGCCTGCCACTGATAGGTGGCGGAAAGACCTACGCCGATGCCTCCGATAACACCGATATAAGGAAAGACAGAGGCGGGAAGGAATACACAAATGCCAAGGAAGACAACAGCGCCGATAATGTTTCCGGGAATACGTCCTCTGACTCTTTCTTTCATATCTGTGCGGAAAGGAAGAAGCACGGACATGGCGGCAATTCCGATCCACATAGTTCTTGGAATATGAAAAAGTCCTCCGAGAAAGACTGCAGTGGAAACGCCAAAGGTTACGGTCAGCTGCCAGCGTGTCCGAAGGGAAGTCAGCCGGAATTCTTTTATAACATCGCGGAGTTTTCTTTTGTAGCTCAGCTTTCGGTGATTTCTGTAAAAGACAAGAGCAGTCAGAACAGCTCCTGCTCCTATGGCAGCCAGTCTCATCAGATAGGTTTTTCCGGTGGTATCATAGCCGTAAAGCAGAAGATAGCCAAGGACAAGGGTGGAATGATTTGCCATCATGACATTGTGGCAGCCCAGAAGCAGAAGGGCAAAGATGCAGATTGCGTTGATGACCAGCTCTCCAAAAAGTCCGGCAGCGTTTGCCAGTCTGGGTCCAAATGCAAGAATACTGAAGATTATGGCAAGGGATGCCAGAGATCCCGGCATCTGCATTCCGAAATCAGCATACCGGAAGACCATGATACAAAGAAGAACAATAACGCCTACAATACTGTTTTCATCTCCGAAGATTTTGCTGTAGCCCATAACAAAAGCCATACAGAAAACCATGGTGATGAGGATCTTGAACAGATAAATGGAAATATGGCGCAGCTTTTCCCCAGGGGTGGAAGAAGCTTTGATGATTGCTTTAGAACCCTGCTGGTTCAGCTGCAGCTCCTGATAAAATGTCATAGAAACGCTCCTTTCGGTTGAGATATCGGGGAGGAATTATAGCATCGCGCATATACTTTGTCAAATAAAATTTATATAAAAAATGGTATAAAAAACGGCACAGCCCAAAGGCCATGCCGCTGAAAAGATCAGTAGATGCTCAGGATCATATAAATGAATCCTGCTGCCAGCATATCTACAGGAAGCCCACGGAAGAACTTTCCGGTACGGGCAAATTTTAAAGTCTGTTTTACAGAAAGGAACAAAAGGATGGGAACAACGATCACCCATATGGTTCCCGGGAGTCCTGCAAAGCTTTCCAATGTAAAGGGGTGGAAGAGAAACATAGCAGGAATTACAGGAAACAGGCTGTTCATTTCTTTGCAGTCTTTTTTCAGGATTCCGTTTACGGATGCAAGGACAAGTCCCGCTTCCATGAATGCAAAGGTGGTATTCAGGAAGGCTTTGGACTGGAAGGATGCCGTAAGGACTGTATTTCCGAAGATGCTTCCGCTGCCCAGAAATTCGCGGAAAACAGTAAACAGGATCCACAGTCCCCAGACAAAGGCGGATTCCAGAAGGAGTTCGCCATATTCACCGTCTGTATTTCCGGAAAGTGCATGTTTTCCGCAGAGAAGTCCTACGATAAAGACCATGATCCACAGTTCTGTAGTAAGAACAGTTCCCAGAACCGCAAAGCCTGCAAGAAAAGCGGAAGCGCAGACAGAACCGGAGGCAATGTAGACACAGAGCTTCAGACTCCATGTGGGAACTGCCTTTTCCAGAAGATTCTTCAAAAGTTCTGCGAATACAGAAGTGAAGATCACCAGGATCCCGGCTGCAAAGGCTTCCTTCATGCCTGCGGAAAAAAGAACAATTCCCAGAGCAAAGGCTTCTGCCGGATATCTTAACTTCATATTGAAACCTCCGTTTTCTTATTTCACTGTCTGTAAGAAATCATATGCTTCATTAATGCCGGTCACTGCTGCAGTAGAGGACATGGTAGCGCCGGAGACAGCGTCGATTTCAGTTCCGGCCATATCTGCAGTTTCCTCAGAAGCAGCTTCTTCTTCCGGAGCTTCTTCTGTTTCCGGCTGGGAAGCCTGAATGCCGGAAGCCTCTTCCAGACATTTGGTTGCCAGATCGATAAAGCCGTTTACGGAAATGCTTACGCCGGAAACAGCGTCAGTTTTGCCTTCTGCGTCTGTATTCAGGAAGGAAAGAGACTGGTTATCAATCAGAGCTGCGGCAAGAGCTTCTGCCTGTTCCTTCCAGGTAAGTCCGTCTTCTGTCATAGTGTACTCACCATTTTCAGACATGATACTTTTTTTGCTGCCGTCTTCAGTTACCGCATCCCAGCTTGCTTCTGTAATAGCGCCGTCTTTTACAGTAAGAGTGACTACGTCAGTGAAACCATTGGAATCCGGGGCTTCTGTTTTTGCCTCATAGGTACCGTCTGCAAGGGAAGCTCCCTCAAGGACGCTGAGATCTTCAGATTCTTCCGGAGCTGCCTCTTCTTCCGCACTGTCAGTTCCTGCGGAAATATCCATGCCCGGAAGATAAACAGGCGCTTCAACGCCTTTGAACTGATCCAGGAATTCAGCTTCCGCGATTTTTGAGCCAAGACCGTCTGTCTCAGACTGTTCAACGACCTGAACGCCGGTGATTTTAGATGCAGACTCGTCAAAAGCCACATCCATTACGATATCTCCCACATAGCCCTTGGTGCGGACCGTTACCAGATAGCCGTCAGCGGTTTTGGATGCTTTTTCAATATTTTCTGCGCCGCTTACATCAAGCTCCTCTAGAGCTTCTGTACTCTGAGCAGCAGAATCGCCGCCTGCGCTGATGGCCAGGGATCTTGAACCAATGATCACGCCAAAAGAAAGCGCGGTCACGACAACAAGAGCCAGAATTCCTTTTACTTCTTTATTTTTCATGAATATTCCTCCAAATTAAGCTTTTTTTACGCCGTATACATGTTTTTTATGGAGCATAGACAGAGCGCCGGCAAGGCAGTTGGCTGTCAGGATACCGAAGCAGATTCCCTCCGGATAAAAACTGAAGATACGGATGGCCGCAGTAATGACTCCGGCGGTGACTGCATAAAGCAGACGGCCTCTTCTTGAGGCAAAGGCGTAGTCTGTAAGCATATAGCATGCCCCAAGGATCAGACCGCCGCCAAAAAGGTTCAGAAGGATGTCTCCTGTAAAGAGTCCGGAAGGTCCGAACACAAAGGTCAGAAGAACCACTGTACCGATATAGGTAAGTGCCGCCTCTGCATTTACAATTCCCATAAAGCACATATAGGCAAATCCTGCCAGAAGAAGGAGTTTGCTGGTCTCACCAAGTGCGCCGGGGGTTTCCCCAAGGAACATCTGCAGATAGCTGTAGCCTGCTTCTCCGCCGTTTTTTACAGCGCCCAGCACTGTGGCTGAGGAAACTGCATCAAAACCGGAGACTGTCAGTGTTCTGGGAGCGACGTACTGCATAACGGTTCCCGGCCATACCACCATGGTCAGAAGGCGGCCCATCAGTGCCGGATTGGCAAAGTTGCATCCGATACCGCCAAACATCTGCTTAACTACAAGAATACTGAAAATATCAGCTGCAACGATCACCCATAAAGGTGCGGTGACAGGCATGTTAAAGGCAAGAAGGATACCTGTGACTACAGCACTGAAATCTCCTGCAGTGACCGGTTTTTTTGCCAGTTTCTGCCAGATATACTCTGTCAGAACGCAGACAGTTACGGAAAGTCCGGTGATGTACAGTGAACGGATCCCGAAAAAGTAAATGGAGCCTAAGAGGGCCGGCATCAGAGAAACAGCAACATGGAGCATGATGTTCCTTGTTGTGTTGGCTGTGCGGATATGGGGGCCGCTGAAGGTTTTTGTCTGATTCATGATTTTTTTACCGCCCTTTCCCTCATTCTCTGTTTTACAATGTCTCTGGCTTCTCTGGTCCGTACAGAAAGCTCACGTCTGGCAGGACAGATATAAGAACAGCAGCCGCAGGCGATGCATTCGCTTGCATAAAGCTTTTCGCAGAGATCGTAGTCCTCGTCAAGAAGTGCAAATTCAATCTTGTAGGGAACCAGTCCTGCCGGGCATACGCTTTCGCAGCCGGAGCAGCGGATACAGGGCTGTTCTTCATAGCCGGGTTCCGGAAGCACAAGGATTCCGGAGGTGTTTTTTGTTACATGGAAAAGTTCGGTTTCACCGTTCCAGTTATGTGCCACACAGGGACCGGTCATAGGACCGCCTGCAATGATACGGTTTTGGGCTGTGGTTACTCCACCGCAGAGCTGGATCAGCTCTTTCGCCGAGGTTCCTACAGGAACCAGATAATTTCCCGGATTTTTTACGGATCCGGTAACGGTGACAATCCTCTTTGTCAGAGGCGCATTTCCAAGGATCATGTCTGCTGCGGCTTTTGCGGTTCCTACGTTGGAAACGATCACACCCACATCTGCAGGAAGCCCGCCCATGGGAACTTCACGTCCAAGGACACCCTGGATCAGCTGACGCTCACCTCCCTGAGGATATTTGGTGGGAAGTACACGGATCTCCAGCTTTTCTTCTTCTGCCATAAGGCCGGAGGCAGACATTTCTGTGAGGATCTTCTGGAGATTCTCTGCTGCCAGAGGCTTATTGTCCTCCATACAGATATAGGCTTTTTCGGCGCCGCTGCCTTTCAGAAGAAGCCGTACTCCATTGAGGAGGGCATAGCCTTCTTCCAGCATGAGACGGTAGTCGCAGGTAAGGAAAGGTTCACATTCTGCGCCGTTGATGAGAAGATCTGTGATCTTTTTGTCAGTTTCATATTTTTTATGGGTGGGGAATCCTGCACCGCCCATTCCGGTCAGACCGCCATCGCGAATTCCAGTAAGGATTTCTTCTCTGGAAATAAGGCTGATATCAGCAGTTCCTTTTTTATAGGAAGCTTCTGCTTCTGAAACCGGAGATTCCTCTCTTTGCAGGATACACGCCATAAGTCTGCGGCCCTGTTCTGTGATCTCTTTTACAGCAAGGACTTTACCGCTTACGCTGGCGTGGAGGGGAGCGGCCATAAAGGCTTCAGGCTTACCGATAAGCTGGCCTTCTGTTACATGCTCGCCGGGCTTTACAAGGAAGCTGCATTTTCCTCCAAAAGACTGCTCCGAAAGAATAGTAACCGTTTCGGGATAGTAAGGCGTTACCGCGCAGTTCATGGAGAGAGCCTTGTCAAATCCGTCGGTGGGATGTACGCCGCCGGGGAATACAGATTTTTGCAGTTTCTGCATATCCTGGTCTCCTTTGCTTTTAAAAATATTTCTTGATTCGTTAAAAGGTTAACAACTTACACAGCATATCATATCAGTAGGAATTAGGCAATAAGGTTTTAAAAAAATTTGATTCCTTAATTTACTATTTACATTCATCTGTGATAAGATGCATACAGAAAGAAAAAGAATGATATTTTAAATCAAGGAGGTGAAATGTGTGAGTGCGGCAAGCTGCGATTATTGTGCCAACTATGTGTATGATGAAGAAACAGAAACTTATTATTGTGATGTAAATCTGGATGAAGATGAATATTATCGTTTTTTAACCAGTAATGTAAAGGAATGTCCCTATTATCGTTCAGGAGATGAATATAAAGTAGTACGTCATCAGATGTAAAATAAATCAGAAAGTACAGAGTGATATATATGGTAACAATGGAACTTGATAATTTCAGTCTGGAGCAGATCTGTGACTCCGGACAGTGCTTCCGCATGAAAAAGATCGGAGAGCACTCTTATTCTCTTATAGCGGGAGACCAGTATCTGGAAATCACACAGAAAGGCACCATTGTGGATTTCCACTGCAGTGATGTAGAATTGATCTGTTTCTGGGTTCCTTATTTTGACCTGGATACCGATTACAGTGCATACATAAAAAAAGTAAATCCCAGAGACCGGTATCTCAGTGCGGCAGCAGAAAAAGGAAGCGGGATTCGGATCCTCAGACAGGACTTATGGGAAATGATCATTACGTTTCTGATCTCCCAGCAGAATCACATTACCAGGATCCGGGGATGTATTGAGAGACTCTGTGCACGTTATGGAGATAAAAAGATTTCCCGGGAGGGAGTGGAGTATTACAGCTTCCCCGGACCGGAAGCGCTGGCGCTGGCAACAGAGGAGGAACTGCGGGAATTGGGAATGGGCTACCGGGCCAGATATCTTGTGGAAACGGCACGAAGCATTGCAGAAGGAGAGGTTTCTCTGGAAAAAATCTTTCAGATGAAATATTACAGCCGGGCAAAAAAAGAGCTTATGAAGCTCAGCGGTGTGGGAGAAAAGGTTGCGGACTGTATCTGTCTGTTTGCCCTGCATCATATGGATGCCTTTCCTGTGGACACCCATATTCGTCAGGTGTTGGATCTTTATTATAAAAGAGGATTTCCGAACAGGAGATATCACGGCATGAGAGGAATCATGCAGCAGTATATTTTTTATTATGAATTAACCGAAGGGAGAAAATAATATGAGCTTTAAATTTGCACACTACAATTACAATGTGATCGATCTGGAAAAATCTTTAAGATTTTATGAGGAAGCGCTGGGTCTGAAGGAGGTAAGACGTAAGGAGGCAGAGGACGGAAGCTTTATCCTCTGCTATCTGGGAGATGGAGAAACAGACTTCCAGCTGGAGCTTACCTGGCTCAGGGACTGGGAAAAAGATCACTATAATCTGGGAGATAATGAGATCCATCTGGCATTTACCACAGATGACATGGAAGCCTCCCACAAAAAACATCAGGACATGGGATGCATCTGCTATGAAAATCCGGGAATGGGCATTTATTTTATCAGCGATCCGGACGGATACTGGCTGGAAATCGTTCCAGCCAGATAACATATCCTTTTTATTCAGACCTTTTCTTTCCGGTCGCTGCGTCCAACCAGATAGTCAAGACTGATATTATAGTAATCTGCAATTCGGATAAGCATTTCTACAGGAATATCCCGGGAGCCTGTTTCGTAGTGGGAGTAGGTGCGCTGACTGATATGGAGTATTTCTCCGATCTGTCTCTGTGACAGGTCAGAGTCTACGCGAAGATCCTGAATCCGCTGAAATTTCATGCCTGTACCTCCTTTTTCAGAAAGTATAGGTCGGAACGGAATGGACTATTCGGTTTTGGAACAAAATGGACTATATAATTTTTGCTTGTGAGGGACAAAAATGAAAACGATTGCAATCATAGATGATGATATTCATATTGGAGACATGCTGAAGGAGGTACTGACACAGGAGGGCTATGCTGTTCTTCGTGCATACTCAGGTACAGAAGCTTTATATCTTCTTTCACAAAACAAGCCTGACCTGGTGCTGCTGGATCTGATGCTGCCGGGATTCTCCGGAGAAGAAGTTTTGCCGCACATTAAGAACATTCCGGTCATTGTTCTCAGCGCAAAGGTGGATGTGCAGGATAAGGTAAATCTTCTGTTAGGCGGTGCTGCGGATTACATGACCAAACCTTTTGATACAAAGGAACTTCTTGCCCGCATCACGGTTCAGCTTCGTAAGGCAGAGCGGCATGGTGACAGTAAATTCCTCTCCGTGGGAGATTTGGTTTTGGATACGGAAGTCCTTTCTTTGACTGTACAAGATCAGCCAGTGAAGCTGACAAGAACGGAATATGCTATTTTGAAACTTCTGATGGAGAATCCGAAACAGGTTATTGCCAAGAGTGTTCTGCTTGACAGAATCAGCCTGGACACTCCCGACTGCACCGAGCGTTCTTTGAAACAGCACATCAGCAATCTTCGCAGAAAAATGCAGGAAGTCAGCGGTGCAGACTATGTCGAAACTGTCTGGGGTATCGGCTTTAAGCTGACAGAGCAAAAATCTTGACGAAATCCTGACTTTTTCTTGACCACTTTCCTGACTTTTGTTTTATAAACTGGAGTCATCAAAGGAGGTAACACATTATGGACTATATTTTACAAACAAACAGTCTGACAAAAAGGTATAAAAATTTTCAGGCTCTGAACGGTCTGACCATGAATGTTCCCAAAGGATCCATTTATGGATTTGTCGGGAAAAACGGTGCTGGTAAGACTACTCTGATTCGACTGATCTGCGGATTGCAGATGCCAACTTCTGGTAACTTTACCCTATACGGAATCTGCAATAACACGAAAGACATCATTAAATCCCGCCGCCGTATGGGCGCTGTGGTGGAAACACCGTCTATCTATATGGATATGACGGCGGAGGAAAATCTGAAACAGCAGTATCTTGTTCTTGGTCTGCCTTCCTATGACGGTATCCCTGAACTGCTGAAGCTGGTGGGGCTGGAGAATACTGGGAAGAAGAAAGCCAGGAACTTTTCCCTGGGCATGAAACAGCGTTTGGGAATTGCCGTTGCATTGGCTGGTGATCCTGACTTTCTTGTTCTTGACGAGCCTGTAAATGGACTTGATCCACAGGGTATTGTGGAAATGCGTGAACTGATTTTGAAACTAAACCGTGAAAGGCAGATCACTGTTCTGATTTCCAGTCACATTCTGGACGAGCTTTCCCGTCTGGCTACCCATTATGGTATTATTGACAGTGGACGTATGGTAAAGGAACTGAGTGCAGAGGAATTGAATGCTGCCTGCCGGAAATGTGTTCGCATGGAAGTAAGCAGCACTACAGTACTGGCCCGTATTCTGGATTCCATGAACCTGGAATACAAGATCCTGTCCGAAACCACCGCTGATGTGTTCGCTAAAGTCAATGTGACGCAGCTGATTATGGCTCTTGAAAAGGAAAACTGTGAGGTAATGTCCATGCAGGAAAAGGATGAAAGTCTGGAAAGTTACTATATTTCTCTGGTGGGAGGTGGTTTCCATGATTAAGTGTTTCCGCGCCGAGTTGTACCGCCTGTGGAAAAGTCCTGTCTTCTGGCTCTGCCTGACAGGAATGTTAGTAACTTCAGCCGGATTTGTGGGAATGCAGGCCACCGCTATGGATTATACCGTGCCGATCAGCCGGGTAATCTTTCTTCCCCTGACTCTCTGGGGCATGGCTTCGGCAGCTTTTGTCAGCTTTTTTCTGGGACAGGATTTTTCAGGAGGATTTGTTCGGTGCAAGCTGTTGAGCGTACCCTGCCGACGGGACTATGTACTGGCACAGCTGGCAGTGGCAGCGGTGGGCTGCGGAGGAATTTACCTGATAGTCGTCGGGTTTACAACGGTTTTGAGTCTGCCCCTGTTTGAAATGAATGTGAAAGCCGGGGATTTTCTTCAGTTTACTCTGACAGGTCTGGGGATGAGCATGGCTCAGGGGTGTTTCTTTGCCGGCCTGACCCTGCTGTGTGCCAATCAATCCAGAGGTATCCTGGTGACTATGGCTATGGCCTTTGGAATGCTTTTGCTGGCTTTGCATACCAACAGCATCCTGGTGCAGCCCCCTTACAAAAATGACGCTGTCAATTCTCACTATGTGTCAGGGATCGTACGGCAAGTGTATCTGCTTTTACATAACCTGAATCCTACCGGTCAGGCGGCTCAGCTGTCTGCCTGGCAGGTTCCTCAGCCGGAATACAGTGGACTTTGCAGTTTTCTGCTGGCTGCTATTTCTGCCGTTGTCAGCTGCCGTGGATTTGAAAATAAGGATATTCGGTAAGGAGAAAAGAAAATGGAGTATCTACTGTTAATCATTATCGGAATATTGCTTCTGATTATTTTTGTGCTTCTTGCAAAAATATGTTTTCTGCGCAGGTCGGCACATGAAATTGCAGATGCGTTCCGGGACCGGTTGACAACAGATACCAACACTCTTGTCAATATTTCCACCCGTGATTCCTGTATGCGAAAGTTAGCGTCAGAAATCAATGTGCAGCTTCGCCTGCTCCGTAGGGAACGACAGCGTTATCAGCAAGGGGATCTGGAACTGAAAGAAGCTGTTACTAACATCTCCCACGATCTGAGAACACCTCTCACGGCGATCAACGGTTATCTTGATTTGCTGCAGCGTGAGGAAAAGAGTAAGGATGTTCAGCGATATCTTTCCCAAATACAGAACAGAACCGAAGTTTTGAAAAATATGACCGAAGAATTATTCCGATACAGTGTTGTTACAGCTTCGCAGGAGCTAAAGCTGGAACGCATGGATATTGTACGGGCATTGGAGGAAAGCCTGCTGTCTTTTTATGCGGTCATGCAGGAGAAAGGAATTCAACCGGAAATCAGATTACCGGAGCAATCTGTTTTCTGTGAACTGGATGCGGGTGCGGTGAACCGTATTTTCTCCAATATCATTAGTAATGCGCTGAAATATTCTGACGGTGATTTGTCGGTTATTATGACGAGCAACGGGGATATTACTTTTACCAACACAGCGCATAACCTGACCGCAGTTACGGTTGGCAGACTGTTTGACCGATTCTATACAGTAGAGGCCAGCCGCAATTCAACGGGTTTGGGATTATCTATCGCCAGGCTGCTGATTGAGCGTATGGGCGGAAGTATTGAAGCTGTTTACAACAATGACAAACTGCAAATTAAGATATTTTTTGCAAAATAAAATAAGCCCTGCTGTTACTCGTACTCGACTAACAGCAGGGCTTACGCCCCTCAATGGTTATATCTGCAACAGATACGTTGAAAACTTGTGCCAGTGACTCCAATAGAGAAATATCAGGATATCCTTTGGCAGTTTCCCATTTGGAAACTGTTTTGTCAGATACACATAGTTTTTCTGCAAGTTCAGCTTGTGTTAAATGGCTGTTTTCTCGTAATTGTCGGATTATAGCTCCTGTAATATATTGATTCATCGTTTATCCCTCCTTGAAAAAAGTATAGATGAGAATGATGAATTTGTATACCTACGTAAAGTAGAGATGTTTGCAATTATTTAAATTAATACTTATGAGTCTGCAGGAGTGTTATATCTTGCGTAAGGGCAGATTGAAAATTTTGTGATTTTTATGACTTTTTGCTTTTGTTTCAAGAAACAATTGAGTAATCTTGATATTTCACATATAATACGAGTAAAGATATCGCCTTATTTTTACGAAGGGAGAGAAAATTATGGAGCGTTTTAAAAAAATATACAAGCAAGGAACTATTGAGATAATTGAAATTTGGGTTGATACACAAACAGGTGTAAATTATGTTTTTCATAGAAATGGAAATGCATCAGGTTTTACGCCATTGCTTGATAAAGATGGAAAACCTGTGGTAAGTCAGTAAAAAAGAAACTAAAATTCCCCCATCCCCATAAACAGAAATTGAAGTTTAAGAAAGATTTGATTATAATAGAAAAAGAATAATCGAAGAAAGGGTGGTATTGGAATGAACTATATGGTTTCAGTGATCGGGAATGTGCTTGGCGTTCTTTATCAAAGCTGCGGGGCGTCGCTGGTGATCGCAGTTCTTTTTATGAGCGTATACATGCAGATAAAGAAAAAAGGCACGGAAGCGGTGATACGGACCTGGATACAGGAATTTCGAACTGACAGGCAGTTCCGGAGAGAGTTCTTTCTGGTATTTTATGGATGTCTGGTTCTGTTCCGGACACTTTTCTGCAGGAGTATCTGGGGAAATCCGCTGGACAGTGTTCTGGGAATCTGGGGATTACATAAGGCAGACGGAAGTATTTATACAGAAAATATGGAGAATCTTATTATGTTTCTTCCGCTGCTTCCTCTTTTATACCGGGTATGGGAACATAAGACAGATTACAGAAAGAAAAAGGTACAGGAGGTTCTGCTGAACAGTCTCTGGATCGGCTTCTTTTGCTCGTTGTGCATAGAGAGCTGCCAGCTTTTTCTGAAGATTGGAACCTTTCAGCTTACGGATCTGTTTTTTAACAGCCTCGGAGGTGTGCTGGGCGGTGTTCTTTACTGGGGCTTTGACCGAAGCAGAAAATATGTTGTGAAAAATGTCAGAGAATTTGGCGGCTGGGATGTGGAACCATGGAAGGGATACTCCGAGATGGACGGAGAGAGTAGAAAAGCGGAGAAACCTGAAGTCTCGGAAAAGAAGCCGACAGAGGAAATCCTGATGACAGAGGAGATGGCGCCAGGAGAACCGTCTGTGGAAAGCAGTACGGATATCGATTATCAGGCGATAGAAGCTATTGTCCGTAAAGCCGGAGAGAAGCTGAGAAATGCAAAGCTATCAAAGGAAACAATCCATAAAAAAGAAGGACTGGCCAATTTTTGTACGGATTTTGACACAGAGATCCAGCGTTTTCTGATTCGTGAGTTGAGTGTGATCCTGCCGGGAGCAGCGTTTTTTGGTGAAGAGGATACAGAGGGAAATCAGGGAGCGGGAGCTTCCGGAGAATATACATTTTATATTGATCCTATAGACGGAACCACAAACTTTATGTTTGATTATCATTTCAGCTGTATTTCTGTAGGACTGGCACATGAAGGGAAAATGACCGCAGGATTTGTATATGATCCCTATATGGATGAGATGTATATGGGAATCCGTGGCAAGGGAAGTACTTTGAACGGACAGAAGCTGCAGATGGAAAATATTTCTCTTGCAGAAGGAATTGCAGCTTTTGGATGTGCAAGATATAATGAAGATAAAATTGATATTCTTTTTCAGACAGTGCAGGAACTTTATATGAGAAGTCTCTGCATTCGAAGCGGAGGATCTGCTGCACTGGATCTGTGCAGAATCGCTTCAGGAAGAAACGCAGTTTATCTGGAAATGAAGCTTAATCCATACGATTATGCTGCAGCTTCTGTGATTGTTGAAGAGGCCGGAGGAACTGTAGGACAGATAGACGGGACTTCCATTACGCTGGATCAGCCCTGTTCCATGCTGGCAGGAACAAAAAAAGCAGTGGAGGAGACCAGAGAACTTCTGCCGCACTGATATCAGAAAGGTGATTTGATGACAAAAAAACAGAAATTCGGGATGAGTACAGCCTTAGCAGGCATGGTACTGACAGGACTTGTTTTCAGTCCCGTTCAGGCAAAAACTCAAAAATACACGAATACAGATTTTGCCATGAATACGGTTGTTTCAGAAACTTTGTATACAAAAGGAACAGATCTGAATCCTTCTATCGGGAAGCTTCTGAAAAAAACGGAGGATGAGATTCTTTCCTGGACAGAGGAAGATTCTCAGATTGCTCAGGTGAATCATGCCGGAGGAGAAACCATTGAGGTTTCTGCTGAGCTTGCAGATTATCTGCAAAAAATACAGCAGCTTGCAGAAGATTCACAGGGTGCTTTTGATCCTACACTTGGCAAAGTGATCCGTCTCTGGGACATTGGAGGAGAAAATGCAGGGATTCCTCAAACGGGAGAATTAGAATCGCTTCTGAAAGAAACCGGATATGAAAAGCTGGAACTTGATGGAAATAAAGTTACATTAAAAGATGGTGCTACCATTGATCTGGGGGCAGCGGGAAAGGGAATCGGCTGCGATCTGGTTATGGAGCTTCTGGAACAGGATAAGGATGTTTCCGGTATGATCCTGAATCTGGGAGGAAGCAGTGTGATGGCTTACGGAGAAAAGCCGGATCAGTCAGACTGGAGGGTGGCAATACGGGATCCAAGGGAACCGGAGGGAGACTACCTGGGAGCCGTTACATTGAAGGGTGGAGAATTTCTTTCCACGTCAGGGGATTATGAGCGGTATTTTATGGAAGATGGAAAAAGATATCATCACATTCTTGATCCGGAAACCGGTTACCCTGTCTGGAACAGACTTACCTCTGTAACAGTTGTCTGTGACAGCGGACTTTTTGCAGACGGACTTTCTACGGCGTGTTTTGTGCTGGGAAAAGAAAAAGCGCTTCCGGTTCTGGAAAAGTATGGAGCAGATGCAGCTTTTGTGGATGAGGATCATAAAGTATATCTTACAGAAGGGATGAAAGAGCGCTTTGAACTTATGAAGAATACTTATGAGACAGAAATACTGAAATAGAAAAAAGAAAGGATACGCCTTTTTCTTTACAGGCGTATCCTTTTTGTGATTTCTCCGGTGAGAAGCCCGATCGGAAGTCCGGTTACAACTCCGGAGATCAGAAGAGCCGGAGCATAATAAAGAAGACTGGTGTTTTCTACAATGAGAGAGGCAACGATCAGCTGTCCGATATTGTGGGAAACGCCTCCGGCAACACTGATTCCCAGGATGCTGAAACCGGAAAATTTTTTCATGAGGGTCATGACTGTGAGACTTAATGCAGCTCCTGCCAGACTGTAGAGGATGCTGAACATATTTCCAAAAAGGAAGCCGATCACCAGGATTCTTACTGTGGAAACCAGGGCGGCTTCTTTCCAGGAATACTTTTCAAGGATAAAAAGAACGGCAAGATTGGCCAGCCCCAGTTTCATACCGGGTATTCCTGCAAAAAATGGGATCAGGGATTCTACATACCCAAAGATAATAGCGATTGCGGCAAAAAGTCCCAGATATGCTGTTTTTTTATGGTTCATAATTTATACGGCCGTATCAAATTCCGAAGAGATATCTTCGGAGCCTGCGGCTTTTACTCCTTCTATCACAACTTTGTTGGGAAGACAGACGATTGTTCCGCCGGAACTTCCCACGGCTTTTTGTTTTATACAGAGATGATCCGGACAGTCAGCTTCAGTCATTTTTATTTGTCCGTCTCTGATCTCACAGACATTGGTCTCTCCGATGGAGATGACCTGATTCTGAGAAAGAGAGTAGGTTCCGTACTCTTCTCCATTTACCGTGATCCTTACAGAACCGTAGTCTCCTTTTCGCATCAGGAACATAACGCCCCACAGGAGCAGAGCTGCAGCAAGGATTGCGGTAATAAAGATAAGTTCCTTTTTTTTCAAATGTGATTCCTTTCTTTTATATAAAGTGGATATGCGGGTATCAAAAGATAAATGCCTGGTTGTTTCCGTAGTTCGAAGCTAATCATAGCATAAGGGGAAAAATCTGACAAGCCTGAGAAAAATCATTGTTTTCCCTTTGAGAAAGTGATAGAATAGAATAGATTTATTATATTAACAAAATTACGGAAGATTCCGTAGAACACATTTTTATAGAATAAAACAAACAGGAGTATATTTATGAACGTGTTTTCAAAAGTATTCGGAACGCACAGCCAGCGTGAAGTCAAGCGTATCATGCCGCTTGTAGAGAAAACAGAGGCACTGCGTCCGGAGATGCAGAAATTAACTGATGAGGAACTAAGGGACAAAACAAGAGAATATAAGAAGCGTCTGGAAGAGGGAGCAACTCTTGATGATCTGCTGCCAGAGGCTTTTGCAACTGTACGTGAAGCTGCAAAACGTGTTCTTGGAATGGAGCATTACCGTGTACAGATCATCGGCGGTATCATCCTTCATCAGGGACGTATTGCAGAGATGAAAACCGGTGAAGGTAAGACACTTGTATCTACTCTTCCGGCATATCTGAATGCACTGGAAGGCAGAGGTGTCCATATTGTTACTGTCAATGACTATCTGGCAAAGCGTGATGCCGAGTGGATGGGCAAGGTTCATGAGTTCCTTGGACTGACAGTAGGCGTAGTTCTGAATGATATGAAGCCGGAGGAACGCCGTGCGGCCTATGGATGTGATATTACCTATGTAACAAATAATGAGCTGGGATTTGATTACCTGCGTGACAATATGGTCATTTATAAAGAGCAGCTGGTACAGAGAGACCTTCATTACTGTATCATTGATGAGGTGGACTCCGTACTTATTGACGAGGCACGTACCCCGCTTATCATTTCCGGACAGAGCGGCAAATCTACCAAGCTTTATGAGGTCTGTGATATTCTGGCACAGCAGCTGGAGCGTGGTGAGGCCAGCCATGAGATGACCAAAATGGCCGCTATCATGGGTGAAGAGGTCATTGAGACAGGAGACTTTGTAGTAAACGAAAAGGATAAGATCGTAAACCTTACAGAGCGTGGTGTGAAGAAGGTCGAGAAATTCTTTAATATCGAAAACCTTGCAGATCCGGAAAACCTGGAGATCCAGCATAACATTATTCTGGCGCTCCGTGCCCATAACCTGATGCACAAAGATCAGGATTATGTAGTAAAAGATGATGAGATCCTGATCGTAGATGAATTTACCGGACGTATCATGCCGGGACGCCGTTATTCTGACGGACTCCATCAGGCTATTGAGGCTAAGGAGCATGTAAGAGTAAAACGTGAGAGCAAGACACTTGCCACCATTACTTTCCAGAACTTCTTTAATAAATATGACAAAAAAGGCGGTATGACTGGTACTGCCCTTACTGAGGAAAAAGAGTTCCGTGATATCTACGGAATGGACGTTGTGGAAATCCCTACCAACAGACCTGTACAGCGTAAAGACCTGGAAGACGCTGTTTATATGACAAAGAAAGAGAAATTCAACGCAGTTGTCGAGGCTGTGAAGGAAGCTCATGAGAGACAGCAGCCGGTACTGGTTGGTACCATTACCATCGAAACATCTGAGCTTCTCAGCAAGATGCTCCGCCGTCAGGGAATCCAGCATAATGTCCTGAATGCGAAATTCCATGAGCTGGAGGCTGAGATCGTTGCCCAGGCAGGTCAGGCCGGAGCTGTTACCATTGCTACCAACATGGCAGGCCGTGGTACAGATATCAAGCTGGATGATGTGGCCAGAGAGGCCGGCGGTCTGAAGATCATCGGTACAGAGCGTCATGAGTCCAGACGTATTGACAATCAGCTCCGTGGACGTTCCGGACGTCAGGGAGATCCGGGTGAATCCCGTTTTTATATCTCTCTGGAGGACGATCTGATGCGTCTCTTCGGTTCAGAGCGTCTGATGAAGGTATTCACTTCTCTCGGTGTTGCTGAAAATGAGCAGATCGAACATAAGATGCTCTCCAATGCGATTCAGAAAGCACAGGAGAAGATTGAGTTCAATAACTTTGGTATTCGTAAAAATCTTCTTGACTACGACCAGGTAAATAATGAACAGCGTGAGATCATTTACAAAGAGCGTCGTCAGGTTCTGGATGGAGAGAACATGCGTGACTCCATTTATAAGATGATTACGGATATTGTGGATAACACAGTGGACAGATGCTTCTCAGATGATGTGGATGCAGAAGAGTGGAATCTTGAGGAATTTAATTCGATTCTCCTTCCGATTATCCCGATCGAGGCTCTTACCGGGGACAAAGTAAAAGGCAAGAAGAAAAATGAAATGAAGCATATCCTTAAGGAAGAAGCTGTGAAGCTTTATGAGACCAAGGAATCTGAATTCCCGGAACCGGAGCAGCTGCGTGAGCTGGAGCGAGTAGTTCTTCTGAAGTGTATTGACAGTAAGTGGATGGATCATATCGACGATATGGAAATCCTCCGTCAGGGTATCGGACTGGTTGGCTATGGACAGAGAGATCCGGTTGTTGAGTATAAGATGAGCGCTTATGATATGTTCAATGAGATGACAAACTCTATTCAGGAGGATACGGTACGTATGCTGTATCATGTTCATGTAGAGCAGAAGATCGAGCGTGAGCAGGTTGCCAAGGTTACCGGAACCAACAAGGATGATTCCAGTGTACGTAAGCCTGTCCAGAGAAAAGAAGAAAAGGTTTATCCAAATGATCCATGTCCGTGCGGAAGCGGCAAGAAATACAAACAGTGCTGCGGCCGCAAGGCAATGAAAGCATAAAACAGAAGGGCTGTCAGAAATTCACTGAAAAAGAGAATCTGGCAGCCCTCCTTTGTTCTTCAAGGATTGAGGGAGTTTGGGGCGGACTTGTCCGCTTTGCTTATGACAGGGGATTTGATATTATGATAAAAATTGACTTGATTACCGGCTTTCTGGGAGCGGGTAAGACAACCTTTATAAAAAAGTATGCCTCCTATCTTTTAAAACAGGGACAGAACATCGGAATCATAGAAAATGATTTCGGCGCAGTGAATGTGGATATGATGCTTTTGAAGGAGCTGGAGGGAGAGAACTGTGAACTGGAAATGATCGCAGGAGGCTGCGACCGGGAGACACACAGAAGAAGATTTAAAACAAAACTGATCGCCATGGGAATGTGCGGATATGACAGGGTGATCGTGGAGCCTTCCGGGATTTTTGACGTAGATGAGTTTTTTGATACACTTTATGAGGATCCTCTGGATCGCTGGTATGAGATTGGGAATGTGATCGCAGTGGTAGACGGGGGACTGGAAGAAAGTTTGTCAGAACAGGCAGAATATCTGCTGGCATCAGAGGCGGCGTCCGCAGGCTGTGTGGTATTGAGCAGGTGCGATGAGGTTTCAGAAGAGCAAAAAAGAGCAGTGGCAGAGCATCTGGATCAGGCAATGAAAAATGTCCGCTGCAGACGAACATTTGAGGGAGAGATTCTTTCAAAAGACTGGGAAAAATTCGATGATCAGGATTATGCAAGACTGCTGGATTGTGGACACCGATCCGTATCTTATGAAAAAAAGCATTTTTCAGAAGAGAAATTTACTTCCCTTTACTTTATGAACCTTGTATTTCCGGCAGAAGAACTGGCTTACAGGGCGGAAAAGATCATGGCTGACCCGGAATGCGGTTCTGTTTTTCGAATCAAAGGATTTGGCAAAAACAGGGAGGGACAGTGGACGGAACTGAACGCCGCCCGCGGAAAAGTCATTCTCCGTCCGATAAGTGAAGGTCAGGAAGTTCTGATCGTCATCGGTGAGAATCCTGTAAAAGAAAAAATCGAAGCATATTTTGCAGAATGAGAGTTCATAGGTACCTGTTTTTGTGAATAGCAGTTAATTTTTTTGCTTTTTACTTAACATTTGTTCAGTTGTGAGAAGATGTTCCCTCTGCTATGATAAAAGCAGCAGAGGCCGATGCGAAAAAAGCAAAGGAGAACATTTATGAGAATAGGTGAAGTTATCAGAACATACAGAAAAAACAGAAATCTGACTCAGGAGGAAATGGCGAGACGCCTTGGCGTTACTGCTCCGGCGGTGAATAAATGGGAGAACAATGTTTCTCTGCCGGATATTACGCTTCTTGCCCCAATTGCAAGGGTGCTGGAGACAACGCCGGATACGCTGCTGTCTTTTCGGGAGGAGCTTACGCAGGAAGAGGTTAATGCGATCGTTCAGGAAGCGGACGGAAAATTTCAAAAGGTCAGTTTTGGGGAAGCCTTTGATTTTTGCAGGAAAAAGATCTGTCAGTATCCCGGCTGCAGCAGACTGCTCCTTCACCTTGCCATGGTGCTGGACGGCTGGAGGATTCTGAAGGGGATTCCAGATTCGGAAAAAATGAAAGAATACGACCGGGAGATCCTGGGATGGTATAAGCAGGCGTTAGAAAGTGAGGATTCAGAAATCCGGGAACGGGCGGCTGACGCTCTGTTCGGTTATTATTACCGTAATGAGGATTATGAGAAGGCAGAAGCCTGTCTGAAATATTTTTCCCGGATGGACCCGGTGAAAAAGATTCATAAGGCACAGCTCTGTGAAATAAAGGGAGATCGAAACAGTGCCTTTAAAGAATATGAAGAGCTGCTTTTTCAGACAAATAACGTAGCGGAAATGGCTCTGGGCGGTATATTTATGCTGGCAGAAAAGGAGGGAGACCTTCAGAAAGCCAGAATGATCACCGAAAAAATGACAGGACTTGCAGAGCTTTTTGAAACCGGGGAATATCACAGGATCTCTGCGCAGATGCAGATTTCCCTTATGGAAAAAGACAGAGAAAAAGTCAGAGATTGTATGAAAAAATTAACAGATGCCGTAGAGGAACTGGATGCATACAGAGATTCGGCGCTGTATGAACATATGGAATTTAAGGAGCTGAGTCCGGAATTTGCAGAACAGATGAAGACCACTTTATCCGAGAGCTTCCGAAAGGATCCGGCATACGGCTTTGTATTTGAGGAGGGATAACTATGGAAAAACACACAAAAATTTTATTTACAGATCTGGATGGTACGCTTTTGAACGATCAGAAGGAAGTAACAGCAGGAAATCAGGCTGCTATTGACCGGGCGTTGGAACAGGGACATAAGATTGTGGTAACAACAGGAAGACCACTTGCCAGCGGTGTTCATATTGCAGAACGAATCGGGCTTACCAGAGAAGGCTGCTATGTAATCGCGTTTAACGGCGGTCAGATTTATGATCCTTTTCATAAAAAAACTATTTATGGTAAAACTTTATCAAAAGAAGTAGCAAAGTCTTTGTTTCAAATGGCGCTGGATCGTGGACTTCACGTGCAGTCCTATTCGGATACCAGTGTACTCTCAATGGAGGATCGTCCGGAGCTGCATTATTATATAGACAGATCTACGGTACCTTATGAAATCGTACCGGATGTGGATGCGGCATTTCCCTTTGATCCATACAAGATTCTTCTGGTGGGACTGGACAACCGCCCGGAACTGGAAAAATACCAGAGAGAATGTGTGGATCCGCTGAAGGGAACGGTGCGAAGCTTCTTTTCTACAGAGTATTATCTGGAGATCGCACCAGAAGGTGTGTCAAAAGGATTTGCAGTAAAATGGATGTGTGATTATCTGGGTATCCCGTTGGAAAATTCTGTGGCTGCCGGGGATGCACCAAATGATGTGGAAATGATCCAGGCTGCTCATGTGGGCGCAGTTATGTGTAATGCTTACGAAGGCGTAGCGGAGCATGGGAACTATGTGACTGAACGGGATAACAACCATGACGGAGTTGCGGAGATCATTGAACGTTTTCTGCTGAACGCATAAGGAGATTTTGGACAGGAGGAAAATATGGATCTGAAAACCCTGAAATCTGTTCTGGAAATAGGAGAGACTATTGCAGTAGAATTTAAACGATGTGGAAATGGAATTGAATCAGATACATATGAAAGTGTCTGTTCTTTTCTTAACCGGTTTGGTGGAGATATTTTTCTGGGGGTACTGGATGACGGAACTGTTTGCGGTATCCCGCAAAATGCAGCTCAGGATATGATAAAAAATTTTATCAGTGTGATTGGAAATCCGTCGATGTTTTCTCCGACAGTGTATTTGTCGCCGGAAATATTGCAGGATGAGGCGGGGAATACGATTATCCATGTTCATGTTCCGCCAAGCGCCGAGGTGCATAGCTATAAAAAGATTATTTATGACAGAGTGGACGATGCTGATGTGAAAGTAACAGCCACAGGTGCAATAGCGCAGATGTATATCCGTAAACAGAATGTTTTCACTGAAAAGAAAATTTTCCCGTATGCAAATCTGACAGATTTAAGGCTTGATCTGCTTCCGAAAATACGTTTGATGGCAAAAAATCATGCGGGCGGTAATCATCAATGGGTATCAATGAGTGATATGGAATTGCTGAAAAGTGCCGGACTATATGGACGTGATATGGTAACGGGAGAAGAAGGGTTTAATCTTGCGGCAATTATGTTATTGGGAAAGGATGATGTGATATTAAATGTATCTCCGGCTTATGTGACAGATGCAATTGTCCGTAAAGTGAATAAAGACCGTTACGATGACAGAGAAATTATTAAAACGAATCTGATAGAGAGTTATGAACGATTACTGGAATTTGGAAAAAAGCATCTTCCGGATAAATTTTTTCTTGAAGATACGGTTAATATAAGTCTCAGGAATATTATTATCCGTGAAGCGTCTGCAAATACACTGATGCATCGGGAATATTCCAGCACTTATACAGCAAAATTTGTTATTGAAAAGGACTGTATGTATGTAGAAAATGCGAACAGAGCTGTTAAGGCTGGATATATTACAGTAGATAATCTGGAACCGAATCCGAAAAATCCTTTAATTGCCGCTTTCTTCCGAAATATAGGATATGCAGAACAGCTTGGCTCAGGAGTAAGAAATTTGTTTAAATATTCAACTCTGTATTCAGGAAAACAGCCGGAGTTTAAAGAAGGCGATGTATTCCGGATAATTGTTCCCCTGGATGAAGCTTATTCGTTTGATATTGCCGCAAAGCAAAGAAATGCCGATAAAGTGGCAGAGAGTGCCGATAAAGTGGCAGAGAGTGCCGATAAAGTGGCAGAGAGTGCCGATAAAATGGCAGAGAGTGCCGATAAAACTGTTTATAAAGATTTTTTGATTCCGGATAAAAACGGAAAATCATCAATATTGATAGAGAAAGAAATACGGACGGATCGGGAAAAAATTCTTATGGCTTATCTTTATGAATATGATAAAATTACGTCCGGAAAAGCGGGAGAATTATTAGGTGTAAAACAAAGAAGAGCAAGAGCCATTTTAAAAGAAATGGCAGACCGAAATATTTTATCAAAACAGGGTGCTTACAGAAATACTGAATATATCCTGAAAAAAGGTGATGAGTGATATTAGCGAAAATCATGTATATATAGCCATTGATCTGAAGTCCTTTTACGCGTCTGTGGAATGCCGGGAGAGAGGACTGGATCCCATGAAAACAAATCTTGTGGTGGCAGATGCCAGCCGTACGGAAAAAACTATCTGTCTGGCAGTATCTCCATCCATGAAGGCATATGGCATTCCGGGCCGCCCCCGACTTTTTGAGGTGGTACAGAAGGTGAAGGAAGTCAATGCCAGAAGGAAAAAGCTTGCTCCGGGAGGAGAATTTTCCGGTTCTTCTTATATGGCAGAGGATCTGGAGCGTTATCCGGAGCTGGAGGTCAGTTATATTGCCGCTCCGCCCCGGATGGCTTTTTATATGGAATACAGTACCCGGATCGTAGACATTTACCTGAAATATATTGCAATGGAGGATATCCATATTTATTCCATCGACGAGGTTTTTATTGATGCCACACATTATCTGAAAAGCTACGGCCTTACCGCCCGGGAGCTTGCCATGAAGATGATCCGTGATGTTTTGCAGACAACGGGGATCACGGCAACGGCAGGGATAGGCACAAATCTTTATCTTTGTAAGATTGCCATGGATATTGTGGCAAAGCATATCCAACCGGATGAGTATGGAGTGCGGATCGCAGAGCTTGATGAAATGTCCTACCGGAGACTTTTGTGGGATCACCAGCCCCTGACGGATTTCTGGCGTGTGGGAAAGGGTTATGAGAAAAAACTGAAAGCCAATGGTATGTTTACCATGGGAGATATTGCCAGATGCTCCCTGGGCGGCCCGGGAGATTTTTATAATGAAGATCTTCTTTATGAGCTTTTTGGGATTAATGCAGAGCTTCTGATCGATCATGCATGGGGCTGGGAACCCTGTACGATCGCAGATATCAAGAAATATAAACCGTCCACCAACAGCATCGGATCAGGACAGGTGCTGCCATGCCCCTATACCTTTGAGCAGGCGCGTCTGGTAATCCGGGAAATGACGGATCTTCTTGTTCTTGATCTGGTGGATAAGCGTCTGGTTACAGATCAGCTGACACTGACAGTAGGGTATGATATCGAAAATCTGACAGATGACAGTCGGAAAAAAGATTATAAGGGTGAGATAAAGGTAGACCGCTATGGCAGAAAAATCCCCAGACATGCCCACGGAACGGTTAATCTGGACAGTCAGACCTCTTCCACCAAGAAGATCACCGACGCAGTGATGGGGCTTTATGACCGGATCATGGACAAAAAACTCCTGATCCGCCGGATGTATCTGGCGGCCAATAAGGTAGTGCCGGAAAACGCAGTAAAACAAAAGGAAAGCTTTGAGCAGCTGGATCTTTTTACGGACTATGAAGCTCTGGAAAAGCAGAGACAAAAAGAAAAGGAGCTTCTGGAGAGAGAACGTAAGATGCAGCAGGCGATGCTGGATATCAAGAAAAAATTTGGAAAGAATGCTATATTAAAAGGGATGAATCTGCAGGAAGGCGCTACAGCGAAAGACCGTAATTCCAGGATTGGAGGGCATAAAGCATAAAGATGAAGAATTATTTTGGAGAAAGTCATAAATATGATGATATTATCCATCTGCCTCATCATGTGTCAGATAAGAGGCCGCAGATGCCTGTTCTGGACCGGGCAGCTCAGTTTGCACCGTTTGCCGCTCTGACAGGCTACGGAGAGGCGGTAAAGGAAACGGCAAGGCTGACAGAACGCAGGATTCAGCCGGATGAGGAGACTTTGGATATTCTGAACCGGCGTCTGGAATTTATCAAAAAGCATATCAGTGAGCAGCCGGAGGTTTCCGTCTGCTTTTTTCGCCCGGATCCCCGCAAGGATGGCGGCGCATATGTGACGGTAAGCGGAACTGTAAAAAAACTGGATGAGTTCCGTCACAGGCTGGTCCTTGCAGATGAAACCGAAATTCCTTTTGAGGATCTGTGGGAAATCGTATTTATGGATACCGCCCCTTGACCATAAAAGGAGGATGGCGGTACAATAGGATATAAATTATAATCCAAGGAGGAAACTGCAATGTTGGAGATTGGAACAAAGGCGCCGGATTTTGCGCTTCCGGATCAGAACGGTGACATGCATACACTGGAAGAATACAGAGGAAAAAAAGTTATCTTATATTTTTATCCCAGAGACAATACACCGGGATGCAGTAAGCAGGCCTGTGGATTTGGAGAACTTTATCCTCAGTTTACAGAAAAGGGAGCGGTTGTACTGGGAGTCAGCAAGGACAGCGTAGCTTCCCATAAAAAATTTGAGGAAAAATATAATCTGCCGTTTACACTTCTTTCTGATACAGAGCTTACCTGCATACAGGCATATGATGTGTGGAAAGAAAAGAATATGTACGGCAAAAAAACCATGGGCGTCGTACGTACCACCTACCTTATTGATGAAGAAGGTGTGATCGTTAAGGCTTTTGGAAAGGTAAAGGCTGCAGAAAATCCGGCACAGATGCTGGGAGAGCTTTCTTAAATGAAAATTATCATATCACCTGCAAAAAAAATGAATGTGGATACTGATACCTATAGGGTGGAAGGACTTCCGGTATTTCTGGAGGATACGAAAATTCTTATGAAAGAGATCCAAAAGCTTGGCTTTTCCGATGCTCAGTCATTATGGAAATGCAATGACAAGCTGGCAGAACTGAATTATTTTCGTTTTCAGGAAATGGATCTGGAGAGAAATCTTACGCCGGCAGTTCTGACTTATGAAGGTCTTCAGTACCAGCATATGGCTCCTGAGGTTTTTTCAGAGGGAGCGCTTACATATATTCAAAAAAATCTACGAATCCTTTCGGGGTTCTATGGAGTTCTGAAGCCGTTTGACGGTGTGACGCCCTACCGTCTGGAAATGCAGGCAAAGCTGTCCGTACAGGGAAAAAAAGACCTTTATGATTTCTGGGGAGAACGGCTGTACAGAGAGCTGACTGACGGAGATCATCTAATCCTGAATCTTGCATCCAAAGAATATGCAAAGGCGGTAGAAAAATATCTGACGCCGGAGGATCGTTTTATCACAGTGGAATTCGGAGAGTGGAAGGACGGAAAAGTAAAGCAGAAGGCAACTCTGGCAAAAATGGCAAGAGGCGAGATGGTCCGTTTCATGGCAGAAAATAACATTCAGAAGCCAGAGGAGATCAAGGCTTTTCATGAACTGGGATTTTCCTTTGAAGGAATGCTGTCTGATGAGAAGAAATTTGTCTTTATCCTGTGATTTTTCCACGGGATAAGATAATCGTTAAAAAAATAAATTACCCGTTTCATTTCGTCTGCTTTTGATGTAAAATAGAGGTAGTGTTGAATCAGGACGCTGTGAATAAAATAAACAGTAGCCAATAAACAGTTGAAGGAGAGAAACCATTATGATTAATTGGAAAAATTTTGACAGTCTTGCTTCCTATAAAGAGATTGCTGACGTAGAGCGTGTGAACCTTGCAGAAGCAATGACAGGTGCAAATGGAGCAGAGCGTGTAAAAAAATACAGTGTTCCTATGGCAGCAGGCATGGCTTATAATTATGCTGCCAAGCAGGTAGATGAAAATGTTCTGTCAGCTCTTGAGAAGCTTGCAGAGGAAGCACAGCTTACAGAGAAATACAAAGCCCTGTATAATGGTGAGGTCATTAATACAGGTGAGAAACGTCTTGTCCTTCATCAGCTTACCCGCGGACAGCTGGGCGATGCAGTTGTTGCTGATGGTGTAGATAAGCGGGCTTTTTATGTGGAACAGCAGGATAAGATTGCAGAATTTGCCAATAAGGTTCATGCGGGAGAGATCACAAATGCCGCAGGAGAGAAATTTACAACTGTTGTTCAGATCGGTATCGGCGGAAGTGATCTTGGTCCTCGGGCAATGTATCTTGCATTGGAAAACTGGGCTAAGAAAAACAATACATTTAAAATGGAAGCAAAATTTATCAGCAACGTAGATCCGGATGATGCGGCAGCAGTACTGAATTCTATTGACGTTGCACATTCTATTTTTGTACTTGTTTCCAAATCAGGAACTACTCTGGAGACTCTTACTAACGAGTCCTTTGTGAAAGACGCACTGAAGAATGCTGGTCTGGATGCATCCAGACATATGATCGCAGTTACCAGCGAGACTTCTCCTCTGGCAAAGAGCGACGACTATCTGGCAGCTTTCTTTATGGATGATTATATCGGAGGACGTTTTTCTTCCACATCCGCAGTTGGAGGCGCAGTATTATCTCTGGCATTTGGACCGGAAGTATTTGCACAGTTCCTGGAAGGGGCAGCAGAGGAAGACAAGCTTGCCATGAATACAGATCTTCGTGAGAATCCGGATATGCTGGATGCTCTGATCGGTGTATACGAGCGCAACGTACTTGGATATCAGGCAACTGCAGTGCTTCCGTACTCTCAGGCACTGAGCCGTTTCCCGGCACATCTGCAGCAGCTTGATATGGAATCCAACGGTAAATCCGTAAACCGTTTTGGTGAGCCGGTAGATTATGTAACCGGACCGATAATCTTTGGTGAGCCAGGAACCAATGGACAGCATTCCTTCTATCAGCTTCTTCATCAGGGAACAGATATCATACCGCTTC
>USDN01000008.1 GCA_900553515.1 uncultured Blautia sp. | reverse complement strand
TTACCGGCATGGCATAATGGATCTCAGACTGATCCTCCACTCCCAGAAGGAGATACGCAGTATCCTTATCCTGCATGGCTGCCAGATACTTGAAGTTATCACGAAATCTCTGAACCGGATGTATCTTGCCATCTACTCCATAGGGAATGGCAATCTCCGCAGTATCCAATGGATAGAGATCTTCCGGAGAGATTACCTGCTTTCCGTGATAGATGAAATAATTAAATGCATCTGCAAAAATCCTTGGATCGTTCATATAATCTTTTGTAATCGTATCTTTTTTACCCAATTTTATCACCACCTGCTAAGATTTTCAGCTGCTTCCATTCTTTCGATCGGGATTTTGTTTATGGAAGTTTATCTTAAGTAAATGGCAACATAAAAAGTGCTGACTTTATGGTAACATAATGTGCTGTGCAAAACAATTAAATAACCATAAAGTTTTGCTTATTGTTATAATGTAATATTTTTATCCTGTTTTCATTCTGTTTCACCCATCACCTTATATTTTAACGTTTTCTATATTTATCAAAATTATTATTCACTCCAGAGGACTTTCCAACAGGGAAACTCTTTTCTTCTCTGCATCCAGCTTTACCTGACAGCCAATAGGCAAGGTAAACATAGGGCGGGTATGACAGCAGTCAAATTCTGCCAGAATCGGAATTTCTGTTTCGCCCAGCACCTCCTGCAGAATCTCATACGGTTTTCTTCCTGTTCCATTATCATCAAATTTTTCATGTTTTCCCAGAATAATCCCGCTTACCCTGTCTAATACTCCTGCAAGCTTCAGCAATGAGAAAGACCGCTCAATGGTACAGGCATCTTTCAGGGAATCTTCTATAAATAAAATATCCCCTTTTTTTATCTCAGGCATATATTCTGTACCAAAAAATCCCTCCATGGTATTCAAATTTCCACCGATCAGTCTTCCCTGGCATACTCCCGGTTTTACGCATATCCAGTCATTTTTGTACTGTTCTTTTGAACGGTTCTGTTCATCCCATTTAATCACTTCATCCGTCCAGAACTCCGGCATCTGATAATCATAAGGACAGGTTATCTCACTCTTTATCATGGATTCAAAATACTTAAATGTCCAATCCACAAAAGGCGGTAATTCCCCGAAGGAAGAGGCTGCCGCAGGTCCATAGAATGTTACCAGACCTGTTTTTGCATAAACAGCAAGAAGCAAAGCCGTAGTATCAGAATACCCTATAATGATTTTCGGATGTTTTTTCAGATATTCATAATCAATATACGGAAGAACGGAATTTGTATTGTTCCCTCCGATAGAAGCCATCAAAATCTGGACCTTTTCGTTATATAAAAGCTGATTAAATTCCTGCGCCCGCTCCTGAATAGTTCCTGATCTGTAAGAATCCTGTTTTCTGTACAAACTCCCATTTACAATTTCATATCCTCTGGATTTCAGGTATGCAATTCCACGTTCATACCTCACCGGAACTGTTGCTGAAACAGGGGAGGAAGACGAAAATACTCCTATTGTTATTTTCCCACTTGTTTTATTTGCCTTCATTAACACACTCATTGACCTCCTCCTCTTTTTCGTTGATCTTAAACTCGCTGCCTGTTATAACCTTTCTCACCACCTGCTGATATTTTCAGCATAGCACAATAAAACAGGGAACACAATGTGTTTCTGTAACGGCATTATTATTGACACAGGGTAGTCTCTCTGTTATCATAAAATTAATGATAAACATTAAATCTTATATGATATTCATAATATTTTATGTAAAGGAGGCACGAATATGGAAAACTCTGTTATCATCAAAATCAACAGACTGGGACATGCCGGTGTCATCATCATCCGCATACTGAAAGCATTTTTTATTTTCTTGCTTGCAGTATCGCTCATCGGACTTTTTACCTGGGGCTATATTCCCAAAGGTCATGTTACATTCAATTTCATTGACAAAATAATGGTTGAAACCGACTCCCGGCTGGAATCCATGAATCTTCTCAACGCGGAATTAGGAGATATCACCCTGAATCATTCTGAAGAAACTGAAAACGGCCGCATCTACTGGGGCGAGCATCAGGCGTACTCCCTGAATGATCCCGGAATGCTTATGTTGCTGCTGGTGATATGCTTTGCTGTTTGCTATGTGGTGCTGCGCTACAGCGGAAAGCTGTGCAGAACTATCCGGTACTGCCGTTCCCCCTTTGACCCGGAAATCATCAACGGTCTGAAAAAACTGGAAATCGCCATGATTCCCTGGGCGCTGGTTTCTGTTTTTACTGACCTCTTCAGCACGGTATTTCTCATGAAAGGCAAACCGTCCTTTACCATAAACATAAATCAGCTGCTGCCCATACTTATCCTTTATGCCCTGCTTTTTATTTTCCAGTACGGCGCGCAGCTTCAGCAGGAATCGGATGAAACACTTTGACAAAAGGAGGATATGACACAATGGATAAAATTATTTTTTCAGAAAAACTCCCGGCACAGTCAAAAAACACTTCATTAGCTGTCTGCCGGCATACTGCTGCTTTTCTGAAGGGTATTCTGCTTATTTCCATTCTGGGAATCGTTTACTTAACGGCTGCCCCGCTTCTTGCAAAAGCAGGGATCCTTCCTTTCCGTTATGAATACGCAGACAACTGCCATCGCTTTTTTACCTGGTCTGATATCTGGTACACGGAATTTACTTTGCCCTCTGATAAATTTGGACAGATCATAAATCCTCTGAACGGATACCTGATCCTGGGAATTTTGAAAAGCATATTGATTCTTTTACCTTTTATATTTGTTTTATTTTTCGTAAAACGTATTTTAGACAGAACTCTGAATGGGCACTCACCTTTTATCCGTGAAACAGAAAAAGACCTTCGTAAAATTTCCCTGATTCTGATTGTCGTGGCTCTGTTTAAAAACACACTGTATTACGGACTGCTTGAAAAATTTCTTTTTCACTCTCTGTCTTTCCGTTTTCCGGACATCAGTTTTGAAATTCTGGCAATGGGAATCCTTTCCCTGATTCTTTCAGAAATTTTTCGATACGGTATTGGGCTTCAGGATGAAGCTGATATGACTATATAAGGAGAGACACAAATGGCAATTATTTTAAGACTTGACCGGGTTATGGCAGACCGGAAAATTTCTCTGAATGAGCTGGCAGAAAGAGTTGGCATCTCCAATGTGAATCTTTCCAACCTGAAAACAGGAAAGGTGCGTGCAATCCGCTTTTCTACCCTTAATGCTATCTGCAGAGAGCTTGACTGTCAGCCCGGAGATATTCTGGAATATGCTCCGGATGAAAGTCCCTGAATCTTTTAAGCTGCTGCTCCGTATCTTTTTCTGTTTTTTATCAGCACGATCACCGCAAACACAGTCACAATCCCTTCCGTCACCGGATAGGACAGCCATACGCCCCACATTTCAAACACAGCGGACATGATAAAAGCTGTCGGGATGATTACAAACAATCCTCTGAGAAGAGAAATAATCTGTGCCGGAAGCGCCTGTTCTGTAGAGGTAAAAAACATGGCAGACACAATATTAAATCCTACAAACGGCGCTGCCAGGAAATACAGTCTCAGCCCCTCTTCTGCAATCTTCTGAAGCTGAAGATCATTTTCACTGTTAAATACCGCTGTAATCGGAGATGCAAGGAAAAAGACCATTCCATAGATCACCGCTGCCGTCCCCAACAGGGTTACTATGGCATAGCGCAGGATCTGTCTGGTACTTTCTGCGTCTCCTTTTCCATAAGAACGGCTTGCGATCGGCTGCATTCCCTGAGCGATTCCCGTAAACATGGAGGTTACTACCAATGAAATGTTCGTTACTACTCCATAGGCGGCAACTCCCAGATTTCCTCTGATCCCAAGGATGATAAAATTAAAAATAATGATTACGATCCCGGACGCCAGTTCTGAAATTAAAGATGGAATACCCAGTGAAAATGTAGTTCCTGTAAGCCGGAAATCCGGTTTTTCCGGGTGAAAATGAAAATTATTTTTTCGGGTGATCCAGTGTCTGGAAAGCACTCCAATACTGATCACCGGAGCCAGACCTGTGGCAAAAGCTGCTCCAAACATTCCCATTCCCATGGGAAAAATAAAAATATAATCCAGAATAATATTTGAAAAACTTCCGGTCAGCATGGCTGTCATGGCAAGTCCCGGGCTGCCGTCGTTCCGCACAAAACACAGAAGGAAATCATTTGCCATAAAAGCCGGTGCAAACAGAAGAATGGTTTTGAGATAGATTTCTGTTGTCCCGAAAATCTGCCCGTCTGCTCCCAGGAGATCAGTAATCTTCCCGGAAAGACCAAGTCCCAGCAGTACAAAGATCAGAGCAAAAATCCCAACCAGATACACAGTATTTGTAAATATCCTGCTTCCCTCTTTTTCCATTTTCTGCCCACGGAAAATAGAATATTTTGTGGCGCCGCCCATTCCCAGCATCATTCCGCAGCCATGCATAAAGCTATAAGCGGGAATGGCGATATTTAAAGCTGCCAGCCCGTCCGAGCCCAGTCCTTTGGCTATAAAAAAAGTATCTGCCAGTATGTAGCAGGACAGACCAACCATCCCCAGAACATTGAGACTGGTATACCTCATAAATTCTCCCAGACATGATGTTTTTTTCATAAGTCCTCCTTTTATTTTTCCTACTACTTTCCCGATCAATAATAAAAACGCCAGCATTTTCGCTTTCTAAGACCTACGGCGAAAAAACTGACGTCTTTTTCCTCTTACCCGGTGGCAGAGGGATCGTTTCTTTTATTTTATTCAGGTCGTATAATATCACATTTTTAAACTTCCCGTCAAGTACCGTATTTTTAACAGTAGTGTTCTGATGTAAGAAATGATAAAATATAGGTATAAAAATCAGCAGAAAAGGAGTCACATTATGGATTTTGCAAAAGCCGCTCATGCCTTTCAGGAATATTTAAAAGATTACGACCAGAATAATGATAAAGTAAAATTAAAAATCGTCCATACCTATGGCGTAGTCCGTCAGGCAGAAGAAATAAGCCACAGAAAAAATCTCAGCCCGGAGGATACAGAACTGGCAAAGATCATCGCCCTTCTTCACGATATCGGCCGTTTTGAACAGCTGAAACGGTTTGACAGCTTTGAGCCTGCCACTATGGATCATGCCGCCTATGGTGTGGAAATCCTTTTTCATGAAGGTTTGATACGCCATTTTCTCGACGAAAATCAGTGGGACGATATCATCCGCACTGCTATTGCAAAACACAGTGATTTTATCCTGAAGGGCGTCTCTGACCCCCGATCACTGCTTCATGCAAAGCTGATCCGCGACGCAGACAAGCTGGATAACTTCCGGGTTAAGCTGGAAGACGATTTTATGACCTTTATGGGAATCACTGAAAAAGAAACCGGAGCTCTGAAAATCTCTCCCGTGATCTACGAAACAGTTTTCAGAAACAGTACGATCCTGTCCTCTGACCGTACCACAAAAATGGATTACTGGGTATCCTATATTGTTCATATCTTTGACCTTAATTTCCGGGAAAGTATGGACATTGTTGCAGAAAACAACTACATAGAACGTCTGATCCGGAGAGTTCCTTATTCCGACCCGGATACCGCCCGGAAAATGCAGGCGATACAGAAACATACGGAAAAGTATGTCAGGGAATTTCAGGAAACACCCCTTCTGTGATCCATGATCTTACAAAATATTACCGCCACTGCTGTACTTACCGCTGTCGCCAGTATGGCAGACCCTACGATAGCCGTCGGATCCACGCTTCCATATCTGGCACGGTAAGCAATAATATTCACAGGGATCAGCTGCAGAGAAGAAACATTAATGATAAGAAAGGTACACATCTCCCGGCTGGCAGTATGAGAATCCTGTATTTGTACGCTTTTTCCCTGTGGCGGCGTTTCGTTCCTCCTTTTCTCTTCCAGCGCCGACAGTTCTCTCATGGCGCAAAGTCCGGCGCTGGTACTCGCCCAGGAGATTCCGAATAAATTTGATAAAAAATTCAGAGAAATATAATGGCAGGCAGGAGAATCCGGATCCAGACGTGGAAACAGAAACTTCAGTATCGGGCGCATTTTCCCTGCCAGCTGTGAAACCAGCCCGGTATTTTCCGCAATCTTCATGATCCCGGTCCACATAGCGGTGATCCCCGCCATGGCGATGCAGAGACTGACTGCCTCCTCTGCCGAAGAAACTACCGCTTCTGTTACCGCCTGAAAATTTCCTGTAAATCCACCGTATAAAATTCCGATCAGAAGCATACCGCCCCATAAATATGTCATTTCTGCCGCCTGCTCTGTATGTTCTCCATATCTTATGCACAGCTGCTTTTCTCTATTCCTGTTCTCTGGGCATGTCCCGATTTCCATATCTCTGTACGGACAATTATTTCAGAACTTATTTTCACCCCATTGTCATATTACGCATACTTTAAAGAAAAACATTTCATTTTCCGAGGTTCTTATGGAAATAAAAGGAATTGATCTCAGCTCCTACAACCCTGTTACCAGCTATTCCGCAATTGCAGATTCCGGAATCAAAGCTGCAATTTTGCGTATCTCTCAGTCTCAGAACAGAATTGATCCTTCTTTTGAAAAAAATTATAAAGGTCTGCGTTATTACGGCATAAGAGTCGGCGTCTACAAATACAGCTATGCCCTGAACGAAGCCCAGGCCCGGGAAGAGGCAGAAAAAGTCCTGGAGATACTGGCAGGACGGCCTCTTGATTTTCCTGTTTTTTATGATCTGGAATGGTCCCGTCAGCGCGCTCTCGGTTCCGCTTCCATCACCAGAATCGTAAAAGCCTTCCGCCGCGTTATTCTTGACGGCGGATATCTTTTTGGCATCTACTGCAACACTGACTGGTACTATCATGTACTGGACACCAAAAGTCTTCCCTACGATTACTGGCTGGCAGCTTATCCCTATAACGACCGGGGAACTCTGGTAGAATCTCTGCGCCCGCCTGTAGGTATAGGATGGCAGTACAGCTCCAAAGGTCAGGTTCCCGGAATTTCCGGAAACGTAGATCTTGACGTATTTTATAAAACATATCCGACACGGCCGGGATCCAGTGAATCTCCCTGTCCGGAACATGACGATCCGAAGCCTTCGGATTATTTTCTTTATACCATTCAATCCGGAGATACTCTAACCTCCATCGCCAAAAGATACAACACCACCGTACAGAAACTGACAGAGCTGAATCATATCTCTGATCCGGATCTTATCTACGCAGGAAATACTCTGAAGATCCCCAGATAAACGCTGAACCTATAATCAACTTTCGTGCTTCATGACAGACACACAATAACGGGGCTGTCGGTTAATACCGATTTTTAACCCTTGACAAGCAAGGATGAGGCAATCCCACAGAATGCGGACTTTTTTAGAGTCAGAATTCTACTGGGGATTGTCTCATCCTTTTTATAAGCGCTATTTTAGAGCGCAAAAGCCCCTTAGCCGGTTTTTTCAGAGAACTCGATCGCTTAAGCTGCTTTCTGCTCCTTTTCTCTCCAATTTTTTCGATCTCCTGATGTAAAAAGCGATGATATTTCATAATGTTCCGTCCTATGGCATACAGCATGAACTCTTTATATACTTTTTCCGTTGAACGGTAATGAAAACGACGGAAGTTTTCATTCTCTTTGATATCTCCAAAGTGCCCCTCTGTCTGTATTGACCGGGTCTGTCGTTTCAGGATCCCTTCGTCACTCTGGATATTCGCGTTGGACTCTTCCCGAAGTTCTTCCCACCGTTTGTTGATCTTCATCACTTTATTTCGATCCGGATTCTTTTGGGCATTGTATTTATAAAGACATTTGGTTTTATGCTCACAGCCGCTGCAGTCTGCACAGCCATAGACTTCCACCGTCTGGGTGTATCCCTCCTGCTCTTTGCTCTCTGTCCGGATATAGCGCAGCTCCCTCCCATCATGGCAGATATAATAATGCCCGTCTTCAAAAACGGCGTATGTCATGTTGTAATACTTTCCAATGTCTTCTTTATATGCCCGTGTCTTCCGCTTCTCATGATCCTGAAGCCTGATATAGCTGCGAATCCCATTTTCTTTCAGATACAGCAGGTTTTTCTCACTACAGCAGCCGCTGTCGGCAGTCACCGCCTCCAGGGTATCCCCCAACGCTTTCTTGTGCTTTTCCAGAACAGAGATCAGAGTATTGTAGTCTGTCCGATCATTGCTTACATATCCATGGATAATAAAATAATTCTCTACTGCGATCTGGACATTGTATGCCGGCTTTAGCTGCCCGTTCAGCATATGGTCTTCTTTCATCCGCATGAAGGTTGCTCCCAAATCGGTCTTGGAATAACTGTTGCGGTCTTTTCCCATGATCTCAAAACATTCTTTATAGCCCATGAGACGTTCACCACAGATTTCCAGTTCCTCGTAGAGCTTCTGGATTTCCGGTTTATGCTTCCCTTTCCCGTAAACAAATCCGATCCCTTCTCCTTGCGCAATTCGCAGTAGGTTTTTCTGCAGCTTCAGGATCTCAAGCGGGGAACAGTGATCGATCTCAATGATGGTGCTGTTGGCGATCTTCTTATGCTTTGTCAGTTTCCGTTTCCTGTTCTCTTCGATGACCTTTCGAACCCTGTCCATTCCTTCGATCACAAACATCCGGGCATCTCCAGGATCATATTTGGATCCATATCCATTCTCAAGCAAAAAGCCATTGTACTTTGTATAAAGGGAATCTACCGTGTCCAGCAGATTGGCAAGGTGATAGTTCAGGCTGCCCCGCCAGACGAACGTATATCTGTTTGCATTTGCTTCGATCTTTGTTCCATCAATATAAAGCTCTTTCAGCGTGACCAGCCCTTCTTTTTCCATACGACGCATAAACTGGTAATTCAGTTCATCCAGGACCTCTCCCGTCAGTTTTTTTCCTTTAAAATCGTAAAAGGCATCTCTTTTTGGGGTCTGCCCCTTTGTCAGCCAGATAAAGGCAAGATCCCTCTGGCATAAGTCCACAATACGGTCAACAGACCTGAAAAATCTAATTCCTCCATCACTTTTTTCAGGGTATAGACGGGATCGTCATCGGGTAACCTCAATTCGAAGAAGCTGAAGTTAATTTTCTGTTGCCCAATTTCAAAAAAGTCGTTATAATAATCCTTGGTTAGTATAGTTCCATTGTAACATGGAACGGAGAAAAAGGTGGTTGTCGTTAGTCATCTTTTTCTCTTTTTATAAAAAATTTTCAGGGGCAGGCATGACTCGCATGAGTCATATCTGCCCCTGTTTGGAACTATCTATTTCCCGACAGCCCCTTTTGATTGCCTGTTAATTTATCAAATATCCCACACACTGCGAAGACGGATTCCTTCCGGTTTTCCTCTGAGAATTTCTATAGTCCTGCTGTCTCCATTCAAATCGAAATAATTATCTAACAGAACCAGATCTTCCTGCTCTTCTCTGAGGATTTACACAAAGGTATTTCTTACGATTTATTTTACTAGAATCTTATGTTTTTCAGGATTTCCTTTGTCACATTCAGATAAATCGGCTCGCTAGGGTATACCTTTTTACTTCAGGATAACAACTTAAGTTCATAATTTAAAAAGTGAAAATCACAGGATAAATCAGAAAATATAGAAATATTGACAACAAAAAGTGTAATGGATATAATTATAAATGCGTAAATTGTCTGTTAAAATTAAAATAAGTCTGAATGGAGAGTAGATATGATTATTGAAATTACAAAAGAAGCGAAAAAGGCTTTGACCGCTTCTGAACAAGGAGTGATTGATTGGCTGAACGAACACGAAGAACTGATTCCGCAAAGATCTATTAACGAAATTGCAGATGAAAGTTTTACTTCGCCAGCTACAGTATCAAGAGCAGTTCGTAAATGTGGTTTTTCTGGTATAGCAGAATTGAAATATCGAGTATCTGTAAAAATGGATTATGCCGTAGAGGGAGAAATTGTTAATGAAATTTTCAATCGCTCCTTATCAGAATGTAAAAAGACAATTGAAACCCTAAAAGTAGACACGATACTGAAAATTATTCGATATATAAAATTCTCAGAAAAAATTTATATCCTTGCAAGAGGTACAACGGCACTAATCGCCAGAGACTTTGAATTTCAGCTGCAGCTTTTAGGATATAACGCCTATCTTCTTTCAGACTCCCAGATTATGAAAAATTCTCATAAACTCTTCAAAAAAGATAATGTTGTTATTATTTTTACTGTAAAAAACAGTACTCCTGAATTGGAGCTGTCAGCGAGATTTGCAAAAGAAAATGGTGCAATTGTAATTACCTGTTGTTGCATTCAGGGAACTTCTCTGGAAAAATATTCAGATGTGTCTGTATTTGGAGGAAATAAAAATAATAGCATGATCGAAGAATTTAATATAATGTCACGTCTTCCCCTTCATATTATATCCAGAACCCTGATTGACTACTTAATGCTTTAAATATCCTCTCGTTTATTCTTTAGAAATATGAAAGAATAAACGAGGGGTTTTTATTATTTTTACCAATTTTAAAAATCGAAAGAAATAATTTTCATAAACCTTTACAGTTAAAAATGCCCTTTTTATAAGGAAAAACAAGAAAAGTCACTAATATTGTAGATAAAAACACGAAAACATTTTCAAAAAATATCTGATAAAATAAAATTATCAAAAGCAGAAAAAAGGAGGTCTTCAAGTGATTGGTATATTAATTGCAACACATGGAAAATTTGCTGAAGGTTTGTTGAACGCAGTAGAACTTATTGCAGGAAAACAAGAAAATGTGAAAACAATCGGTCTTTATCATGGCGATGGAATCGATGAATTTTATGAGAAAATTCGTAACGCGTACGAAGAATTGGATCAAGGAGAAGGTGTTCTCGCTCTTGTTGATATTTTGGGCGGAAGCCCGGCGAATATGCTCATGAAATTAATGTCAGAAAAACAAGAAGTACTGGCAATCACTGGGGTCAATATGCCAATGTTGGTAGAAGCAGTGATGATGCGGGAAGGGCAAACAGTACAAACACTTTGTGAGACATGTTTAAAAACAGGAACAGAGGGGCAGCTGTTATTACACGAAAAATACAAAGAACTATGTACCGAAACCAAAAATGAAGAAGAGTTTTAGATAGGGAGGAAAAACATGAAAAATATTGTACTAACGAGAATCGATGATCGTTTAATTCATGGGCAAGTCATGACATCTTGGCTAAATTATACCAGTGCTACAAAGATCATGGTAGTAGACGATAAATCAGCAGCTGATCCGTTTTTAAAAACAGTATTAAAAAATGCAGTTCCGAAGAATGTGGGTCTTGGTGTATTTACAGCCGAGAAGGCGGCGGCAAGGTTACTTAAAGGTTTTCCTGATACAGACAGGGTAATTATTCTCGTAAAATATCCCGCAACTATCTGTAAGATGATGGATTTTGGCGTAAAATTTGAAAAAATTAATATCGGCGGAATGGGAGCTGCTTCGAATCGTGAAAAGTTTTATAAGAACATTTCTGCTTCTGAAGAAGAGAAGGAAATGATAAAAAAGATTATTAGATCTGGCTGTAAAGTAGAAATACAGATTATTGCAGAAGATACAGCCGTAGATGTAGAAAAATTGCTGTAAAAGAATTGAGAAGGAGGAAAATTATGACAATTTCATTAGTACAGGCGATTTTAATTGGTTTAGTGTATTACCTGGGTATTAATGGTACTCCTTGGACTACCCTTCTTGGCAGTACACTTCTACAGAAACCTTTAGTAGCAGGTGTGCTGGTCGGATGTATTTTAGGTAATCCCGTCCAAGGTGCGATTATTGGTGCTGCAATCCAGCTCCCATTTATTGCATATATTTCCGCTGGCGGAGCTCCTCCAACAGACCCGGGACTGGCAGGAACACTTGGAACAGCACTGGCTATGGCAGCAGGTGTAAAACCTGAAGCAGCAATTGCAATGGCAGTTCCAATAGGACTTTTAGGAACTATCATCTGGGTACTCCATATGACAATTGACGTATTTTTTGTACATATGATTGATCAGGCAGTAGAAGACGGAAACATGAAAAAAGCCCAGTTTCTTCACATTGTTCCTCCGCAAATTGTAGCTCTTTTATTAGGAGCAGTTCCTGTGGCATTGGGATGCTACTTTGGATCAGGAATTGTAACAGAAATCATTGGAATTTTGGAAGGACGTCCCTTGCAGACTTTGGAAGTGATAGGCGGTATTCTTCCGGCAATTGGTATCGCAATGAATTTACGTGCAATTACAAAACCTGGCATTCTCATGTGGTATATCCTTGGATTTATCATTGCTGTGTATCTTGGATTGGAAACCATGCCAATTGCAATTATCTCTGGAATCGTCGCATATATTTATACAGATTTAATTTCAAAAACGGAAAAACAGGCCGTAATTGCCCCAGCCAATACGGATGATTATGATGAGGATTTTATTTAAAGGAGGCTCCGCATGGAAGAACGTAAAGTTGAATTAAGTAGAAAAGATGTAGTAAAAGCATTTTGGAAATGGACTTTTTTCTCACATTCTAATTATAATTATGAGCGCTTACAGGCTAGTGGAATATTGCAATCCATGTCTCATTTACCAGAAAAACTTTATCCGGGAGACAAAGAAGAGCAGAAAAAATTTATGAAAAGGCACATGTCCTTTTATAATACAGAGCCTCATTTTGGCGGTATTATCAATGGTATGGTTATTGCAATGGAAGAAGAACGTGCCAATGGTGCAGATATTGATGACGAAGCAATTAACAGTATAAAAACTGGCTTAATGGGACCGATGGCAGGTATTGGTGATACTTTATGGCAGGGAACTTTACAGCCGATTGCTCTTGCAGTTGGTATCAGTATTGCTTCTGGAGGAAATGTGATAGGTGCTTTAGTATTTGCACTGATTATGGCTGCAGTTATGTATCCCCTTGCATATTTTATGTATATGAAAGGTTATACAACAGGAAAAGCCGGCGTAGAAGCAATTTTAAGCGGTGGAAAAATGAAGCAACTAATTCAGGCGGCATCTATTATGGGAGCTACAGTGCTTGGTTCACTAACTGCAAATTATGTCACTGCACAGTCTAATATGATAATTAAAGTAGGAACTTCAGAACTGGCTTTACAGACAGATATTCTGGACAAACTATTACTTGGAGGTCTTCCTCTTGGAATTACTTTGTTGACATTATACCTATTAAAAAATAAACAAATGAAATCTACGATCGTTATGCTAATTCTAGTACTGATTGGTTTAGTGCTCGGAGTCACCGGAATTTTGGGATAACAGAAAGGAGAAGAAAAATGAGTAAAAAAATGAAAACAGCAGTATTTACAGGAATAAAAGAAATCGAGCTTCAGGAATGTGACAGACCGGTTCCAAAAGGAAATAAAGTATTAGTAAAAATCGATGCAACTGCAATTTGCACCTGGGAACAAAGAGTCTATACAGGCGTGAACAAAGTAAAATTTCCTTTTATTGGTGGTCATGAGATTGCTGCACATATTGTGGAATTAGGAGACGAAGTAAATCAGCTAGAATGGGCGGTTGGTGATAAAGTTGTAGTAGGTGCCACTCTTCAGTGCAGAAACTGTTACTACTGCAAAACGGGAAATTCACAGAGCTGTAATCATTTTAATCATAGCGCTCATCTGGAAGGCATGCCACACAAAGGAATGGGCGGTCTGAGCGAATATATGCTGGTTTCTCCGGATTGTATGTTTAAATATGAAAATGTATCGCCTCAGGAAGCTGCTATTATCGAACCTGTCTCCTGCGTTGTTCATAGTGTGGAAACTGCAAATATTCAGATGGGAGATACCGTACTTATTATTGGCTGTGGAATTATGGGACTCTTGCATACAGCTATTGCTGTAAAACAGGGAGCAACTGTAATTGTCTCCGATGTTAATGAAAAAAGAACAGAGATTGCGAAATCTTTAGGAGCCAAATATACAATTAATCCACAGAAAGAAGATCTTCAGAAACGGATTATTGAACTTACTAACGGAATTAAAGCCCAGGTGGTATTTGATACCACCCCATTACCTTCTGTTGTGGAAGATGCTTTTAAGTGTGTATGTAATGCTGGAAAGATTATTTTATACAGTTCCATTCATCCGGCAGAACCAGTTCCTTTTGATCCTAACTGGGTACATGGTAAATCTATTCAGATACTTGGAACCGCAAATTCAAATGACAGAGATTTTGTACGGGCAGCAAGAATGGTATCAGAAGGAGTATTGGACATGAGACCATTTGTAAGTGAAATATACCCGGCAAATCAGATTAAAGAAGCATTTGAATCTGCAATCAAAGGCGATAAATTCAGGGTTGTTGTTCAGTTTTAGCGAAATTCAAATTCAGAGATTACTATACTGATACAATTTGCATAGAGAGGAGTATCTTTATGATTTACACTTTAACAACAAATCCTGCAATTGATATGAATATCTGCTCCAATGGTGTGAAAGCGCGAAAAGTCAACAGGACTTTCGGAGCAGTTTATACTCCAAATGGCAAAGGGTTAAATGTTAGTTTTGTTTTGAAACACTATAATGTAGAATCAAAAATAATGGGATTTTTTGGAGGCTTTTCTGGAAAGTATGTCGTAGAAGAGTCTGAAAAGAAAGGTATCACGGTGGTTCCGATATGGGTAGATGATACCACAAGAATTAATATTTTTCTCAATGATGGAACAGATGAGTATAAACTGGTAAATGAAGGATCTTACGTAACAGAAGAAAACCAGATGGACATGCTAAAAATGATTGAAAACTCAAATGATATGGATTATTTATCAATCAGCGGAAGCCTTCCAAGAGGAGTAAACACTGAGTTTTACGAGAAAGTTTTTCAAGTTTGTGAAAAGAAAAATGTAGATGTTATATTAGACATCAGTTCTAAAAAGCTTTCAGAACTTTTACAATATCATCCGTTATTAATTAAACCAAATGATGAAGAAGTAAGAGAAATTTTTGGAATTCCTACAGATACCAAAGAAGACATAAAAAAAGCGTTACGTCTTCTTTGGGAAATGGGGGCGCAAAATATATTACTTACTATGGGAGAAAAAGGTTCTTATTTTTATAATGGAAAAAAAATGTATTATGCAAATGCATATCCTGTAAAACTGCTGAGTTCTGCCTGTGCTGGCGATTCTGCCTTGGCTGCATTTCTAAGTGTATGGCTGGATCATCCTGATAAAATAGAAGAGGCAATGCAACTTTCATCAGCTACAGGAGCAAACGTAGCAGAGAGTAATGCAATTGGAAACTTAAAAAAAGTAGAAGATTACAGAAAAAATATACAGGTTAATATAGTGAGTTAGGGTATAAAATACAGGAAAATAGATGAATGGAGGTAAAAAATGCCATTAGTTACGACAAAAGAATTGTTACTGGATGCACAGAAAAACGGATACGCAGTAGGAGCATTTAATGTGGAAAACATGGAAATGGTACAGGCTGTAGTATCGGCCGCAGAGGAACTGAAGTCACCGGTAATTATTCAAACAACGCCATCTACAATTGCATATGCAGATTGTAATTACTTTTATGCAAATGTAAAAACTGCTGCTGAAAAGGCAAGTGTTCCTGTAGTAATGCATTTAGATCATGGAAATAATTTTGATCTGGCTATGAAAGCATATCGAGCTGGTTATACATCTATTATGATAGATGGTTCACATGGAACCTTTGAAGAAAATATTACAGTTAGTAAGGCTGTTGCAGATGTGTGTCATGCTGCAGGAATTTCCGTTGAAGCAGAACTTGGAAAAGTAGGCGGAAAAGAAGACGATCTGGATGCTGGAGAAGGAAATCCATATACAGATCCAAAACAAGCAGCGGAATTCGTAAAGATTACAGGAGTAGATTCTTTGGCTGTAGCAATAGGAACTGCACACGGAATTTATAAAGGAACACCTAAACTGGATATGGAACGTCTAAGTGAAATACGTAAAGTTGTGGAAATTCCATTAGTTCTTCATGGAACATCCGGGGTTCCCGATGACGATGTGGTAGATTGTATTACCCGAGGAATTTGCAAAGTGAATTATGCTACAGATTTACGCATTGCATTCACGAACGGCGTACGGCGTATTTTAAGAGAAAATCCAGATATAATCGATCCCAAAAAATATAATGCGGTTGGACGTGATGAAGTTAAAAACTATGTTATGAAAAAAATACAAATTTGTGGGAGCGCTGGAATGGCAAAAACAGAATATTGAGGAACCCGGTTCCATGAAAATCCAAACTCTCTCAACGTGATATTCAGGTCAGTACCATCAGCTCTTCTGGTGGCGCTGACTTGAATTGCTATAGTTTCCACAAAAGTATCTGACTATTTTTATTCTGCTTCCGGGTATTCGTTACAGAGAAAACGATATACCGGCTCATCCTCCTCGATCTCCGGAAATCTTCCGATTGGCTCATAAAAACGATTATCATTTTCGTCATCGTTGCACATGGATACTTCACCCAGAAGTACTGCCCCGGTTCCCTCTTCTACGTGGAAATCATGATACATGTATGGATAGATGGTGATACTTTCACCTGGAGTCAAACGGATCTGTGTCCCGGCTTTTACAGTATACTCTCTTCCATCACAGTGTACAGTCACATCTGTATCCGCAAACTGTCCGTCCTCGGTAGAATTATAAACAGTGATCAGAACATTTCCGCCTCCGCGGTTAATGATATCCTCCATTTTATTCCAGTGAAAATGCATAGGTGCCATCTGTCCGTCATTGACCATAAGAAGCTTTTCTGCATAGGTCTTTGTATACTTATCCATTTGCAGGTTTCCGTTGCGGATAGTGATCAGGGCAAAACCTACCTCATCAAATTTTCCAAGGCCATAATCGGTGATATCCCAGCCAAGCATGTTGTCTCTGATCTCGTCATACTCATGTCCCTTTTCTTTCCAGTCCTGCGGAGTCCATTTACAAAAAGGCGGGATCTGAAATCCATGATCCGCTATCAGTTTTTCCATATCTTTGATCACTGCATTGATCTTACTTCTTTTCATGTCTCACTTCTCCTTTTCCTGCAAAATTATCTTTTTTATATTGTACCAAGTCGCTGGCGCAACGGCTAGCCCTCAGTACATGATTTCACCACTTTTTTCAACAGTGTAAGAACAAATCAGAAAATCCAGTACACTCTGGCAAATGAAAAAGAGCCGCTGCAGACCTTCTCTCCATTACGGATCAAAAGCCTGCAGCAGCTCCTTCACTGCTGTATAGCTTATTTTTATTTTGTCTCGATCATAACCTTATCCAGATGCCAGATATCGTCTACATATTCCTGGATAGTTCTGTCTGATGTGAACTTACCGCTGCATGCAGTGTTCATCATTGCCATACGCGCCCAGCGTTTTTCATCACGGTAAGCTTCCTCTACACGTTTCTGCGCTGCCGCATAGGAACGGAAGTCAGCCAGAATGAAGTATCTGTCTGCGCGGTCTGTATTCTTCGTTGTAAGAAGTGAATCATAAAGATCGCGGAACAGCTCTGTATCCTTAGAGAAGGTTCCGTTAATCAGCTCCATAAGAACCTGACGAATCTCGCCGTCTGTGTTGTAGATCACGTTTGGATCATAGCCGCCGTTGTTCTCATAGTTGATAACCTCGTCAGAGCTGAGACCGAAGATAAATGCGTTCTCCTCTCCAACCTCCTCAACGATCTCCACATTGGCGCCGTCCATGGTTCCCAGTGTAGGAGCGCCGTTCAGCATGAACTTCATGTTTCCTGTACCGGAAGCCTCTTTACTTGCAGTGGAAATCTGTTCGGAAACGTCTGCTGCAGCAAAGATCATCTCTGCGTTAGATACACGGTAGTTCTCAATAAATACAACCTTCAGCTTATTGTTAATGGACTTGTCGTTATTTACCACATCTGCAACAGAGTTGATCAGTTTAATGATCTTCTTGGCTGTATGATAACCTGCAGAAGCCTTTGCTCCGAAGATAAATGTTCTTGGATAGAAGTCCATCTCCGGGTGAAGTTTGATCTGATCGTACAGATAAATAACGTGAAGGATGTTCAGAAGCTGACGTTTGTACTCGTGAAGTCTCTTAACCTGAACGTCAAAGATAGAACGAGGATCAACTTCAACGCCGTTATGCTCCAGAATATATTTTGCAAGACGTACCTTGTTCTGGTATTTAATGTTCATGAACTCCTGCTGCGCTTTCTCGTCATCCACATAAAGTTTCAGTTTACTGATCTGAGAAAGGTCTGTGATCCATTCCGGTCCGATATGGTCGGTTACCCAGTTTGCAAGAAGCTGGTTTCCGTGAAGCAGGAAACGTCTCTGTGTGATACCGTTTGTCTTGTTGTTGAATTTTTCCGGCATCATCTCGTAGAAATCTCTCAGCTCCTGATTTTTCAGGATCTCTGTGTGAAGTCTTGCAACACCGTTTACAGAGAAGCCTGCAACAATTGCAAGGTGAGCCATTTTTACCTGACCGTCATAGATGATCGCCATCTTTTTGATCTTCTCATAGTTGCCCGGATATTTAGCCTGAATATCCAGGATGAACCTTCTGTTGATCTCCTCAATGATCTGGTATACACGGGGAAGAAGTCTGGAGAACAGCTCGATCGGCCATTTTTCCAGAGCCTCGGACATAATGGTATGGTTGGTGTAGGCAACACATTTGGTTGTGATCTCCCATGCCTCGTCCCAGCCAAGACCTTCTTCGTCCATAAGAATACGCATAAGCTCTGCAACTGCAACAGTCGGATGAGTGTCGTTCATCTGGAAGACAACCTTCTCATAAAGCCTGCGGATATCATCATGGTCTTTTTTGTATTTTTCAATTGCTGCCTGAAGACTGGCAGAAACAAAGAAATACTGCTGTTTCAGACGAAGTTCTTTACCTGCCATATGGTTGTCGTTCGGATAAAGTACCTCTACGATATTGCGGGCAAGGTTTTCCTGCTCTACCGCCTTCTTGTAGTCACCCTTATCAAAGGAATCCAGTCCGAAATCAACGATCGGCTCTGCATCCCAGATACGAAGAGTGTTTACGATCTTGTTGTTATATCCAAGGATCGGCATATCAAACGGAACCGCTTTTACTGCCTGGTATCCTTCATGGATGAATTTATTTGTGCCGGTAGCCTGATCGTACTCTACACGTACATATCCGCCGAAGTGTACTTCCTTTGCATATTCCGGACGACGCAGTTCAAAAGGATATCCGTTTTTCAGCCAGTTATCCGGCACCTCATACTGGAAGCCGTCCTTGATCTGCTGTTTGAACATACCGTAACGGTAGCGGATACCGCAGCCGTATGCACAGTAGTTCAAGGTTGCCAGTGAATCCAGGAAACATGCTGCCAGACGTCCCAGACCACCGTTTCCAAGAGCCGGATCCGGCTCCTGGTCTTCGATCACGTTCAGGTCAAGTCCCAGTTCCTCAAGAGCTTCTTTTACCTCTTCATAAGCGGTAAGGTTCAGAAGGTTGTTTCCAAGAGCGCGTCCCATAAGGAACTCCATGGACATATAGTAAACGATCTTGGGATCTTTTTCGTGATATGCATTCTGTGACTCCAGCCAGTCGTCGATGATCACGTCTTTTACTGTATAGCTGACTGCCTGAAAGATCTGCTCCTGAGTTGCTTCCTCAAGAGTTTTTCGGTACAAAAACTTTACATTTTCTTTTACGCTTTCTTTAAACGCCTCTTTTTTAAACTGCTTGTTAATCATTTCCTCTTTCCTCCTACTTTCTGGCTACGCCAAGAACGACATTTTCTTTATTGATATTCCATTCTTTTACATAACCATCGGTTTCATTCAAGATGATCTCCTCTGCCAGCACCTCAGACATGATCTCTTCTTTATGGCTTTCCATCAGATCTGCAATACGTTCATTATCTTTTGCATAAACACAGATCTTATCCATAACCTCAAAGCCAGCCTCTTTTCTCATGGTCTGGATCTTGCTGATGATCTCGCGGACAAAGCCCTCCTCGATCAGCTCCGGTGTCAGGTTTGTATCCAGAACTACGGAAGTATCTCCGTCTGTCTCTGTTACATAGCCTTCTGTCTGGGCAGTCTCGATCAGAAGATCTTCCTCAGCCAGCTCCACCCTGTTTCCATTGATATCCAGAGTAAGAAGTCCTGTTTCCTTCAGTTCCTTCATAGCCGCTGTACCATTCAGCTCTGTAAGGGCTGTACGGATACCGCCCAGAAGCTTGCCGTACTTCGGTCCCACCGTACGGAGCTGCGGTTTAAAGCTGTAGGAAATAAAGGATTCTACATCTTTTGCAAATTTAACTTCTTTTACATTCAGCTCGTCTGCAATAATGTCTGTGTAGAACTGATCCATTTCTTTTTCAGATTTTACATACATTGTGCCGATTGGCTGACGGTTCTTGATATTGGCAGTATTTCTTGCCGCGCGTCCGAGAACGACCACCTTCAGAAGAGCTTCCATATCGTCTTCCAGTTCCTTGTTGATCCACTCTGTTTTTACCTCAGGGAAATCGCAGAGATGGATACTTTCCGGTGTGTTCTTATCTACGCTTCTTACCAGGTTCTGGTACATGTCCTCTGTCATAAACGGAATCATAGGAGCCGCAGCCTTGGAGATTGTCACAAGGGCTGTATAAAGAGTCATATAGGCATTGATCTTATCCTGCTCCATTCCCTTTGCCCAGAAACGCTCGCGGCTTCTTCTTACATACCAGTTACTCATTTCATCTACAAATTCCTGAAGAGCTCTTGCACTTTCCGGGATCTTGTAGTTTGCCAGATTCTCATCTACTGCTTTTACTACGGTATTTAACTTAGAAAGCAACCATTTATCCATAACCGGAAGTTTATCGTACTCTAATGTATATTTTGTTGCGTCAAATTCATCAATATTCGCATAAAGCACAAAGAATGCATAAGTATTCCAAAGTGTGCTCATAAATTTACGCTGTCCCTCTACAACTGCCTTGCCGTGGAAACGGTTCGGAAGCCATGGAGCGCTGTTGATATAGAAATACCAGCGGATCGCGTCTGCGCCGTACTTTTCAAGAGCGTCAAAAGGATCTACTGCGTTTCCTTTGGACTTACTCATCTTCTGTCCGTTCTCATCCTGTACATGGCCAAGAACGATAACATTTCTGTACGGAGCCTTGTTAAACAGCAGAGTGGATTCTGCCAGAAGAGAATAGAACCATCCTCTTGTCTGGTCAACTGCCTCGGAAATAAAATCTGCCGGGAACTGCTGCTCAAACAGATCCTGGTTTTCAAACGGATAATGATGCTGTGCAAAAGGCATGGCTCCTGAGTCAAACCAGCAGTCAATTACCTCCGGTACACGGTGCATGGTTCCGCCGCACTCCGGACACTTCATAGTGATCTCATCAATGTAAGGACGGTGAAGCTCTACGGTCTTCGCCTTCTCATCACCACTCATCTCATAAAGCTCCTTACGGCTTCCGATGGAGTGCATATGTCCACATTCACACTGCCAGATATTCAGTGGTGTGCCCCAGTAACGGTTTCTGGAAATACCCCAGTCCTGAACGTTTTCCAGCCAGTCTCCGAAACGGCCTTTTCCGATGCTTTCCGGAATCCAGTTGATGGTATTATTGTTGCGGATCAGATCGTCCTTTACTGCTGTCATTTTGATGAACCAGGACTCCCGTGCATAGTAGATCAGCGGTGTGTCGCAGCGCCAGCAGTGCGGATAGTCGTGCTCAAACTTCGGAGCGTCAAACAGCTTGCCTTCTTTGTCAAGGTCAACAAGTACAAGTGGATCTGCCTTCTTTACAAATACTCCTGCATATGGAGTTTCTTTTGCCATATTTCCCTGTCCGTCTACAAACTGTACAAACGGAAGGTTATATTCGCGTCCCACACGGTTATCGTCCTCACCGAATGCCGGCGCGATATGAACGATACCAGTACCGTCGCTCATGGTAACATAATTATCGCATACTACATAATGTGCTTTTTTCTTCTGCTTTGCAGCGGCTTCTCTGGTACATTCCCAGAGAGGCTCATACTCTTTATATTCCAGATCTGTTCCTTTATATGTTTCCAGAACCTCGTAAGCCTTTTCATCCTCTTTGGCAAGCTTGCCAAGAACCCTGTCCAGAAGAGCCTCTGCCATATAATAGGTGTATCCGTCTGCTGCCTTTACCTTACAGTAAGTCTCATCCGGATTTACACAGAGTGCCAGGTTGGAAGGAAGTGTCCATGGTGTGGTTGTCCATGCCAGGAAATAAGCATCCTCTCCTACAACCTTAAAACGGACGATAGCAGAGCGTTCCTTTACAGTCTTATAGCCCTGGGAAACCTCCTGTGCAGAAAGCGGGGTTCCGCAGCGCGGGCAGTAAGGCACAATCTTAAATCCTTTATAAAGGAGATCCTTATTCCAGATTTCTTTCAGCGCCCACCACTCAGACTCAATATAATTGTCGTCATAAGTTACATAAGGATGATCCATGTCGGCCCAGAAACCAACAGTAGAAGAAAAATCCTCCCACATTCCCTTGTATTTCCAGACGCTTTCTTTACACTGCTGGATAAACGGCTCCATACCGTAAGCCTCAATCTGCTCCTTGCCGTCAAGTCCAAGCTTTTTCTCAACTTCAAGCTCTACCGGAAGTCCATGAGTATCCCATCCGGCCTTACGGGGAACCATGTTGCCCTTCATGGTACGATATCTGGGAATCATATCCTTGATAACGCGGGTCAGTACATGACCGATATGAGGCTTGCCGTTGGCTGTGGGCGGTCCGTCATAGAAAGTATAGGTTTCTCCTTCTTTACGGCTGTCCATACTTTTTTCAAAAATATGGTTTTCTTTCCAGAACTGCTCGACCTTCTTTTCACGGTCAACAAAGTTCAGGTTCGTATCTACCTTCTGATACACGATAAATTCCTCCTGTCTTATAACTGGTAAAGAACAAAGCGGACAAGTCCGCCTCAAACTCCCTAAATCCCTCAATCCTTGAGAGACTTGTTCCGCTTTGCGCGCCAGATGCAGACTGCCATGGGCAGTTATATTCCACATGCATCTGGTCGCATCCTCGCGGAGCGTTTTTTGTTTATCAGGAAAGCTAGTACAGAATGTACTGCTTTCCTGATAAATAAAAAACTCCCGTCCTGTAAAAGGACGAGAGTATACTTTACTTCGCACCACCTTGTACACTGTACGGGCAGAATCCTGCCGATACATGCCCCCTCTAACGGCGGGAAACCGTCCGACCCTATTCCTTCTCAGTTTCAGGCAGGAAACTCCGGAGTGATGTTCAGCCGTTTCTACTTGCGCCGGGCTTCCACCTGCCCCCGGCTCTCTGAAGCGTTCGATCTCTTCTCGGTCAGTCCCAATGTCTGCGGCTTACTGTCTCCATCACAGTTTTTGCGTGATCGTATATACAGATTATATTATAAAGTGTACAAATTCCATCTGTCAAGCCTTTTTCAGGAATCACTTCTTGAAAATCCATTCTTCATCAGGCTGCTTGAGGTAAACAGCACCTTATCCAGAACCTCTGTTGTCTTCTCCTCTGTAAAATCAGAGATTTCCTGATTTGCAGCCTCAAAAAACGCTTTTTCATCTTCTGGCTTTTTGTCCAGAAATTCCCGGTCAAATTTATTGATAAGTGCATAAACCTTCCGGTCTACCGCCGCCTGATATCTTTCGATATTGGACTGGTTCTCATAATAGTGGGCATCTGCCAGGGCTCCGATAATTCTGTTTGCCCAGTAAAAACTCTCTGTTGTAGGCTTTACATATGCTTTTGACAGATATTCCGGCATTTTGTCCACATGAGGATATACAGGAATCATGGCGTTAAACACATTGGAGCCTACTGCCAGCCACTGCAGCGCCTTCAGTGCTTCCGGCATATACGGCCGGATCTGCACCAGTCCCAAAGCGTTATTTCGATTTACTCCAATTGCCCGGTACATGCCAGCCTCTTTATTTCTCTTTCCATATACATCATAAGGCGTTCCCTGATAATGATTGGAAAGAACCCACTTCACTTCCTCCACAGTGATCTTCTTTTCCGGCACAAGAGACCATGGAAGATCATCGTCCTCCGGTCTGTATTCTGCATCCGGCCCATCCCAGGAAAACGTGCGGGGATTAAAGTAACGGAGCATTGCCCAGGCGCGGGGCGTATTATATACATGGTCAGAATCATCATGAGAGCCAAAAGCATCCCGGGGATTAAACTCCTCCTCCGGATCCATGCGAAGATCCAGATGATGTTCTTCAATCAGCGCCTTCAACGTTCCGGAACACATATGATCTCTTTCTTCCCCGTAAGCATCCTCCAGATCAAAACAGTCGATCCCCAGCTGGTTGGGCATCACCACATATTCATTATCCGGTACTCTTTTTGCGATCCAGTTGTGTCCTCCGATGGTTTCCAGCCACCATATCTCATTTTCATCCTGAAAAGCAATTCCATTCATCTCATAGGTTCCATAGGTTTCCAGAAGACTTCCCAATCTCCTTACTCCCTCTCTTGCGGAAGTAATATACGGAAGAACAATAGTCACCAGATCTTCCTCCCCAATTCCACCTTTTACCTCAGGCTGATCATCCTGGGCTTTTTTGTAAACTACAAGGGGATCTGCCCCTGCTACTCTGGCATTGGTAGTCAAAGTCTCTGTTGCTGTCATGGATACATTTCTTTCATTGACTCCGTAGGCTCCCCAGATTCCCTCCACAGTATCACTGTTTGGAAGGTATGTATACTGCATAGGTTCCTCCGGAAGAGGAATCTCTACATGAGAAAGTACAGATTTATAAAGTCTGGGCTGGTCTTCCGGCTTCATAAACTCCAGTCTCTTGGCACAAAACTCTCCGGAAGGAGAATCTTCGTTTCTTGCAACAATAGTTGAGCCGTCATAAGTGGCTTTTTTTCCGATCAGTATCGTAGTACATGGCATAGTCATTTCCTCCTTGGTAAAACATGTAATCACATAAAACAGCATCCGTTTCTTCTAAAAAATTTTCTGTTTTATTTCTGATGGTTTTATACTACTATACCAGACAGTTTTTCTTATTTCAATCTGTTCACCAGCACAAATATCCCCAGATCGCCAATGATCTGGGGATGTGATTTTTATACTTGTTTTTTATTTTACAATAAAGGATTTTCTCTTGCTGACTACGTCAAAGATAACGGCTGCCAGAAGTACAAGACCCTTAACCACCTTCTGCATGTTCTGGTCAACTCCCATGATACTCATACCAAGATTCAGAACGCCCATCAGAAGAGCACCGATAATAACACCAGGAACTGTTCCTGTTCCACCATATGCAGACGCGCCACCGATAAAGCAGGCTCCGATAGCATCCATCTCAAAGTTTGTTCCGGCTGTAGGATTCGCTGAATTCAGACGGGCAGTGGTAATCATTCCTGCAACTGCTGCCAGAAATCCCATATTCAGATATGCCAGAAAATAAACTCTGTTTGTATTGATACCAGAAAGCTTTGTTGCCTTCTCATTTCCGCCTACTGCATAAAAATGACGTCCTACGGTAGTTTTAGAAGCAATATAAGTATATACCGCAATGACAGCTGCAATCCATACCAGAGAATTAGGAATACCTTTATACTGTGCCAGACGGAACATAAATGCCAGAACTGCCGCACAGATCACAACCATTTTAATCAGGACACCGCTGAATGGCTCTACACGATAACCCTTTTTTGCCCTTACAACACGTCCTCTGATAACCAGAAGCACATAAATTACACAAACAATCACTCCCACAAGAAAGCAGGTCAGATTAAAGCCCTCTACTCCAAAGAAATCCGGTACATAGTTGTTAAACAACGCCAGAAAGCTGTCCGGCATGGGTGCCAGCGTCATACCTTCCAGAACAACGTTGGAAAGCCCTCTGAATACCAGCATGCCTGCAAGTGTAACAATAAATGGAGGAATGCGCACATAGGCAATCCAGAATCCCTGCCATGCCCCGATCAGTATACCTACCAACAGCATTACCACCATGGTAAGATAGGGATTCATTCCGTTTGTCACCATCATTTTTCCGCCCACTGCACCAATGAAGCATACGGTAGATCCTACAGACAGATCGATATTTCCGCCTGTAAGAATACAGAAGAGCATACCTGTGGCAAGAATAAATACATATGCGTTCTGCGCGATCAGGTTATTGACATTCTGGGGGAGGAGCATTTTCCCGCCGGTATTTACCGTAAACAAAATGACTACCAGCGCCAGCACAATAACCATTGTATATTTTTTTAATACTTCAGAAATTCTGATCTTGTTTTCCATGGCTTATTCTCCTTTGCTTGATTTCAGAATACGTGACATGATCATTTCCTGGGTCGCTTCCTGTCCGCTGACCTCGCCTACCATTTTTCCTTCGTTCATAATGTAAATCCGATCAGACATGCCAAGAACCTCCGGAAGTTCCGAGGAAATCATAATCACAGATTTTCCTGCTGCAACCAGATCATTAATGATGCAGTAGATCTCATATTTTGCACCTACGTCAATACCCCTTGTAGGTTCATCAAGAATCAGGATATCCGGTTCTGTAAACATCCATTTTGCCAGAAGTACCTTCTGCTGATTACCGCCACTAAGGTTTCCTACATTCTGCTCAACAGTAGGACATTTTGTTTTCAGTTTTTCCCTGTATTCGTCTGCTACTGCATACTCTTTGTCTGCATCAAGTACGCCATGGCTGCTGACGTTTCCAAGGTTAGCCAGAGTGGTGTTTGTTTTGATTGAATTACTTAAGATCAGACCATTACCTTTTCTGTCTTCTGTCACATAGGCAAGGCCATTTTTGATAGCCTCCTCCACAGTATTCATTTTTACTGCTTTCCCGTTGATCAGCACCTGTCCTTTGATACCGGTACCATAGCTTTTGCCAAATATACTCATGGCGAGTTCTGTACGTCCCGCTCCCATCAGACCGGAAATTCCTACAACCTCACCCTTATGTACCTTAAAGGAAACGTCGTCTACTACCTTCCGCTCTGAATAAAGAGGATGATACACCGTCCAGTTTTTTACCTCCATGGATACCGGGCCGATCTTTACATGCGGCCGTTTTGGAAAGCGGTCTGTAAGCTCACGTCCTACCATTCCCTGTATGATACGGCTTTCAGAAATGTCATCTGTTTTTTTATCCAGAGTCTCTATGGTAGAGCCGTCACGTATCACCGTGATCTTGTCTGCCACATACGAAATTTCATTCAGCTTATGAGAAATAATGATAGAAGTCATTCCTTCTTTTTTAAATTTCATCAGAAGCTCCAGAAGCGCCTTTGAATCGTCTTCGTTAAGAGATGCCGTCGGCTCGTCCAGGATCAGAAGCTTTGCGTGCTTTGCAAGCGCCTTTGCAATTTCCACAAGCTGCTGTTTACCCACTCCTATATCTTTGATCAAAGTACGGGAAGATTCTTCCAGTCCCACTGTTTTCAAATACTCATCTGCCTCTCCGTATGTTTCATTCCAGTTAATTGCGGCGGCAGTTCCTTTCTCGTTTCCGAGATACATATTTTCCCCGATTGTCATATAGGGGATCAGCGCAAGTTCCTGATGTATGATAACGATCCCCTTTTCTTCACTATCCTTAATTTTTGCAAATCTGCAGATCTCTCCATTGTAAATAATATCGCCCTCATAAGAACCGTATGGATAGATTCCGCTGAGCACGTTCATCAACGTGGATTTTCCGGCACCATTTTCTCCTACCAATGCATGGATTTCTCCCTCTTCCACCTTCAGGTTTACATTGTCCAGTGCCTTTACACCCGGGAAAGTCTTGGTAATATTTTTCATTTCCAGAAGTATCTTAGCCAATGATATCCCTCCCTAATTTCAAATAAGAAGGGGGCGGAAGCCCCTCCCCGCCGGAGAGGGAAATGACAGCGCCCCTTCAAAATTTTTCTGTTTTCTTTTATTTAATCTGATCCTCTGTATAATATCCGGAATCGATCAGAATTTCTTCATAGTTGTCAGCTGTTACAACAGTAGGCTCGCACAGATAAGTAGGAATAACTCCTGTACCGTTGTCGTAGCTTTCTGTATCGTTTACCTCTGCCTCTTCACCGTTTAATACGGATTCAACCATTTTTACAACCTGTGCTGCCAGTGTACGTGTATCTTTAAAGATATCCATAGCCTGTTTTCCTGCTGCAAGGTTCTTTACATTTGCCATATCACAGTCCTGGCCGGTGATAACCGGATATTCTCCTGTATAGGAAGCAGCCAGAGAGTTCTGTACGCCAAGGGATGTGGAATCGTTAGAGCAGAGAACTGCGTCAAGATTTGTTCCGTCAGAATAATTTCCTGCAATAATGGTATCCATTCTGTCCTGAGCCTTGGCAGAATCCCATGCCTGTGTTGCACATTTTTCAAATTCCGTCTGACCGGATTTTACTACAAGGACACCCTCGTCAATATATGGCTGAAGTACGTCCATAGCTCCGCCAAAGAAAAATTTTGCATTATTGTCGTCCGGCGCGCCTGCTACAAGTTCGATATTGAACGGTCCTTTTTCCTCTTTCAGATTCAGCGCCTCTTCAATATATTCGCCCTGTTTCTGCCCTACCATATAGTTGTCAAAGGTCGCATAATAAGAAACTGCATCTGATTCCATTAAAAGACGGTCATATGCGATAACAGGAATTCCCGCTTCTTTTGCCTGTTTTAAAGGCTCTCCCAGAGAGCTTCCGTCAATAGAGGCAATAACAAGAATATCGCACTCATTGGAAATCATGTTTTCAACCTGAGATACCTGAGTAGCAACGTCATTGGATGCATACTGAAGGTCTACTTCAAATCCTGCTTCTTCCAGAGATTTTTTCATATTTTCGCCGTCCTGATTCCATCTCTGGAGATCCTTTGTAGGCATCGCCACACCGACCAGCTTTTTATCGTCTGCCTTAACCTCTGTCTGTAATGCCGGTACTGCTACAAATCCGGCTGCCATAGCAACTGTCAGAAGACCTGCAAGAACTTTTCTTCTCATAATGAATTCCTCCGTTTTCTTTTTTTAGGTTTTTCGTTCCTTTTGATATTGTTACTATAGCACGAAAGTATCTGGAATTAGTTGTTATGATTCTGGAGATTTTTTAAAAAAAGAAAAATGCCCTGCATAATACAAGACATTTTTGTTGCAAAAATATGCTATTGACATGTTTTTCGTTTTTAGGAAATCACTTCTGTACATTCAGATATACATCATCCCTGCTGTGAACACCGCCTTCTATGATCACCTGATCCATATTTTCTCTGGAAACATATTCCGGCTCCATAAAATAACAGGGAACGTCATAGGAACCGTCATTCATAGTTTTTCCGTCCAACCCCAGATTCTCCCCTTTCGCAAGCTTTACTGCCATTGCAGCTGCTTTTTCTGCCAGACTTTCCACAGATTTATAAGCAGTCATAGTCTGGGTTCCCTCTACGATCCGCTGACAGGCGGCAATATCCCCATCCTGTCCCACTACAGCGAGACTTCCCGCTCTTCTTGTTTCTGCCAGAGTATTGACTACCTGACTTGCAATATCATCATTTCCACACATGATTCCTTTTACGTCAGGAAATTGCTTAAGGCCCTCATTCAGATCCTCCGCTGCCTGTTCCGCCAGCCAGCCCGGACAGTGCGCCTGATACACCACTTCCAGTCCGCTGCCCTTTATCACACGTTCAAATCCGTCCCGTACAAGCTTTACATTATTGTCCTCTTCCGGTCCCTGAAGCATAAAAATCTCTCCGCCCTCAGGTATTTCTTTCATAAGAGCCTCCGCCATATATTCTCCTACTTTTTCATTATCAAAGGATATATAGAGATCTGAATCTGCATTCTGAACCAGACGATCATAGGAAATTGTGGAAATCCCTGCATCCTTTGCCTCCAGCATCACTTTAGAAAGAGCCTGACAGTCTGCTGCTACCACAACAAGCACATCCACCTGTTTTTTAATCAGATAACGAATCTGTTCAATCTGTTCCTGAAGATCTCCGTTTGCATTCTGCACATTAACCTCTGCCCCCAGCTTATCTGCCGCTGAAACAAATGCATCCCTGTCCCTGAGCCATCTCTCAATCACAAAAGAATCAAAGCTTACCCCAATACTGACACTTTTTTCTTCTTCCTGAGAATTTTTTGTTTCTGTATGTGTCCTCGTTTCCTGCATTTTTGTCCCACAGCTTCCCAGAAATGATAAAGTCAGAAACAGAACAAGACAAATTTCTGCTGTTTTTTTCATATATGTTATCCCAGCCTTTCCCTGTATTCACTTGGTGTTACACCTTCGTACTTCTTAAAAATCCTGCTGAAGTAATTCGGATCTCCGTATCCGCACATCACACAGATTTCTTTGATCGAATAAGAAGGGTCCAGAAGAAGCTTCTCTGCATTTTTCATCCTTACCTTAGTCAGGTATTCAATAAAATTCTCCCCTGTTTCCTGTTTAAAAAGTTTGCTGAAATAATAGGGACTGATATCCACACTCTTGGAAACCTCGTCGAGAGTCAGATCCTTCTGAAAATTTTGCCGGATATAATCTTTTGCCTTTTCCATAACAGATTCCGACTGTTTTTCTCTGTCCGCTCCGGTGCTTCTGCTGAATTCTCTTTCCTGTTCTCGGAACCACCTTCTGACATCATCCCTGGTTTTCAGATTTTCAATTTCTCTGATATATCTTTTTTTAATCTCTTCCGGACATGTTTCCTTATTTTCTGCCTCTGCCGGAATATCATTGATATGTACCACATGGCTTTTGCCTTCTCTGAGCGCCTGTACAGCCTCCGAATAAGATTCTCTTAAGTTCTCTTCTTCCCGAATCCTCCCTATTCCCGCACGAAACCGGCTGTCTATTCTGGTTTCCAGCTTATAGATCATATTTCTTGTCTTAGTCAGAATATGAACTCGCCCGTCATAATCAATGGAAGGCTTTTCGAAAGGAACCAGAAGTACTACCCGATTTCCCATAACCGGCCCAACCAGACAGTGAAAAAACTCTCTGGCAATTTCTCTGATATCCGGATAATATTTCTCCGCACGGACACCTGCACCTACTGCATTGGTCAGCTGACCGTTTTCCTGACTGTCTCCTAATTCCACAACGATCATAAAACCATATTTTTCTTTTATTCCCAAAAGCTGCCGGTAATTATCATTATAATTGTGGAAGCTGTCCATCAAAAGAATATTATATAAATATCCGCTTTCCAGAATGGGGATCACTGTTTCCAGCTTTTCCCGGATTTCCAGATCATCGCTGCGTTTCTGCCTGTCCTCATCCACCTTTTTCATTGCCTTCATGCATACATCTATAACCACCCGCTTATTTACCGGTTTTGTGAGATATTCCAGAACTCCCAGGTTAATGGCTTCTCTGGCATAGCTGAATTTATCATAAGCTGAGATTACAATAAAAATCATGTTTTTATTATACTTCTGAATCTCCTTCATTGCCTGGATTCCATTCAGTCCGGGCATCTGAATATCCATAAAGGCAATATCCGGACGAAAACTCTCTGCCAGTTCAACCACTGCCCTTCCTGTTTTTGCAGCTGCTATTTCACACTCATCCCCAAAATTGGAGGTAATGATATTTTTCAGCGCTTCAAGCATGATTCCCTCATCATCTGCCAGCATAATTCTGTACATTTATTTCTTTCCTCCTGTTCGCGGGAGTCTTAATGTAACCTCTGTTCCCATATTTTTCCCCTGGCTGCTGATATCCACCAGGTTTTTCTGATTGTAATAAAGCTCCAGACGGCTGATCACATTATTCATCCCTACTCCTGTTGAATCTGACTGTTCCTCGCCTTCGCCCGAATTTCCGCTTAAAACTTCACAGATCCGTTCCCGGCTCATACCCTTTCCATTGTCTTTTATCCGTATATGGATCATGTCCTCTGTTCCGGTAATTTCCAGTAATATTTTTCCTTCCCAGTCAATGTTCCGGATTCCATGATTTACTGCATTCTCTACAATGGGCTGCAGAATCATGCTTGGAACCCGGCAATCCATAAGTCTTGCATCCACCACCTTTGTAAAATGAATATCCCCGGCAAACCTTACGTTAAGAATGTAAATGTAGTTATCTACCGCCGTAAGCTCTTCTTCCAGACTGGCGTCCTCCAGACCTTTTTTTACATTATATCGAAAAAAATCCGCCATCTTTTCCACAAAAATACAGGTCTTTTCCGCATCTTCCATCATGGCAAGCTGTGCCCCTGCATTCAGGGAATTAAAAAGAAAATGAGGATTGATCTGGGACTGCAGATACTTCAGCTGAGCCTCTTTGAGATGATTTTTCATAAGAAGCTCTTTTTCCATCATCTGCTGTTCCTTTTCCATACTTTCTTTCGTCCGGATAATATACTCTTCCAGGCTTTCCACCATTGTATTAAAAGCCCTTGTTACGATTCCCACTTCATCCAGTGCATCCGTCCTGGGCATTTTTACGTTAAAATTCCCCTGTCCTACCAGATTTGCGGTTTCTGCCAGATTAGTCAGAGGCTCGATCATTCCCTTGGTTATTCCAAATAGCATCATCGCTCCAAGCCCCATCATTATACTCATTAAAACAAGGCTTGATATTTCCAGATATTCCAGCATCTCACGAAGCGTCTGATAGCTGGAAGAATTATTGCGGAACTGCTGATTGTTCAGCTCATTTATGTAAGAATTGATATATCCATAAAGCTGCTGCGACCGGTCATACAGCTCCTTATACTTTTCTACATTACGGCTTCTCTTTGCAGTAACCGCATCTCCCGTAAGCCGGACGTAGGTTTCCGACATACTTTTGATATTTCGCTCCAGAAGCTTAGAAGGGTTGGAGGATATCTGATCACTGAGTTTATCAAGAAGGGTTAAATAGTTCTGTTCACTCCGATAATAATTTTCAAGAGAATCCGACGATTTCACGCTGAGATAAGCATAAAGATCCTCCTGGACTGTCTTCAGCGAATCAGAAAGCTCTGTCAGGTTTACATTGCTGGAATAAACCGTATCCATCCTTTTGATAGTTTTATTTACCTGACCATACAGGATCACATTGATCGCCAGCATCATGGTCATAATGCTTCCCACTGCCAGAATGACCTTCCTTGCAAGGGGAATATCCTTCCATCTTGTTTTATTCATATCATTCCCTTTCTTTCACTGCTTTTGAGGGATCTGCTTTATCAATGTCCTCTTTTCCCAGGAATTTAAGTTCTGCATTATAATAAGAATTTACTCTTCCTTCCTGCTTCAGTTCCCACAGAGCATCCACACAGTCCTGTCCCATCCCTTCTGCATCCAATGTACAGGTTACCGGTATCAGGCCTTTCTTTACTGCACCTCGAATGGTTTCAGAAATATAATATCCGATAATCTTTACCTCTCCTACCATGTTGAAATCAATCATTGCCTGATACGCACATTCTGTCGTTATTTCATCCATACATACCAGGATCTGCGGAGGTCCTTCCGGAGCCTGGAAAATCATTCGTATTGCCTCTTCAATGTCAAATTTGCTTTCCGGAGTAAGCGTCTCTGCCTTCACCTCTATCTCTCCTGTACTGTTTTTTTTCATCACCGCATTGCTTATCTGGCTGTAAAGCTGATTTTTTTCCAGATCTCCTTTTTCACTGTCCAGAAGAAGCAGGATACTTTTTGTATTTTCATCCAGAAACTGCGCGATCTGTTCTCCGTAGGCCTGTCCCATCTGATAATCATTCACCCCCACAAAGCTCTGGCGTTTGCTGTCCGGAGCATCGCTCATGATCGTAATCACAGGAATCCCTGCATCCTCAGCCTTATCGATCTCTTTTTTCAGCGTTTCTTCTCCGTTATATTCCAGAATGATCCCATCCACTCCTGCCGCAATACTGATTTCCATATAGTCTGTTTCATCATAGCCTGTTTTCATATCGCTGGCGTGAAATTCCACATAGGCGTCATGTTTCTCAGCCTCCTCCAGCGCACTGTCATAAACCGTCTGCCAGAATTCGCTTTTTCCGCTTCCTACAATCATTTCATACTGCATATCATAATTGCGGATCTCCTCAGCCTCCTCCAGACCGCTTTTTTTCCATACACTTTTATAAAAATTATTTGTAAAAAAAAGAAAAAATCCTACTATAAAAATACCCAGCAGGAGCAATCCTGTTTCTTTATTCTCTGGTTTCCGCATTAAGGACTCCCTCCATTCTTTTGATTTTGCTGTTTTTTCATAATTATCATAAATTATAACTTTTTTCAGGGAATTTTTAAACTTCTTTTTTTACCTGTTCATAGCTGCATTTTGATATGCTTAAATCTCTCTGCTGCATTTCCTGCTCCTGCAGCAGATGTTTAGTTACTGTTTACTTTTCCAATATATGGCTACAATATAAAAAACAAATATGCTATAATGATTTATCAGCAGTTATATTTACAAAAATAAGAAAGGTTGTTTTCATGAAAAATAAAATTATAAAATGCCTGAAAAAATCCGTATGTGGTATTTTATGTGCAGCAATGGCTTTTGCGCCGGCATCCTCCGTCTTCGCCACAGGATATGACGAGACAGGAGCTCCTATCGTAACTGCCACTCCTACGCCTGATCCTCATACAGAATTTTATAACCAGGCGCCTTCTACTGATAATATCCCTGGATGGCCGCAGGGACCTAAGATTGAAGGAGAATCTGCCATTCTTGTGGACATGATCACCGGAACTGTCCTGTATTCCAAAAATGCTGACAAGGTTCAGTACCCTGCCAGCATCACAAAAATCATGACTGCGCTTCTTGCCGCGGAACATCTGGATATGAAAGGCAAACTGGTGATGTCTGAATCTGCTGCCCATGGCATCACCATCAGCGACAGCTCCAGCATCTACGCCGACACCGGAGAGGAGCTGACCATAGAGCAGGCCATGATGGCTGTAATGCTCCAGTCCGCCAACGAAATGACGCTTGCCCTTGCTGAAGAAACCTCCGGCTCCGTAAAAAAATTTGTAGAACTGATGAACCTGAAGGCACGACTTCTCGGCTGTACAGGAACCCATTTTAACAATCCAAACGGTCTTCCCGATGAGCTTCATTATACAACTGCCAGCGATATGGCAAAAATCGCCCGTGCCGCATGGTTTAACCCAACTTTCCGCAAATATGCTACCACTGCCTATTATGAGATCCCGCCTACAAACAAATTTGCAGAAACCCGATACCTTCTTAATCATCACAAAATGATGAAAGGCAATACCCGTGCCTACGAAGGTGTACTTGGCGGAAAAACCGGCTATACAGATGCTGCCGGAAATACACTGGTAACCTATGCACGGAGAGGCAATCTGTATCTTGTTTCTGTTGTAATGAAATCTGTAAATGGAGCTTATTCCGATACAGCAGCTCTTCTGGATTATGGTTTTAACAATTTTACCAGATCTGCAGTAAAAACAGAACCGGCAGAGATCTCCATATCCTGTCTTCCTTCTGAAAAATATATACTGAAAGATTACAAGGATCTTGTTTTGTTTTACCGTATCCAAATGCCTTCTGTCACCCTTCCAAACGGTACAGATATCAATACAATAAAGAAAAGCCGTAAATTCAAAAAAAATCCTGCAGGCCTTCCCCTTCTGGAGATCACCTACAGTTTTAACGGCCAGCAGACCGGCTTTGCAAGATATTATCAAAAAAACCTGCTGTCCGATCTGCTTATCTAATTATGCTTCATGTTACGTTTTTTGCGGAGAGAATCCCGCTTCTGGCGGAGTTCCTCCGCTTTTTGTTCATTTACAGGTTTCAAAGTCTTTACTGCATAAAACATATCTTCATCTGTTCTGCGGATCCTGACTTTTCCCTTAATATATCCATGCTCCTGACACTGAGAAATACTTTCATATATTCTGGAATTATTCATAAACCATCTCAGCCGTCTTTTGGCCGGCAGATGGCAGACAGGACAGCGAGTACTTGCCACTTCCCGGTCTTTTATTACTTTTTCCCGATCATAAAACTGTCTGGATATATATTTATCATACGTGGGATATGAGATATAAATTTCTTCTTTCCGGCTATTCGGCGGCTGATAAGTATCGATGGAATAATAAGGGAGTATCTCTGCCATATCCAGCTTTGCAAAAACCCTGGCTGTATATTCCGCATCTTCCAGCGCTCTGTGAAAATCCTTTTCTTTTTCAATGGCCAGACAATCAATGGCATATTCCAGGCTTCTTCTCAGCTTGATATTTTCATGAAACCAGCTGAATAGCTTCTGGATATCATAATAGATCACCGGACCGGGAAGAAGATCAAGGAGACCATAATACCTCATATTTCTCTGAAGTTCCATCAGATCCTGCATCCCCCAGGTACAGAATACAAAATCTTTCCCGCACCAGTCCAGAAATTCTCTGACCGCCTGCGAAAATGGTACTCCATTCATAAGCTCCTTATAATCCACATGGATCACACTATGGATACTGTCATGGATCCAGTTGTAGACCTGAGGTTTTATAAGTCTGTGAAATTCACTGATCTTTTCTCTTTTTTCATTCAGCTTTACCCCGCCGATCTCTATGATCTCAAAGGGCAGATCCGGATTCGAACCATTTTTTCCATCAGGACACTGATTCCACTCCAGATCAAAAACAATATAATTCATATAAAGCTCTTCCTTTACTTTTCACTGTGCCAGCTCATATAAAGATGTGATCAGATACTCCTGAAATTTCTCTTTATCTGCACCTGTCAGCACATAAACATTTGTGTCCTCTGCTTCATTTTTCCACCAGCGGAATCCACCCAGTACTGCCCCTCTGGCCGCACCTTCTGAACAGTCTACATCCAGAATCTTATGTCTTCCTTCAAATATTTCCGGATGAAGGAGATACATCACCGGAACTGCATCATGAACACTTACTTCCCCTCTGTATTTCTCAGAGGAATTTTCCAGACAATATCCCAGCATGTCTCCGCAAAGCTTTGCCGCAGGACTTCCCCACTGGCACATTTTCAGTATCTGTTTCCGGGTCAGTGTACACTTCTCTGTAACATCAAGTCCGCACATTACCAGAGGAACACCTGAGCGGAGAACTATTCTGGCAGCTTCCGGATCTTCATAAAAATTAAATTCCGCCGCATCTGTAACGTTGCCTCCGGACAGTGATCCTCCCATAAAAACAATCTCCCGGATCTTATCTGCCGTTTCCGGAAACATCCGAAGCAAAAGTGCAACATTCGTTAAAGGACCGGTTGCAATGATTGTGGCCTTTTCCTCCTTGTCCAGTTCCTTCAATATTCTTTTCATAAAAAGGATTCCGTTTTCCCTGCTCTCTGTTTTCTGTGTCTCCGGAAGAACACACCCGCCGATTCCGTCTTCTCCATGTGTTTCCGGCGCATACTGGGGTTCCCGCACCATGGGTCTGTCCATTCCTCTGGCTACCGGAACTTCAATACCGAAAAGATCAGACAGGCTCAAAGCATTTCTGCTTACTTTATCTATATCCTGATTTCCACATACTGTTGTTATGCCTGATATCTCCAGCTGATCCTGGTGAGCTGATGCCAGTGCCAGCATCACTGCATCGTCTACTCCCGGATCACAGTCAATAATCACTTTTCTTTTTTTCATATTTTCTCACCGTTTTCCACATATATTCTCCCGATGAAAAATGTTTTCCACATTATCCCCGGAACTTCTGTGTTTAAGTATAACAGACCTTTTCTTTGGTTTCAACCAGCCTGTGCACAGCAGTTCACATCCTCGCGGAACGTTTTTCATGCAACAGAAAAATCAGTACCTTCTGTTCTGTTTTTCTATTGCATAAAAAGACTGCTGCGGATCCATGTTCTGACCTGTATAGATTCCAGAACATATTCTGCAGCAGTCTTTCTGCTTATATTCTTATCTTTTTACAAAAATACCTGTTTTACCAGATGTCACCAAAAAATTCCTCGTATGTGGAATCCTCCTCAGCTCCGTTTCCAAACTCTTCCAGAATACTCTGCTCACCTTGTTCTTCTGATGGCTGAGCACTCTCCTTTGTTTCTGATGTATCTGCTTCCTTATTGGTATTTTTATCCAGTTTCACTGTAACCTTCTTTTCTTCGTATCCGCCGTTTCCAAGAACCTGAAGTGTTACCTCAACCTCTTCACCAGGCTCATAATACTGAAGCATGTCTACCAGAGCATCGATGCTGCGCACCCTTTTTCCATCAAACTCTGTAATGATATTTTTCTCCTTGATGCCTGCCTTATCAGCCGCTCCATCCTCTGTTACTTCTGCAATAAGAACACCTTCCGGAATATCATAAACACTGGCTGCCTCTTCGCTTACAGAAGTGCCTACGATAGACAGAACGCCGTGATCCTCTATCCTGTCTCTCGGTGTTTCATTCATCAGATTTTCAAGGATATCGGACACATCTGTAATAGCAATGGCATAGCCCATTCCTTCCACCTCAGTAGATGCAAGCTTTGCTGAGTTGATTCCCACCAGTTCGCCGTTCATATTAAGAAGAGCACCGCCGCTGTTTCCCGGGTTGATAGCTGCATCTGTCTGGATCAGGTTTACGCCGTCAGAATTTTCATCGGCCTGACCGGAATCATCCAGCTTACGGTTCTTAGCGCTGACAATACCAGTGGTAACAGACTGTCCGTAACCAAGGGCATTACCAATGGCAATAACCTGTTCTCCAACTCTCAGATCATCAGAACTTCCAATGGAAGCCACCTGGATCTGTTCCATGGTATCATCAGAAATATCAGAAACTGCCACAGAAACAACTGCCAGATCCTTATCTGCATCATACCCCTTTACAGTTGCTTCATAGACTTCGCCGTCAATACAGGTTACCGATACGGTATTAGCCCCCTCGATCACATGATAATTTGTTGCGATCAGAAGCTCTTCATCATTCTGTCCAATGATAATACCGGAGCCGCTTCCCTCTACCTCCTGCTGCTGTGTAGTAAATCCACCGAATCCAAAATCTCCCAGATACGTCTGAACCTCCTGAACAGATTTAGTTGTAATAGCAACAACCGATTTCATTGCTTCTGCCGCAATATCTGATACATCCAGACTGCCTTTGACTTTTGTCTCAGAAGGCTCCTCTGCAGGTTCCTGTGCAGTATCTGCAGTTTCTTCTTTTTTATCCTCTGTTTTCTCTTTTGTTTTTAAAAGCTCTGTTCTGTTTTCTTCTGTATTGGATGCTTTTACTGTATTGCTGAAATTCCACCCGGATGCAGAGCTGATTCCTTCAAATGCAAGACCGCCTGCCAGAACAGCGCACAGAGCAATCCCTGTACCTTTCAGAATACGATTCTTCTTTTTGTTCTTTTTCTCCTTATTGTCATCATCATTATTTATATTAAAATCCTGGTTCATGTTCTCCATTATGATTTCCCTCCTTGGATATCTCTGTTTTCATTTGATGATTAGAGTATAAAAAAAATTTGTGTTGACTTTGTGGGAAAAATGTGAGGAAACTGTTAATTCTCCCTGTAATCTTTCACCATTGTCCACTCCATTCACAACAGTACTTTTTCTTATCATACTCTATTTTCACCGGCAAAACCAGTAGTATACAGGAAAAATTCCTGACTTTGTGAAAAAAAGCACAAAATAAATTGTCGGCATCACATAAAAATGTTATAATGAAACCAGCTGAACACAGCAGATAATGAGATTGAAAAAGAACAAAAAGCGGAGGTATGGTAATGAAAAAACTGGCAGTGAAAAAAGGCGCTACCTGTATGGCATGTCTGGCATGTGTGGAGGCATGTTCCAACGCCTACTACAAAGAGTCCAATGTACTTGCATCCTGCATCCAGATCGTAGAACGCAAAGGCGAGCCAAAACCTGTGGCATGTCCTCAGTGCGGCAAATGTGCAGAAGTATGTGAGGCAGGAGCTATCACTCAGAACGCAAAAGGCGTTTACATGGTAAACAAAAAACTCTGTACAGGCTGTGGTAAATGTGTGGAGGCATGTCCTTTCGGCCTCATGGTCAAAGTAGATGCAAAACCTGTAGCATCCAAGTGTATCGCATGCGGTATCTGTGTAAAAGCATGTCCAATGGACGTACTTGAGATTGTAGAGAAATAAACTTCTGAAAATGAAACTGCAGGACCGGAGCCGGTTCTGCAGTTTTTCATTTCCAGTTTTCAGTTATGCCATGCCAGCCGCTTCACAGCTGCATGAACCTCTCCTGTCATCCAGTCCACATCATTTGTGATCCAGTCCATGATCTCCAGCTGTCGGGTTTCCCAGGCAATGGTCTCCTCTCTGGCTTCTGCAGTCTCCTGAACTTCCATGGTCGTGTCAATCTCATTGTAGCCAAAAATATAGCCGCCTGCACTCCAGATACTGAAGTTGCTGTCCGGTCCCGGATCTACGGTATCTCCTCTTTTTTCGATAAGCCCGTCATGGCGTGCCTTATATTCTTCCTCACAGCCATCCTTAAGCTTTGTCATAAATACTCTGTGCCGGATCAGTTCCTTGCATTCTCTTACAATCCCAAAATCATGATACATCAGGCGCATATCCTGGCCTGGTACAGAAATCCACTGAAACGTATCCTGCATTTTTTCTATAAGTCCGGATCTTACCGCTTCCTCTTGTTTATCCAGCTTCATTCCATCTTCATTTTCATAATATCCAAAAATAAGATCCTCTGCATTCCAGATGCTGAAATTTCTGATTCCGTTTCTGTCCAGAAAATCGGTAAGTTCTTTCCAGACCTCTCCCAGTTTTTTTCTGTAGATATTCATCTGGTCTTCTTTTATCTTCATTGCAAATGCATGTCTTTCCATTTTTCTCCTCCTTCTGCTGTAACATAATTTTATCACACGCAATATTTATTTTCCAGACGTTTGACAGATTTCCTCCTGTTTTATATACTAAACTGTAGTATAAAAAAAGGAGTGATCTGCCATGGACTTATCAACACATTTTCCCATTTGGGATAAGCTTACCCCGGCTCAGCAAAAAATAATTTCCCAGTCTTCTCAGACCCGTTCTGTCCCCAGAGGAACGGTTCTCCATAATGGCTCTGTTGACTGTCTGGGACTTTTACTGATCCTTTCCGGACAGCTCCGGGCTTATATTATCTCTGACGAAGGCAGAGAGATCACTCTCTATCGTCTCTTTGAACGAGATGTCTGCATTTTTTCTGCCTCCTGTATCATGCGCAACATTCAGTTTGAAGTTATCATAGAAGCAGAAAAAGACAGTGAGGTCATTGTCCTGCCTCCTCATATTTATAAAAAACTCATGGAAGAATCTGCTGCTGTAGCCAACTTTTCCAACCAGATCATGGGAAGCCGGTTTACCGAGGTCATGTGGCTCATCGAACAGATTATGTGGAAAAGCTTTGACAAACGCCTTGCTGCATTTTTGGTGGAAGAAAGTATTCTTGACAATACAGACTCCCTGAAGATCACCCATGAAAAAATCGCCAACCACCTTGGAACAGCCCGGGAGGTAGTGACAAGGATGCTCCGCTATTTCCAGAGCGAAGGGCTTGTGAAACTTTCCAGAGGAACCATCGAGCTTACCGACAAAAAAAAGCTGGAAGAAATTTCAGAATAAATATTTACACAAAACAGGGAACCCCGTTTTCCGACACCTGTCGTTTAACGGAATTCCCTGTTTTTTATCCTGCTGCAATTTTCTTTTTAAATAGCTTTGTTAATTCCCGTATCTGCAAATCATACCTGTCTATAATCAATACTCCATCAGGAATATCCGTATAATCAAAGGTATCCGTATAATCCTTATGAGTACGAATCACAACCACATATGAACAGCTTTTGTTTTTCGTTGCTTTAAGCAATTTATAAACGGTTTCTGATAAGGTTTCATTTTCACGTTGTATTCTTATTGCAACAGAACTTCCGTCAATATATTCCTTCAGAAATCCATCTATACCCGAATTTCTCTGTACCGGAACAGCATTCATACTTTTTATCAGAGCCATACAGTCTTCCTCTAAATTTTGATATGCCTTTTTTCCCTTTTTTAATAAAAGCGATTCTGTTTTAACAATATTTTTAAGCCTGTCCCGTGTAAGTTCTATTGCCTTGTTCATGATATCAAATCCTAAAAAATTTCTATTTAACAGCTTACTTGCGACCATTGTTGTTCCTGATCCCATAAATGGATCCAATACAATATCCCCTTCTTCCGTAACCAGTTTAATTATCCTTTCTAATAAAATAACTGGTTTTTGTGTAGGATAGCCGACCCGCTCCTTTGCTTTTGGATTCAAATAAGGAATTTCCCAGACATCTGATAACGGCACGCCTTTTTTGGCTTTTCCTATAACCGCCTGTCCGTTTTCATCTGTTTTATACGTTGACTTTCCATTTTTATCTCTTACACGCTCCTGCAGTATCTGATCGACATTTGTAGTTTCCGAATAATCTGTAAAGATTGTATTAAATTTGAATTTCTGAGTTTTACTGTAGAAAAAAATAATCTGGTGATTATTTAATAATCCCTTTTTAGAATTTGACCATCTTTTATATGACCATACAATTTCACTTTGAAAATTATCTATCCCAAATACCTGATCCAGTGCAATTTTTAAATAATGAGAAGCATTTCTATCGCAGTGTACAAATATGCTCCCTGTTTTTTTCAATATTCTTTTACATTCCATGAGACGTTTCTTTATATATTTTACATAGGATTCCATATCCTCCCAGGAATCTTCAAAGGAATATTCAACGCCCTCTTTATTTGTTAATTTTTGTGTTTCCTGTGTAAAAAAAGGGGGATCCATATATATGGCATCTATTGTCTCATCTGCTAACTCTCTCATTAAATTGTAGCAGTCTCCACAGTAAACATTATTAATGTCCATCTAATCACTTTCCATTTCTTTCTATTACTGACCTCAAATCGATACCTGTATCATTCTTTAAATATCCCCATGCAGAATCGCCCGAATAATACTCGCCGCCAAGTTCCTGATACAAATCTTTCAATTTCGCCTGAATACGAATAGCCTGATTGCAATTTGGCTCAAAAAACATAATTCTGACAGGAATATATCCTGCTTCTCGTATGATTTTTACTCTTTTATGCTCCTTCTTAATATGATCGCCATCCGTCGTCGCATCCTTCCACTTCAGTTCGATCGCACGGTTTCCTATCAGACAATCAATTTCAATGGTTTTAGGACTCTGGTCAATCGTATTTTTCAGTCTCACTTTTTCCTGTGCATCCGGATGTGCAATTTTGAAACATTTTATAGCTAATTCTTCTATTAAAGAGCCTGCATATTTATATAAAAATCTGCCTACATTTTGCTGAAAATCAATTTGATATCCCTCATCACCTGTAAACCCCAAAGCATTATACAACATGTAATGGTCATTATGATCCGCTTCCATTTCAGCTTTTCGTTCTCTAATTTTCTTTTGCAGTTTCTCTCTGTATTTCATTATAATCTCAACTAATTGCTCATCCCCACTATTCATTTAAGTCTCCTTCACACAATAACTTCCAAGCTGTTTTCTGTTATACTTATCCCAATTTTACTTCATTAGTATTGCAAAATCAACTTTATTATTTTACACAAAACAGGGAACCCCGTTTTCCGACACCTGTCGTTTAACGGAATTCCCTGTTTTTCTTTCTATGATCTGTTTCCCTTACTGGAGCATTTCCAGAATTTCTTCCTTTGGTTTTACTCCCATGGAACGGCTCTGCAATTCTCCGTTTTTAAAAACCATCAGGGTAGGGATGGTCATGATCTTAAACTCGGAAGCCAGATCCTGCTGCTCGTCCACATTGATCTTGCAGACCTTGATATCGTCATTCTCCTCTGCGATCTCATCCACCACCGGAGAGAGCATCCTGCATGGTCCGCACCAGCCTGCCCAGAAATCCAGAAGCACAGGTTTATCACTGTTCATAACCTCTTCATGAAAATTATTTTTTGTAATATTTAAAGCTGACATATTTTCCTCCTGTCCGCCCCTGCCTGTATTCTTCTGTTGTTCCGGGGCTGTGTGTATTTTTATAAGAAACTCTTTCTGCCGCCTCCGGCAGCCGTCTGTTTCGTAGTTATAGACTTCCCTTTTTCTTCGGGATTTATTTTATGGTCTTATCATACACGGAAATTTTATGTCAGTCTGTGACAAAATCACCTTATCTTCCCACTCTTCTGTATTTGCCGATCACCAGAGTCAGGCTTACCAGCGCAATACAGAATACCAGCTGTATTCCAACTGCCTGAAGGATCTGTATCCTTGCATTTTCCGTAAGCACAGTAAAACTGCCCAGAATATCATTCGCCCTTTCATACCAGTATACCGGAAGGAACTGGCTGACAGTTTTTACACCTTTGGAAATATATTCTAACGGAACAAACACACCGCACAGAAAGCACATTCCAAGAGAAAGAATGTTCACGATCCCGGTAAGGGCGTCCTTATTCGGAGCAAGTGTTCCTGCCAGATATGCCACGGACATGGACACCAGAAATACTGCCAGTGTATTCAAAAGATAATATCCAAAATTTTCATTTCCATAAAGATCTTTCCCATAATAGATCGCTGCTGCAAAAAGAACAAAGAGCAGTACAGCCCCTCCAAAAAACGCCAGGCTCAGAAGTCCCTCCAGACTCTGGCGTCTGGCAGATACCGGAGACGCCAGCATTCTGTTTTTTACCTCTTTTTTGCTGAAAACAATCAGTATATTCCCTGCTACAAATCCAAACAGAGCCAGAAACAGATATGGCAGATACCGGAAATAATACATGTATCCCGGATTGTCTGTACTGCCGTTCTTTCCGGCCAGCGCTACCTTTACCGGAACCTCATCTGTCAGCGCCCGGGCTGCTTCTTCTTCCGAAAAACCTGCTGCCAGACAGGTTCCTGCATTATTGAGAAAACTGTTGATCTGGTGATCCACATAAATGCCGGAATAGGTGTCAGGAATAGTGGTAACTGATATTTTTTCCCCATTCAGGATGCATTTTTCGACAAAATTATCCGGAATCCGTACAATGTACTCCACCTCACGATAAAAAAGCTTTTCCTGCATGGCGGAAATCTCATTTTCCATGGGAATGATTTCATGGAAGTTTCCCAGATATGCTTCCAGGGCTTTTGCCAGAATCCCTCCGTCCCCGTCTGCCACAGCTACCTTCAGCGACTCTGCCTGATAGCTTTTTTCTGTTTTTCCTGCCATGGACTGCATCAGGATCGTACATGCAAAAAAGATTGCCACATACAGAAGGATCAGTCCCCAGTTCTGGCGGATTACCTTCATATATCCTTTAAATACTGTCATAACGTTCCCTCCTGACTACCAGAAATGAAGCCGCTGTCAGCACTGCCGCCATGGCTGTCAGCGTAAGAATATTGTTCCGCATACGCGCAGGGTTCTCATAAACATTGATGCAGTAAAAAGCATCTGATATCAGAGCCGCCGGATTCAGCTTATTAATCAGCGGAAACTTCTGGTCTACCGCATATTTGATTTCTACGTTCATCAGACCTGCCAGAGTGCTGGCTGTCATGGAAATCGCCAGCATGATCCCTACCTTGATTTTTTCACTGAGCCGGGACGCGCTGGATACAAAGATTCCCATACTCACACCTACGATGCACCCCGCCATGGATACCAGCAGCATATCCCCCGTACTTCCCTGAAATTCCATCCGCAGCACATATTTCAGATAAAAAATCAGAATCACTACGTTCAGAAAATGAAGTCCAAAGGATGTCAGAACTTCTGTAAGGATCATGGTCATCCTGTGTACCGGAGATGCGCACTGCCTTGCGGCCAGATACGTTACATTTGCCTGAAGCCAGCAGGCAGACCCCATACCCACAAAACATCCATACAGACATGCCATTCCGATCAGCGCATAAAAAAATCCCGCGTTGCCGTTGGTCGTCCTGCCTCCGAGAGAAACATTTTCCACCAGTTCCCGATAATCTGAAATAGCGTCTGCCGCCTGCCGCAGTTTTTCCGGATGAATCTCTGCCACAGTTTCCATGATATGTTTTCCGTTAAGGTAGCTTTCCAGCAGGCTCTGCATAATGCTCTGTGCCATTCCGCTGCCTGCTACCTGCAGGTAAGGAGTCTCCCCTCCAAAAAAAATCCCCTGGATCTCCCGGGCCGCCAGTTTTCCGGAAGCCTGTTCCTCTGTCATTTTTTCAACCCTTATCACAGAGCCTTCCTGATCCAGTTCCTCCAGAAATCCGGCAAAAGCCGGATCCTTTTTTTCTTCCACATATGCCGCCTGTACTGTCTCAAAATCCGCCTCAGACATATTTCCAAAGGCAAAGTAGAACAAAGTTCCCATAATCAGCGGAAAAAGACAGGGCCAGAATAAAATATTAAAATTTTTGACTTTTCTTATGATACTGTACCTTATCAGATCTCTCATAATCTCCTCCTAGTCCCGAAGCTGTTTCCCCGTGATCTCAAGAAATACGTCATTGAGAGTGGGAAGCTCTGAATATACCCTTCCAAAGGCTGCCTCCTGCTCCTCCAGATAATGCAGGATTTTTACCAGATTATTTTTTGCCTCTGTACAGTGAACCGTAAGAATATCATCTTTGTAATCCACCTGAAACACATGCGGAAGCTGTCTGATCTGTGCAAGCTGTTCCTGATTCAGCGATGCCGCCTCGATCGTTATCTTTTCTCCTGTTTTGATCATTCCCGTAAGCTGCTCTTTGGTTCCCACCGCAACGCTTCTTCCATGATCCATTATGGCGATCCTGCTGCAAAGCTGCTCTACCTCTTCCATGTAATGAGAAGTGTATATAATAGTGGAGCCCTGACGGTTCAGCTCTCTGATTCCCTCCAGTATCCTGTTCCGGCTCTGAGGATCCACTGCCACGGTAGGTTCGTCCAGAATGATGAGCTTCGGTTTATGAGCAATGCCGCAGGCAATGTTCAGTCTTCTCAAAAGACCGCCCGAAAGCTTTTTGGGACGCATTTTCCGGTAATCCTCAAGTCCGGTAAATACAAGCGCTTCCTCCACAAGCTGCTTTTTTCTTTTTCGGTCTTTCACATAGAGCCCGCAGAAATAATCAATGTTTTCATATACGGTCAGTTCCTCAAAAACCGCCACATTCTGAAGCACAATGCCGATCTGGCTTTTTACCTCGTAGCTGTCCGGAGACATCTCCTCACCCATGATCCGGATACTTCCCTTGTCATATTTCAAAAGCGCCAGCATACAGCTGATGGCAGTTGTTTTTCCGGAACCGTTTGGTCCCAGAAGCCCAAAGATCTCCCCCTCCATGATATCCAGGTTCAGATGATCCAGCGCCACCAGAGATCCATATCTTTTTACCAGATTTTCTATATGTACGATTCCTTCTTTTTCCCATTCTGTTCTGCCCATAATCTCCTCCTTTTCCGGCATTCCTGTTATTCTCCGGCCTTACCCGGAGACCATATTCCTGTCCGGTTTGCCGTTTATATCCGCCTGTGGTTTTTACTGATCTTACCGGTATTATAGCAGCCCTTTTCCTCCTCCGGTAGTGAGCGCCGTCATCTTCTCATATGACAAATGTCACGATCTTCCATGAAGAAGCTTTTTTCTTTGCCACAAAAGCGGTTTTATATTATACTGAAAGCATCACCAGCATTCACTCTGGAGCAGTTTTTGGACAGCTCCATGACCGGGAGGAACCATTATGAACCGCATTCAGGATATGGGATTTTTAATACTGTTCAGCTTCTTTTCTCTTTTATACCGGAAGCCGGACTATGAATTTGTACTGGCATTTCTTCTCTGTCTCTGTTTTTGCTCCACAGGATATGTTACGGAAAACTCCCGTGTACATCTGATTGCCGGGCTTCTCCTTATGGGCGCTTCTCTTTTGCTGCCCCGGCTCTGTATTTTCTTTCCCGCGATTTTTTATATATTTTTTATGGATCATCTGTATATCCCTGTTTTTGCAGGAGGCATTCTCTGCTGCTGCCATATTTTCTCCTCAGATAAAAACAGGCTCTTTCTCTTCCTGTGGATCTTTCTGCTCATGGTTCTTTCCTTCTGCCTGCAGCGCCGCACAGACGTCTCTGAGAAACTGGAACAGACACTTATGAAGCTCCGGGATGACAGTACGGAGAAAAATCTCCTTCTTGCAGAAAAAAACAGGATGCTTGTGGAAAAGCAGAATTATGAAATCTATGCGGCCACCCTGAAAGAAAGGAACCGTATTGCCCGGGAGATCCATGACAATGTAGGCCATCTCCTTTCCCGTTCCATCCTTCTTACCGGCGCGGCAAAAGCCATAAATAAAGAGCCTGCTCTGGACTCTGTACTGGAAAATCTGGATCAGGCTCTGAATCAGGCCATGACAAGCATCCGGACAAGCGTCCATGATCTTCATGATGATTCCGTAAACCTGAAAGATGCAGTCGCCGGGCTGGCTTCGGAATTTCAGTTCTGTCCGGTAACACTGGATTATGATATGGGATATGAAGTCCCAAAAGAGATCAAATACTGTTTTATCAGCATTATAAAAGAAGGACTTTCCAATATCTCCAGACACAGCAGCGCCACTGAGGCACATATTACCCTGAGAGAGCATCCGGCTCTTTATCAGCTCTGTATCGAAGACAATGGAAAAATATCCGATCCATCAGATAAAATGGACGTTCACGTTTCCTCTGACAGCCGCTCCCGCGGCATCGGTCTTTCCAATATGAAGGATCGGCTGGAATCACTGAAGGGAACCCTTCAGATCACTACAGACAATGGGTTCCGGCTTTTTATCACCATTCCCAAAGAACAGGAGTAAAAAAATGAAAGTTTTGATCGTAGACGACGATATTTTTGTATCAGGAGCATTAAAGACCATTCTGGAATCCAGCGGCGATATCACAGTTCCTGCCACTGGATCTGATGGAAAAGAAGCGGTTGAATTATTCCGCAGATATCATCCGGACGTACTTCTTATGGATATCCGGATGAAAGAGGTAAGCGGCCTGGATGCAGCCGCAGAGATACTGGAAGAATTTCCGGATGCCAGGATTCTTCTTCTCACCACCTTTTCCGATGACGAGTATATCGTCCGCGCGCTGAAACTGGGCGCCAAGGGATACCTTTTGAAACAGGATTATGCCAGCATCCTTCCTGCCCTCCGGGCGGTTTATTCCGGTCAGACTGTTTTCGGTCATGAGATCGTATCCAAAATCCCTGAACTGATCCAGTCCGGCTCTTCCTTCAACTACCGGGAGCATGATATCAGCGAACGGGAACAGGAGATCATCCGCCTGATCGCAGACGGACTCAGCAACAAAGAGATTGCCGCCCGTCTGTTTCTCAGTGAAGGAACGGTACGAAATTATCTCAGCTCTGTCCTGGATAAGCTACAGCTCCGGGACCGGACGCAGGTAGCTGTATTTTATTACCGGAACCGTTAAAGCTCCCTGACCATTTCATGCCATTCTTCGCCGCCCCAGACGGATCCGGAAAGTCCCAGATCCTGAAATCCAAATTTCCGGTACATTTCCACCTTTTCCTCCAGACAGGTAAGTACCAGACGCTCACGGTCTTTCTGCCTTTCCCTTTGGGCGTAACGCTCCACCAGTTCTCCTGCAAGCCCCTGTCCCCGATAATCCGGAAGCACGGCAAGACCTGTCAGCATGATATTTTTTCCTCTGGGATCATGAAGGGAGGCATCTGTAAAAAATTCATCCCGCAGATGCTTTTCTTCTGTGGCGATCCCGTTGAGAAATCCTGCGATCCTTCCGTTTTCTCTGTCCACTGCCACCAGAAATATCTCAGCCGCCGCCTGGATCCTCTCTTTCATGAATTGAGGGGCGCAGGCCTCATTTGGCGGAAAGCATTTCTGTTCCAGCGCTGCCGCCTCCTCTGTTTCTTCTGTCCGCACACTGCGGAATTCAAACTGCTCTTCTATTTTTTTATCTTTTTGATCTTTCATCTGTTATCATCTGCCTTTCTGAAAGCCTTTATGCTTTCTCTGTATCCTTCTCCTGTTTTTCACAAACCTTTACTGTTGCACTTTCAATCTGATGATCCTTAACACTGCTGATATGTATCTGGAGATTCTGGATCTGAACGTCAATATCCTGTTTTCCATCCTCCGGTATCCATCCCAGCTTCTGAAATACCAGTCCTGTCACTGTATCAAATTCCGAAGAGGAGATTTCCACACCCAGGGCATCCTCAAACTCCTCAATTTCCACATTTCCACTGACCATCCAGGTATCTTCATTCAGTTTTTCCATATAAGGCTCCTCATTCTCATCTGCTGTCGGTTCATCCTCCAGATCTCCCACCAGTTCTTCTATCAGATCATATAAAGTAACGATTCCTGTCATACCGCCATATTCATCAATGATGATCGCCATGGATTTTTTCTCTGTTTTCATATTTTTAAACAGAACGTCCGCCTTTGTGGTCTCCAGAACAAAATATGCAGGATATACTGCTTTTTGAAGGACGTTTTCCCGACTTTTATCTTCAATACGGAAATAATCTTTGGCATTTAAGACGCCGACCACATTATCCGGTGATCCGTCGCACACCGGATAGCGTGTATGACGGCTGTTATGAATGGTCTCCGCCCAGGAATCCATGTCATCCTCCAGCCACAGGATCGTTACATCTGTGCGGTGAGTGGCTATGCTTTCCACCATGATATCATTAAATTCAAATACATTCTGGATAAATTCTTTTTCCTGATAATCAATGGTTCCCTTCTCACTTCCCGCATCAACCATCATTCGTATTTCTTCTTCACTTACCTGCTCTTCTTCCTCATTGGGGTCGATTCCGCACAAACGCAGAACAAAATTCGTAGATATGGAAAGAAAAGAAACGATTGGTTTAAATACAATGGAAATTCCACTTACCAGACCGGAAATCCCCATAGCAAGCTGCTCCGGTTTCTTCATTGCAATACGCTTGGGAACCAGTTCTCCGAAAATCAGCGTAAAATAAGAAAGCACCAGAGTGATCAAGATTACCGCTCCGGCATCCAGTGTCTCTCTCGGAATATCCACTCCCAGAGAAAGGATCCAGCCTACCAGTGGTTCAGAGAAATTATCCGCAGCAAAAGCACTTCCCAGAAAACCGGAAAGCGTGATGGCAACCTGAATGGTAGCAAGGAATCTTGCCGGCTCCCGTGTCAGTCGAAACAGTCGTTTTGCCCGGTTATTCCCCTGTTCCGCCATTCGTTCCAGCTTCGTTTCATTAATAGACAATACCGCTATTTCCGCACTTGCAAAAACAGCATTCAGTGCAATCAGTACAACCTGAAATAATAATAAAAATATCAAAGAATTATTCATATCTGCCAACCTCTTTCAAAAAAATTTTTCAAATAATCTTTTATATACAACACAAGACATGACCTGCGTATCAAAAAATACACAGACCATGTCTTGAAATATATGTCATTCATTCAGATTATTCTTTTGATTTGGGTCAGCGCTACTGTCGCTATCTTCCATTATAAAAATCCAGCCTCCTGTAAAATATCTAATGGCACATATTATAGCCATTCCAACACTCACAGTCAATATTGCAGATGTTAAATTTCATAAAGAATTTATAAAATATTCTTCCTGTCAGTAAATATCACCTTTTCCATATACTGAAATGAAAATCTCAGCTTTTGTATTCATTAATCTTCATCAAAATATAATGAAGCGGCTTAAACAGTATCAGACACAGAAATACATTACCGATACAATGTGTGATATCGCTTGGTATTCCTGCAATCCAGTAAGCCAAAGCCCCGGAAGGACCGCTGATAAAAAAATAAGGAAGACTGCACAATGCTCCAAAGCCAAGTCCGAAAAATCCGGATATGATACTCCAGAAAACAAAGGAAGTCTGCTTTCTGAATGCAAGGGTTATCAGACAAAGGATCGTCCACACATAAAGGTAATTGATCCACCATAATCCAAACCCGTAGGTAACGCCTTCCAGAAAAACAAAGGCGTACACAACTCCAAAAACTTTCTTTCCAATAACAAGAGTATACAGAATAAACAAAAGTGTCACAAGCTCGATATTTGGAAGAAAGCTTAATGCTACCTGACTGATAAAAGCAATCGCTGCCATTACCCCCATGACTGCCAGATCTTTTGTCTTAATCTGAGCCTTCATCAATATCCCTCTGTTAAAGTAAGCTCGTACTGTTCCCCATCCTGGATCGGAGTCTGGTCTACAGAGGTATTTACCCGTTCACCGCCTTTGGTAATGCACCACCACTGCTGTTTGGATTCATCTGCTTTTACATTATTTGCTGCAGTGATAAACATACCGTACTGTCCTTTTTCACCTTCGATCAATTTCTTATCTGTCAGGACTTCCCCAAGGTACTCTGCATCTGTCTGATAAGTAAACGTTTCTTCCCCCTGGTCAAGAGCTGATACCTTTACGGTGATTTCCTTGCTTCCTTCTGTTGTGCCGGGCTTAAATTTTAAGTAGCACAGTCCAGCCACTGCTATGACCACAACAAGAGCGATCACCGCAATCAGAGTTGATTTTTGATTTTTGTTTTTCATTTTTTCTCCTTTCGTAAAACAGGCATAAAAAACAGACATCCGTTTTTATCCATCGAATGGTCTTTTCTCATGCAGATAAAAAGTATTCTGACTTAAGCCAAATCTTTTCCTACTAAAGCCCCTTCCCGAAATTCTTCAGTGGCACGGCCTGTTCGTTGCTTTTACAGCAGGGATAAAACTGTTCCGGATTTCCACCGGATTCACATTTTATCCGCATGTTTCAGATATCTTATTTTTTATAAAATATTTAAAATATGTAAATATTTCAAGTAATTTTATCGTATCATAAGGTATTTTGATTGTCAATAAAAATGCCTGTTTTGAAGCAGCGAAAAGGTTTTGCAGATATCTTTTTCCGTACTGCATTCTATTGTACAGGAAACCTCTGCCCTGTCATGGAACATATCCAGAACCTTCCCATAAGGAACCGTTCCGTCTCCGAGCGCCTGATGCCTGTCCCTGTCTCCCGGGTTATCATGAAGGTGAAGGTGACGGATATAGGGAAACAGTGTTTCCGCCCATTCTGCGCAGCCTGTCCGGGAAAAACAGTTTGCATGACCGATATCCAGACAGATCCCAAAGGAAGGATGAGAAACCTTTTCCATTACCTCCCTCAATGGTTCCGGAAGAGGATCCATTACATTTTCCATAAGGATCTCCACAGAATCGTCTTTATCGTCCAGAAACCTCTTATAAAAATCTGCCATTCGCTCTGCCCAGCCTGTAAGAAAATAAACAGAAGGAATAAATCCACTGTGCAGGATCAGTTTTTTTGCCCCCAGTTCCACTGCTGCATGGTAGGCCTGTTCATATCGTGTCCGTGTAGCCTGTACCACCAGCGTATCATAAGCCATGGGATTCAGATCAAGAAACGGACCGTGCAGGATAAGCTCTCTGCATTCCATAAATTCCAGTCGTTTCTGATAGGTTCTCAGCGTCCGGACAAGATTATCCAGATTTTCTGCCACCGAAAATTCAATACTTTCTATACCCATACCTGTCCGGGCAATCATTTCTTTCATTTCTTCATCTTTTATCAGATGACTGATATAAATCATAACATCTCCCTTTTCCTATACCAGCTCATAGGATTTCAACTGTTTTCTGCGCTGTCTGTAGTCCGGACAGTATTTTTCCACCTCTGCCCAGAATTCTCCGGAATGATTCATATGTCTTCGGTGAGCCAGTTCATGAATCACTACATAATCCAACAGTTCCTCCGGAAGGTAATAAAGCTGATAATTGAAATTTACATTACCCTTTGCACTGCAGCTTCCCCATCGGGTCTTCTGGTTTCTGATGGTGATCCTTCCTGTCGTTACTCCCATCATCTGACTGTAATATCTGACCCTGGCTCCTATTTTTTCTTTTATTTGTTCTATTTCTTCCGGGGATAATTTTTCTGCCGGTACTGCGCCGGTGGAATTGCGTGCGTCCTTTCTGCTCTGTATCTGTGCTGTTTTATCAAAAATCCATTCTCTGTGCTTCTCTACGAAATTTTTCAGTTCCCGGTCTGATAAGCTGGCAGGGATTCGAACCAGAACATCTTTCCCGCTCCGTACCTCCAGCCCTATACTTTTTCTGGAAGAACGGATCACTGTCAGAAGAATCTCCCTGTCATCATTCTGTATCTTCAACTGCTGTAACAAGACTGATCTCCTTTCAAAATACCGAAAGCTCCTTTCCTGTTTATTTTTCTGCCAGAGCCTCCTCTACTGCTTCCCCTGCGTCCTCCAGCGCATCCAGAGCTTCTGTGAGGATATCCGCTTTCTCCTGATCTCTGTCCTCATATTCTTCCAGTACGTCCACCAGCTGGTCTTTCAGATCCTCCAGCTGCTTCCTGATCGCTTCCAGCTTCTTATTTTCTTCTGCACCTGCTGTAAATTCTCTTACCTTTGCCATAATTTATTCTCCTTATCTTTCATCAATGGTTTCTATTTCTACCTTCCGGTTTTTTCCTTCCTGTTTCCAGATCATCAGATGGATCTTATATTCCACAGAATCCTTTGCATAAATAAAAGGTTCCTCCGTCAGCATTTCCACCTGCTTTCCTGACATCTCCAGCTGCTTTTTTCTCTGTTGTGCTTTTTCCTGTATCCGCAGGATCTTTTCTGCCGCTTCTCTGTCCGGCTGATGATCCTGAGTTTTCTGTTTCTCTTTCGGACAGCCTGCGCCAAACTCCCGGCGTTCATATATGGAAGCAGCCTGAGCCAGCTTCTCATTAATCAGATCTGTCACTTCTGCATGTTTCACTCTGTGCAGCATCCGTGCAATCTGCTTGGCGATACATTTTACAGGAATCCGGCGATACAGACCGATCCATTTTTTCAGACCCCGGTCTCCGGCTTCCTCTGCAAGCTGCATCATTACATGCAGCGCCTCCTCCGAAACCTGCCACCAGGAACAGGAAGGTACCAGATATTTCTCTGAAACAGCCGGATAACAGCAGAAATTCAGCGGTGGAAATTCTGCCAGACTGGAAAGGATCCTTTCTTCCCGAGAGCAGAATTCCTCTCCCAGATACTCTCTTTTATCCCGGAGAATAGCGATCCGATATTCCAGCTGCCGGAGATATTCGTAGCCCTTTACCCAGAAGTGTCCGGTTCTCCCATAATCAAATAAGTGGACTTCCAGCTTCAGATCCTGAAAAAACAAAGTACAGACAGTATCTTCCTGATGTACCACCAGTACATACTGATCGCCTTCCTGATCCAGATCCGCCCACAGTTCCCCCTGAAAATCCGGCAGATAGGTTCCGGTCAGTTTTGCCTTACAGAAAACAAGAAAGCTTTCCACCGCATCATTCATCAGGTATATCAGACGAATATCGCCTGCTGTCTTTCCTTCTGGCAGAAGCAATTCAAACTGTCCCTGAGACAGAAGCAGTTCCAGTTTCTCATATTCATTTTTAAAGGGAAGTTTTTCCTTCATAAGCCCTTTTCCTTTTTCTTGATAATCATAAGTATAACATATCCTGCCTGCGTTCTGCATCCATCCTTTTATATTCCCTCTTGCCTGCTCCCGGTTTTTATCATTTCACACTTTTTGTAAGAAATAACCAATTTTTTTGTGGACAAAATATTTTTTTATGTTAAAATATAATCAGTTGTATTGCAATCATAATCATTTTTATGGCGGAACAAAAAAAGTGTATAAAAAAATCAGCAAAGGAGGATTCCACTTATGAAGAACGCCAAAAACGCAGATATTGCAAACATTTATCGTTTAGACGGACAGGTTCCTGTTATGAAGGCTATCCCATTTGGTCTTCAGCATATTCTGGCTATGTTTGTTGCCAATCTGACGCCTATTACCCTGATTGCAGGAGCAGGCGGACTGAAACAGGCAGAGATCGCCATACTTCTCCAGAATGCCATGTTCGTTGCCGGAATCGCAACTCTGATCCAGCTTTATCCGCTCTGGAAGATAGGCTCCCGGCTTCCCATTGTAATGGGCGTCAGCTTTACCTTTGTAACGGTTCTCAGCACAGTCGCTGCCAATTACGGATATCCGGCAGTTGTGGGCGCAGTTCTGGTCGGCGGTATCATGGAAGGTACCCTTGGTCTTCTTGCAAAATACTGGAAAAAGATCATCTCTCCAATCGTTGCCGCATCTGTTGTAACTGCCATTGGATTTTCTCTTTTTACCGTTGGCACAAGATCCTTCGGCGGAGGATATTCAGAGGATTTCGGCTCTGCCCAGAATCTTATCCTTGGTACGATCACTTTACTGGTATGTCTGACCTGGAATATTCTGGCAAAAGGCTACTGGAAACAGCTCTCTGTACTGGCCGGCCTGATCGTAGGCTATATCGTAGCGATCTTTATGGGAAAAGTGGATCTCTCTGTGATCTTTTCCGGAGGAATCGTCTCTTTCCCGAAATTCCTGCCCTATGCGCCGGAATTTCATCCCGGAGCAATTGTCTCTGTCGCTATCATCTTTCTGGTATCTGCCGCTGAAACAATCGGAGATACTACAGCCATGGTTTCCGGAGGACTGGAACGTGACATTACAACCGAAGAGATTTCAGGCTCTCTTGCCTGCGACGGATATGCCTCCGTATTTTCTTCTCTGTTAGGATGTCCGCCTGTTACCTCTTTCTCCCAGAATGTAGGTCTCATCGCCATGACAAAGGTGGTAAACCGTTTCACCATCATGACCGGCGCGGTATGTATGATCCTTGCAGGTCTGCTTCCTCCTGTAGGAAACTTTTTTGCCTCCCTTCCGGATTCCGTATTGGGCGGATGTACCATCATGATGTTTGGAACCATCCTGACATCCGGAATCGAAATGATTGCCAAGGCAGGCTTCACCCAGAGAAACATTACTATTGCCGCACTGTCTCTTTCCGTAGGCATTGGTTTTACCGCTGCCAGCGAGACTGACATCTGGCATATCTTCCCGCAGCTTCTGCAGTCCGTATTTTCTGCAAATGTCGTAGCTGTCGTATTTGTAATGGCAATCATATTAAACCTGGTTCTTCCAAAGGATATGGAGATCAAACGCGTTCAGTAAAAAAGGGAATATATGATGTCCATTTCCTGTACATAAAGAACCCTCTATAAAGGAAAAAACCGGAAACAGATCTGTGGCTTTCAACAGGTCATTTCCGGTTTTTTCTTTGTTTCACAATTACAATATTCCCCCAAGCTCATAGGCTTTTTTCATAATTTCCTTATGCTCTGCGGCATCATTAGCGTCGCCGATCCCGCCTCCTCGGCAGCTGTTGCGATCATATAGATATTTCTGAATTTATTTTTACTCCCTTTCTGCTTTTATACTTCTGAGATATTTCGCAGGTACTCCGGCTGCCACGGTATTTTCCGGTATGTTTTTTGTAACAACCGCGCCGGCTGCGATCACAGCTCCGTCACCGATCGTTACGCCCGGAAGGATGGTTACATTTGCCCCTATCCAGACATTTTTCCCTATATAAACAGGCTGAAATTCCATATCTCCCCGGTGTGCCGGATCTTCTCGGTGATTAATAGTCGCCACAACTGCATTATGCCCGATCAGAGTACCGTCGCCAATGTAAATCCCTCCCTGATCCTGAAACTTACATCCGGCGTTTATAAAAACATTTTTGCCAATGTGGATATTTCTTCCGCAGTCTGTATAAAACGGCGGAAACATTCCAAAGCTTTCATCTATTTCCGTACCTGTCAGTTCAGACATAAGCGCCAGAAGTTCCTCATGCGTATGATACCGGTTATTAATCTCCATGGTGACCCGAATGGCATTCTGTGCCATTTCATGCATGACCTGATGCGCCTCGCTCCCGGCAGTCACCCGGTACCCCGGCCTCATTTCCCTTAGATATTCTTCTACCGTCATTTTCTGCACTCCTTCCATCACTTCATATTTACTGTCTTTCCTTATGTTCCCATTGTAAATAACTTTGACAGAAATGTAAAATATCTGTTTTTCATTGCCTGTAATGCATTTTACTCATTGCTAAAAACAGCTGATTCTGTTATATTGACAACAGAAGTAAACAGGGAGGAAATCCAATGGAGACAAGAACACTGAAATATTTTCTGGCTATCGCAAAAGAAGAAAACATGACCGCAGCAGCAAAGACCCTTCATGTTTCACAGTCCGCATTATCCCGGCAAATGGCAGATCTGGAAGCCGGACTTGGCAGGACTCTGTTTGTACGGACAAACAGACAGACACTTCTTACGGAAGATGGAATGCGCCTCAGACAGCGGGCAGAAGAGATCCTTTCCCTGATAGAAAAAACAGAAGCAGAGTTTCTCTCTTCCGAAGATGATATCACCGGAGAGATCCATATAGGCGCCGGGGAAACAAGAGCCTTTCACCTGATCGCTCAGGCAATCAAAAATACCCAGGCCAGATACCCGGGTATTACTTTTTCCATATACAGCGCCAATGCATTAGACGTCTCCCGACGTCTGGAACAGGGAACACTTGATTTTGGTCTGCTTTTTGAACCTGTAAACAAAGAACACTGCCAGTACTTGGATGTTCCCTATGCAGACAGGCTCGGTCTGCTTGTAAGCCGCAGAGACCCTCTGGCAGAGAAAGAATTTGTCACAGAAAATGAACTCCTGGCCATCCCTCTTCTTGTTTCTTCCAGATTCAGCCCGGATACAGTTCTTTCTCATATCTCCAGAAAAAACATTTCCCGGCTGAATATACGCGGCACCTATAATCTGATCTATAATGCTTCTCTTATGGTAGAAGCCGGGATTGGCTCTGCTCTTGCCATCGACGGACTTATACGCACAGATGCCGATTCCCCTTTGGTCTTCCTCCCTCTTGTTCCTCCGTCCCAGATGCATACCATATTTGTGTGGAAGAAAAATCATCTGATGACAAAGGCCGCAGAAGTATTTCTGGCTGAAATGAAGAAGATATGTATTTCTGATTCCAACACTTAAAACCGCAGCCCGGAAGCCGGGAATTATTTTAATGTGACATCTATAACAGAATAGTCGCCAAAATCAATTCCATACCTTTTCATTTCATTAATAATCTGTCTGTCAAGGATTTTACCAAGAAACGATCTGGGCAGTAAGGTATTGTTGATGGATTTAATAAGACACTTATACCCCAGGTCGATCAGCTCATATACATTTTCTTCGCGTTCTTTCTGCCATAATGGAAAAAGCGCTCTGATACCTGTATTCCTGCAGCGTTCTTCACTCCAGGCGCGGTTATCTTCAATATCTATATCTCCAAAACAGGCAGCCTCTGCCCCTGCCTCAACAGCTTTACATAGGCTTTTTTCCATTTCCAGATGATAATTTTCTCCATTTGTCGGCGTGATTAAAAGCGGAATCTGCAAAGCTTCTGAATAACTCTGCAGCATCCTGTAATCTGCTCCATGGAAGTATGAGCGATCAACTGATTTATTGACCATAACGATCAGGGCAGCCGGTTCATTTCCCTGCTTTATCATATGATGTAAAGCAAGTGTACTGTCCTTGCCGCAGCTATATGACATCACAAATTTCATTCCCTGTTTCTCCCTTTTTTCAGAATATATTCATACAGATTTTAATATCATTTAACCCTTTATTGTATAACACATCATTTCGTAATGAAGCTCAGTTCCTTCCATGATCTCTGCCGGAAGGAGCGCCCTTGCTACACATTTTAATTCTTCCTCCGGCTTATCCATTCTCTTTAACATGGCATAATCACCGTCAATTTTTTCTACAATGTAATCACAAACTAACATCTTCCATCCTCCTTAAATACAACCTATTTTTCCATCCCGTTTGTTTTCTCAATGGATTCTATTTTCATTTTCAGTTTAATAATATTTTCTTCAATCCCTGCAATAATCCGCCGAAACTCTTCGTCACTTTTTCCCGTCGGATCTTCCAGTTCCCAATTATCATCAAATGATCTTCCAATAAACGGACAGCCAACATTACATCCCATTGAAACAGCAATATCCGGAGCCGGAATCTCATCTATTAATTTAGAATACTGGGTTTTCTCCATATCAATGTCATAAAGTTCTTTCATAATCCGGACTGCATCCTGATTGATCCTGGGTTTTGTTTCCGTACCGGCTGAATAACTTTCAAATATATCCGATGCAAGATGTTTCCCAAGCGCTTCTGCAATCTGGCTTCTGCATGAATTATGTACACAGATAAATGCTACTTTTAATTTCCTCATCCTGTTTTCCTCCATGAAATGGACATGCTTTGCGGAGACATTGATTATTTTTCGTTCTGTTCATCCATGCACACCATATTTCCACATTTTATAATAACATTAATCTGCTTATCCACACAAGAATTACTTTAACCACATTTTCCTGCCGCGGTTCTGTCCATTAATTCTTAAATACGCCTGTGACAATACGGATTAACATTGTAGAATCCACGACAATCAGACTGCTATGCTTTTGGTAAAACCAACGCAGCAATTCCTACTATAATCAATATCGGAAATGCTATGTATATCAATCCGCCGACAACCAGCCCGATCAATATCAAAGGCAGCAGTACAATCGTGACCAAAAACTTTGAAATTCCCCATGCCGCTTTGATCCCAAAAAATAACAATTTACCAAATACCCATATCATACAAATAGTAAATAAAAATGATAACATTTCTCTACCTCCATTATGCTAATGTGCTTACCTGTTTTTGCTGATTTGCCGGTTTCACTACTGATTTATCCTGTATTCTTTTTGCTGTATCCATCCTGACACCTCATTTCTCCCGACTTATTCTTGCCGTTTTTCTATGTTTTCAGTATAATTATTTTATGTACAGAAATACACGATGTATGAGAAGATTTAGACTTATGTATTTCTCTATTTTAGAGAGATAGGGGGAAAATAATGGGCAAACAATCAACAAGAGAAAATAAAAATATATATCAGCTCTGCCGGGAAGCGCAGGGACTCACACGCGAAAAGGCAAGTGAAAATATGGTCGGCGTATCTGCCTCAAGAATTGAAAAAATCGAGTATGAACTTCAGGAACCAACGCCTTACGATATCATCCAGATGGCAGATTGTTATAAAAAACCAGAGCTTTGCAATTACTATTGTTCTCACAAATGTACCATTGGGAGCCGTTACGTTCCGGAAATTGAGATATCTGAATTATCCAATATTATCCTGGAAACAATTGCCAGCCTGAATGAGATCAATCCATTGACCAGCCGACTGATTCAGATTTCACGAGATGGAACAATTTCAGATGATGAGATCAAAGATTTTGCTTTTATCAGTAAAAAACTCGATGAAGTATCCCTGGCTATCGATTCACTAAATCTATGGGTTGATAAAACCGCCAGCGAAAACAACATTAATATTGAACTGTTAAATGCTGAAAAAGAGAAACTAAAATAAGAAAGAGGGCAGCAATTTACGGAAATCCCGTAAATCACTGCCCCTGCTGATTCTCTGCATTTTTGAGGAAGGGGTAATCTGAAGTTTATATCTTTCTATTTTCTCAAAATTTTCTCCATTGCCTTACCCCTGGCAAGTTCATCTACCAGCTTATCCAGATACCGAATTTCACGCATCAGCGGATCTTCAATGTTTTCAACACGGATACCACATACCACTCCTGTGATCTTTTCCCGGTTCGGATTCATTTCCGGAGCCTGTCGGAAGAAATCACCATAAGTGATCTCACTGTCTGCGAGCACCTCAAGCTGCTGCATCGTATATCCGGTAAGCCATGAGGTGACTTCATCAACTTCTGCTCTGCTGCGTCCTTTTCGTTCTGCTTTTGCTGTCAAAAAACCATAGACTTTTGAAAAAGACATGGCAAATACCTTTTCATTCTCCATATTTCCCTCCATTACCTTTGTTTCTTTGTTTTCTTCGGACGATTATCCATATACTCATGAGCCAGAATATCCTTCAGAACCAGCATGGCATCCTGCTCTGAATAACCGTAATCTGCCTGAAGATCTGTAAACATACGACGTATCTCTGCCGCATACCTTGGTATATCTACTTCCTTCTGATAAGCAGCAAGAACCGGATATTTTGTACTCCAGGCTTTTGTCCAGTCTACCTTTGCCTGGCTTTCTTCCGTTGTATTTTGAATAATTTCTTCAATCGGTTCCATTTGTATCTCCTTATCTCAGGCATGATTTCCAGTCTCGTAACACCATATGGCAATTCTTTTGATCAGATCTGTATCAACCTTACCGTATGGGATACGAATAGTTCCCTTGTCTGTCTTATAATTTTTAAGCTCCTCAGAAAACTCCTCAACTGCTGCCGGCCCCGGATATAGACCAATATGTTTCTTCGCAGCTGCAAAATGGAGAATGTTATGCCCCTTCCAAAACGTCGGCATACTCCATGAGATGCGCTCTTCCGCTTCCGGCAGAGCCTCTTTCAATGCTTCTCTGATAAGACAAAGATCTGCTTTTTTTGCAGTTTCCTGACGGTCAATGTATTCGTCAATCGTTTTTGGTTTTACCGAACAGTAGTGACTCTGTTCCGTATTCTTAAATTCTCTTCCACATATTGGACATTTCCACATATATTTTTCCTCGCTTTTAGCTGTTTTCTTAATAGTAATCCCAGATTTTATATCCCTGGCATCTTACTAAATCATATACCTGTTTTGTCCATAAATTTCTCCTTACATCATTCTTAATTATTTCATATACTTTCAAATTTCATCTATCAAAGTAATATCTGCCGGCAGCCAGACAACACTATTTAACTGATTTTTTCGTAAACCATTTATTTTAGGACATACTCTCATACTCACAATCACGGTTCCTGAGAAACAGCCTGCTATAACTTTGCCCTTACAGCATCTGGATCAGGGTATCGATGTCTTTATCTGTTGTACGATTCAGAAGCTTTCCTTCTGCAAGCTCTGCTCCAGGAGCGGATGCTTTAAGTTCATTGGCCGTGTTTCCAAAGCCACTGCCGCCGGAGGTTGCGAAGAGAACAATCTTTTTACCAGTAAAATCATAACTTTCAAGAAAAGTATTGATAATTGTTGGTGCTGCATACCACCAGATTGGGAAACCAAGCAGAACGGTATCATACTGAGCCAGTTCTAAATCGTTTTTAACAATTTCCGGTCTGAAGGACTTGTCTCCCATCTCTACACTGCTTCTTGATTTCTTATCCATCCAGTTAAGATCAGCCTTAGTATAAGGCACTACCGGCCTAATCTCATAGATATCTGACTTTGCTGCAGAAGCCAGTTTTTCTGCTGCTTTTTTTGTCACGCCGCTTGCGCTGAAATATGCCACTAATGTTTTTGCCATACAATCTCTTACTCCTTTATAAACTTTTTGTCTGAATCCGGTATGCCATCGTCAGATACATAACGTTCAACCTTCATATGCAGATCATACTTTTCTCTTAATTCTATGATCGTATTCATCATTGGTGATACATGATGAATATCAATTGCCTCCTGGTTTTCCCAGCTATCGATCAACAATACCGTTTCTTCATCATCTAACGGAGAAAAGTAATCATATCGAAGATTTCCCGTTTCCTTCCTGATAGCATCCACTGTTCCGCTTTCAATCATTTCCTTTGCAAATTTTTTTGCTGCGGATCCGGTTCCTTTGTAATAAATATTTACTGTTATAGCCATTGCGATTCACCTTTATCATTAATCAAGTTTCCCGTATTGTTTGTCATCTACGGCTTCCAGCCATTCGTTGGATACATCCTTGCCCGGCACCTCAATTGCCAGATGGCTGAACCAGGAATCCGGTGCAGCTCCATGCCAATGCTTTACTCCTGCTGGAATGTTAATGCAGTCTCCCGGCTTCATCTCCACTGCATCCTTCCCCCATTCCTGATAATAGCCACGGCCTGCCACGCAGGCAAGTATCTGCCCACCGCCTTCGGAAGCATGATGAACATGCCAGTTATTGCGGCATCCCGGTTCAAATGTCACATTAAAGATGCCCACCTGTTCTGTTGATACAGGTGCAAGATAACTCTGGCCAACAAAATATTTTGCATATGCATCATTTGGCGCTCCGATCGGAAATACCATTTCCCTTGCATGAGCTCTCATCGCTTCGTCTTCATACGGAAGATCTCCTTCACCTGTCTCCCATACCTCTTTTGCCAGATTGAATACGGCCCAGCCCTTAGGCCATCCTGCATAAAATGCTACATGTGTAATCACTGCGGCGATCTCTTTCTGCGTTACACCATGCACTTTCGCATTCTGCAGATGATACTTCAGGGAAGAATCCGTAATGCCTGATGCCATCAGTGCTACTACGGTAATAATGCTTCTTGTTTTCACATCAATATCCTGATTATTCCAGTTTTCTCCAAAGAGAACATCATCATTATAGTGAGCAAACTCCGGTGCAAATTCACTAAGCGCAGCTCTTCCTGCTGTCTGTACTATCTTCTTCATATTTTTCATTCTCTACTTTCTGATTTCCACTATGCCAAACGATATCGCCAATTTTTACAGAGCCTTTCCAAGCTCATAAGCCTTCTTCATGGTTTCTTCATGCTTTGGAGCATCATTCGCATCCCCAATGCCGCCACCTGTTACAAAACCCTTAAGTTCTGCTTTTTCAAAACAGTCTACCCAACCCTGAAGGCCATTATAAGCTTTTTCAAATGCACTTTCCTCTTCCTCTGCAGCTGTTGCGATCATATAGATATCACGGAAAGCATAATCCATTGGATACATCGGATTCATTCTGTCCAGAAGAGTCTTCATCTGTCCACTCATTTCATAATAATAAATTGGAGTTGCATAGACAATAACATCTGCTGCCAGCACCTTCTCCATGATTTCTGCCACATCATCCTTTAGGACACAAGCTCCCTTTGTCTGACAGGTAAGACATCCAATACAGAAGCGGATATCCTTTCCCTTCAGGGAAACATATTCCACATCGTGTCCGGCTTCTTTTGCGCCCTTCTCACATTCCCTTGCAAGAATGTCGGAATTACTGCCGACACGAAGACTTGTCGAAATAATAAGTACTTTCTTTGCCATTTTAACCCACCCCATTTTCTTTCATAAATTTCTGCATCTTATCAAAAGGAATCACATCAAGGTTATCATACAGATCCGTATGAACCGCGCCCGGAATAGTCAGAAGCTCTTTATTCGCTGTATATTTGCTATCCTTAATCATAGCTTCATAAGCATCCTTGCCAAAGTAGTAGCTGTGAGCCTTGTCACCGTGCATAATAAGTACTGCACTTCTAATTTCTTTGCTATATTTAAGAATAGACTGATTCATAAAGGACTGACAACCAAGACTATTCCATCCTTCATTAGAGTTAAGGCTTCTTGCATGGTAACATCTGCCCTTGTAATATTCACTGTAATCCTTCACATAGAAAGGAACATCCTCCGGTACGGGAAGTGAAAGACATCCACCTGCTCTTGAATACTCCCCCTTTTTGTATTCTTCTGTCCTGAGAGTATTCATTGCCTGTTTCTTAACAAATCTTTCTTCTTCACTGTCTTCTGAATCAAAATATCCATTTGCATTTACTCTTGTCATATCGTACATGGTAGAAACAACGGTAGCCTTGATTCTGGTATCAAGAGCTGCTGTATTGAGAGCCATACCTCCCCACCCGCAGATACCGATAATACCAATCTTGTCTGCATCAACATTATCCTGAACAGATAAAAAATCTACCGCAGCCATAAAATCCTCGGTATTGATATCAGGAGATGCCATATATCTTGGCTGGCCACCACTCTCACCGGTAAAGGAAGGGTCAAATGCCATTGTCAGATAACCTCTTTCTGCCATGGTCTGAGCATAAAGGCCGGAGCACTGTTCCTTTACTGCACCAAATGGTCCGGCTACTGCGATTGCCGAAAGCAATCCTTCTGCATTCTTTGGAGTGTACATATCTGCTGCCAGAGTAATTCCATAACGGTTGATAAAAGTCACCTTCCTGTGATCCACCTTATTGCTCTTTGGAAAAGTTTTATCCCATTCTGAAACCAGCTTGAGTTCTTCTGTCTTCATCATTATTTTTGTCCTCCTTATGGTCATTTATCTTGAATACATCTGAATTTTCTTTTATAATGATATTATCATACAATCTAAACTTAACTTTAGGTCAAGAACTTTTTTGAAAGAAGGTGCCATATGTACACAATCGGCCAGGTATCTGAGATGTATAACATCCCCATCTCGACTTTAAGATATTATGATAAAGAGGGATTCTTCCCAAATTTGATGAGAAAGGGCAACATCCGTTACTTTAGCGATAATGAACTGAACTCTCTTCGCATGATTGAGTGTCTAAAGCACTCTGGGCTTGAAATCAAGCATATCAGGCAGTTTTTCCAATGGGTTGCAGAAGGACCATCCAGCTATGAAAAAAGGAAAGAATTATTCGAGACCAGAAGAGCTGCTGTGGAAGATGAAATTAAAGTCATGGAAAAAACCCTTGCCTTACTCAAATTCAAATGCTGGTATTATGAGACAGCTTTAAAAGATGGCAATGAAGACGGTATCAACGCTATGCTTCCAGATAATCTCCCGAAAGAAATTCAGGAGCTTTATAATATGTCTCACGAATAGACTAGAACGAAAAACGCCCGCTAAATTCAATGCCTTGCAGCATCCACTCCTGTTCCGCAAATTTTTCCAATCACGACCACCGGCTTAGCCGGCAATGTCGTCAACTTAAGAGTATTTGCTTCAAAAAAGCTGCGTGATAACAAGTGATTGAGTTTATTGTTACAAATAATCGCATCACAAATAGGACTGCAGATTTTTAAACAGTCCGATATCTTTCTGGTCATGGATTATTTAAATACAGCTTTTCATATGGCTGTAATATCTCCGGCGTGTATGTTTTCGGTATCTGCCAAACTTTCTGTCAGGGCGGATAATGGAACATATTTTAGAAGATTCTTCCACTATCCGGCATATCATCTCGCTGCATATGGACAAGGGCGACCGCAAAAGGCATATGATATAGCTTTTTATCCGATTTAATATATAGCTACGATTAGACTGGTAATCACGCCTGTTGTCGACAGACGCAATGATTCTTGAATCCGACTCCGATTTTATGACTGCAACCAGATTGGATAAATACATCGCTACAAAGAACTCCTGCTTGATACTGACAGGTTTAATGCTGTTAAAGGCTTCTATTTCAAGCCGGTTTTTAAGTTCCCTGTATTTGCTTTCAACTCCCCAGCGCAGCCGGTATAAATCCTGAAATTTCTCCGTTGCCATCTGTTCGGGTGTCAGATTTGTCACTAGATATTCGGTGCTGCCGTCTTCCAGTAAAAAGTGAACGCTCCTTAAAGTAAGGGATTCTTTATTACGAGAAGCAGGATAGGTAAACAAAGCATCTTTCTGTTCCGCCATGGCTTTTTTAAATGTCTTTGGCACACGCATAAGAAACAGAATTCCTTTGGTGTTTAGATAGCGAAACATGTCCTCGGAAGGATAGCCCCTGTCAAAAAGTATGACGCTGTTTGGAAAACCGGGCAAAAAATCCACGTGGGATTTGGCCGATTCCCGTTCATTGTAACGATATGGATAAAGAGAAACGTCAACCAGAATATCATTCATCACATCATAAAGAACGGAGGCGGAAGCAAGGGGTGACACTATTTCTGTCTTGTTTGGGTTGCCCCCAAACACTTCATAGTTTTCTTCTGATTCCGGAATCTGTATTGTGCTTCCGTCAACAGCGTAAATATGGAAGTTATTCCATGTGCGTAAATATACTGGCCGGAAATAGAACTGCTTCACAGAAAGACGGAATAATTCAAGAAACGCTTTATGAGAAATACCTTGTCTTGCCTTTGAAACCGCCTGTTTTGATACAGGTAGTGTCAAATGATTTATGAAAAAACAGAGCCAAAGAAAAAGGCTCAAATGAACCTTGAAAATTGCAGATATTAATTCCAATAAGCTCTCCGAGGGCTTAGGG
>USDN01000007.1 GCA_900553515.1 uncultured Blautia sp. | reverse complement strand
CGGTAGAGCATTTTGTCACAGAAGCGACTCGCCGCAGGCGGAGAAGCTCGCGAGCGAGCTTCTTTCTTGTTTTTCTATATTATTTAAAGGCTCATTCGACAGATACAGCCCCTTTCAGGACGCGTAAAAAGGAGGAAATCTATGAGAGAATACACAACACAGATGGACGCTGCAAGAAAGGGAATCATTACAAAGGAAATGGAAGCAGCAGCAAAAAAGGAGCAGATGGCGCCAGAAGAGCTAAGGGCTCTGATTGCAGAGGGAAAGGCAATTATCCCCTGCAACAAGCTGCATACAAGTATTGTTCCCAATGCCATTGGTTCTATGCTGAAGACAAAAATTAACGTGAATCTCGGCACTTCCAGAGACTGGAAGGACATTGATATGGAGCTGGAAAAGGTGAGAGATGCGGTAAATATGGGGGCAGAATCCATTATGGATCTCAGCTCCTTTGGTGATACACAGAAGTTCCGCAGAAAGCTGACCGCAGAGTGTCCTGCCATGATTGGAACCGTTCCGATTTATGATGCTGTTGTTTATTATCATAAGCCGCTTAAAGAAATTACCTCAGAGGAATGGATTAAGATTGTGGAAATGCATGCCCAGGACGGTGTGGATTTTATGACCATTCATGTGGGAATCAATCGGAATACAGCAAAGCGTTTTAAGGATGCGAAGCGTCTGACTAACATTGTTTCCCGCGGCGGCTCTATTATTTTTGCCTGGATGGAAATGACAGGGGAGGAGAATCCTTTCTATGAGCATTATGAGAGAATTCTCGATATCTGCAGAGAGTATGATGTGACGCTGAGTCTGGGAGATGCGTGCCGTCCGGGATGTCTGGAGGACGCCTCTGATATTTCCCAGATGGAGGAGTTAATTACTTTGGCAGAGCTGACAAGACGGGCCTGGGAAAAGGATGTACAGGTTATGATTGAAGGGCCGGGACATATGCCTCTGGATCAGATTGCTGCCAATATGAAGATTCAGCAGACAGTCTGCAAGGGTGCTCCTTTCTATGTACTGGGGCCTCTGGTAACGGACATTGCGCCGGGATATGATCATATTACAGCAGCGATTGGCGGAGCGATTGCAGCCGCAGCAGGAGCCTCTTTCCTCTGCTATGTAACTCCGGCAGAGCACCTGCGTCTTCCGGATGTCAATGACGTGAAAGAGGGAATTATTGCATCAAAAATTGCAGCCCATGCAGCAGATATTGCAAAAGGAATCAAGGGCGCAAAGGAATGGGATAAGGCTATGAGTACGGCACGGAAGAAGCTGGACTGGGAAGAAATGTTCCGGCTTTCTATTGATCCGGAAAAGGCCAGGGCTTACCGGGCATCTGCAAAGCCGGAAAAAGAGGACACCTGTTCCATGTGTGGAAATTTCTGTGCAGTGAAAAATATGAACCGGATTCTGGATGGAGAAATTGTTAATATTTATGATGAATGATAAAGTTTTCAGCTTGAAAGGGCAGAAAATTTGAATGAAAAATGGAGAGAAGATATGAAGCTGGATTTGAGGGTGTATGCAGTAACAGATCGGACCTGGACAGGAGAAAAATCTCTGTTCTGTCAGCTGGAGGAGGCTTTGCAGGCAGGGGTGACTCTGGTGCAGTTAAGAGAAAAGGAACTGGATGACGATGCATTTTTAGAAGAGGCAAGGCAGATAAAGGCTTTGACAGATTCCTATGGGGTTCCTCTGATTATTAACGATAATGTGAAGGTAGCTCTCGCCTGTGATGCAGCGGGAGTTCACATTGGTCAGGAGGACATGGATGCAGCCTGTGTACGCCGCCTTCTGGGCCCTGACAAAATCCTGGGTGTCACTGCAAAGACAGTGGAGCAGGCAAGGAGGGCAGAGAAGGCCGGGGCAGATTATCTTGGATCCGGCGCAGTTTTTGGCTCCTCCACAAAGAGGGAGGCCCTCCCTATGACTATGGAGAGGCTGAAGGAGATCACTGCTTCTGTATCGATTCCTGTAGTGGCAATCGGAGGAATTCACAAGGGGAATATCCGTCAGCTGAAGGGAACCGGCATTGCAGGAGCCGCTGTAGTATCTGGTATTTTTGGAGCAGAGGATATTAAAAAAGCAACAGCTGAATTGAGAAGTGCAGTAGAGGAAATTTTGTAACAGTTCAGGACGGGGCATCTTCTTGTCCGGCAAAGCCGAACAAGAAGCATCGGAGATTCCTCCGATGTGAGAACTGGAAGAAAGACCCGCTTACAAGCAAGCTTGACACGGATTTTTCTTCCAGTTCTTACGCCGTCCGGAATAGTTACGGGCAGATTACGAAATAGAGGAGGAAGAAAAATGACCAGAAAAACTGTGCTGACTATCGCTGGATCGGATTCCAGCGGAGGAGCCGGAATTCAGGCTGATTTAAAGACTATGACGGCCCTGGGGCTTTATGGAATGAGCGTTATCACAGCATTAACAGCGCAGAATACCATGGGTGTGTCTGGTATTTTCGACGTGGATCCTGCATTTACAGCCAGTCAGATGGACTGTGTTTTTCAGGATATTTTTCCGGATGCAGTTAAAATCGGAATGGTTTCCCAGAAAAAAATGATAGGGGTAATTGGCGATAAACTGGAGGAATATCAGGCAAAAAATATTGTTCTGGATCCAGTCATGGTATCTACCAGTGGAAGTCGTCTTCTGGCGGAGGATGCCATGGATGCGCTGGCGGAAAGGCTGCTTCCTCTGGCAGCTGTTATGACACCGAATATTCCGGAGGCAGAAATTCTCTGGGGAAGAAGCATTGAAAATGAAAAGCAGATGGAGGAGGCAGCCCGGGACATTGGAGAGAAGTACGGCGGCGCAGTTCTTGTAAAGGGAGGACATCAGGTGGCAGAGGCCAACGATGTGCTTTATCAGAATGGAAGGCTTATCTGGTTCCGAGAAAAGCGTATTGACAGCATGAATACCCATGGAACAGGCTGTACCCTTTCCAGCGCGATTGCATGTGGGCTCGCCATGGGAAAAAGTGTTGAGGAGAGTGTCCGCGCAGCAAAAACATATTTGACAGGAGCTCTGGCATCCGGGCTGGATCTGGGAAAAGGAAACGGCCCCCTGGATCATTGCTTTATGGTGAATTCTGCGGTATACTCATAGACAGATTGGAAAAGCGGAATCCAGTGGAAAAAGAGCAGAAATGCGGAGCAAAACTCTAAATGCCTGACGGGATGGAATCCGCAGAAAGAAGAGGTCTTGATATGAGTGAAAAATATGAGGTAGACAGTCTGGGGGATAAGTGCCCTGTGCCGGTTGTAAAAGCGAAAAAGGCTTTGGACAAAGCCATGCCAGGAGACGTGATTGAGGTTCATGTAGACAATGATATTGCGGTTCAGAATCTGCGAAAGCTGGCATCTAATATGCAGTGCAGCTCTGTAGACAGACAGTTGGAGGCAAAGCATTTTGTAGTGGAAATTACAGCAGGAGAAGCTGGAGGCGGTCGTGAAACGACAGGGGTACTGGCTGGAGATACTGGTGTTTCTCAGGCCGGCACTGCAGATCCGTTTCACGGAATCTCCTGTGGAATTGGGGGCAGTCCGGCAGAAAAATCCTATCTGGTGGCTGTCGCATCGGATACGATGGGAGAAGGGGATCCGGCACTGGGGAAGATTTTAATGAAGGGATTTCTGTATGCCCTCAGTCAGATGGATACCCTTCCTGAGACCATTCTTTTCTACAATGGAGGCGTAATGCTGACAACAGAAGGCTCGGAATCTCTGGAAGATTTAAAGGCAATGGAAGAGCAGGGCGTAAAGCTTTACTCCTGCGGAACCTGTCTTGATTTTTATGACAGAAAAGATCTTCTGAAGGTGGGCGAAGTAACGAATATGTACACCATTGTGGAGCTGATGGCAAAGGCAGAAAAGATTCTTAAACCATAAGAAGGGGAGGGCAGTCAGATGATTTCTATTTTATGTTTTGGAGATTCGAATACCTTTGGTTCCAACCCGGCAGGCGGACGTCACAGAAGAAATGTCCGATGGACCGGCGTTTTGCAGGAACTGTTGGGAGAACAATATTATGTGATAGAAGAAGGCATGGGAGGACGCACAACGGTTCACGACGATCCCTTTGAGCCAAACCGCTGTGGAAAAATGGCGCTTCCAATTGCCCTTCAAAGCCATATGCCGCTGGATTTGGTGATTGTAAGCCTGGGAACCAATGACTGTAAGCTGAACTTTCATCTGTCTCCGGAGCTGGTTGCCAAAGGGGCAGAGTATCTCTGCCGCATGATCAAGGAATACGATTACCGGGGCGGGAAGGCGCCGAAAATTCTTCTGGTATCGCCGATTTTAATTGGAGAAGATCTGGAAAATTGTCCCTTTGAGAGCTTTGATCAGACATCTGTGGAGCTGGCTTCTCAGCTGGCCCCCTGCTTTCGGGCAGTGGCAGAGCGCCAGGGCTGCCTGTATCTGGATGCGGCCTCCGTTGCCTCACCAGGCTCTGATCAGCTTCATATGGATGCGGCTTCTCACCGGGCTCTGGCTGAAAAACTGTGTGAGATGGTGCGGGCGGAATTTGAGTGAGGGAAAACCCTTGACATTTCCTCCTCCCGCCGCTATAATTTCCCGTAACAGCAGATCTATTTATATGCTATCAGGCGATGAAGGGAAGAAGTAGCAGTCTGAGACCCCACACAGAAAGCAGCCGGAAGATGAGAGGCGCGTGGAGGACAGCTTGTGAATACATCCTGGAGCTTCACACCGAACAGAGGCAGGACTGCAGAGATTTTGCCAATCAGTAGGCTGTGACGGTCAGAGGCATCCGTTATTGTGCCGGAACATATCCGCGAGGAAGCGGTCAGCAGAGCTCATTTCAGAAGCTGCAGAGGCTGGCGGTTTTCTGATGGAGTGCTCCATGAGGCAGTCGGTGAAAACCGTCTGCGAATAAAGGTGGTAACACGGGGAACAGTGTCCTCGTCCTTTTGAAACAGCAAAGGGACGGGGACTTTTTCAGTTCATAGGAAATTACGTCCTACTTGTTTCACCATTAAGAAGACCCTGATCCCGCAAGAACAATATAGATACGAAATGAAAGAGAGGAAACAAACATGAATTGTTATGACGAGCTGGTAGCCCGTGGTCTGATTGCCCAGGTTACAAATGAAGAAGAAATCAAAAAAATGGTAAATGAGGGAAAGGCAACCTTCTATATCGGCTTTGATCCGACAGCAGACAGCCTGCATGTTGGTCATTTCATGGCTCTTTGTCTGATGAAGCGTCTGCAGATGGCAGGAAATAAGCCGATCGCTCTGATTGGCGGCGGAACTGGAATGATTGGAGATCCTTCCGGACGTACCGATATGCGTCAGATGATGACTCCGGAAATGATTCAGCACAACTGCGACTGCTTTAAGGTACAGATGAGCAAATTTATTGATTTCAGTGATGACAAGGCTCTGATGGTAAACAATGCAGATTGGCTGCTGAAGCTGAATTATGTGGAGCTGCTTCGCGAGGTAGGCGCATGCTTTTCTGTAAATAACATGCTGAGGGCAGAGTGCTACAAGCAGCGTATGGAAAAGGGACTGAGCTTCTTAGAGTTTAACTACATGATCATGCAGAGCTATGACTTCTATATGCTGTTCCAGAAATACGGCTGCAACATGCAGTTCGGCGGAGATGACCAGTGGAGCAACATGCTGGGCGGTACAGAGCTGATCCGCAGAAAGCTTGGCAAGGATGCACATGCCATGACAATCACACTCCTTCTTAATTCTGAAGGAAAGAAAATGGGCAAGACACAGTCTGGAGCCGTGTGGCTTGATCCGAACAAAACTTCTCCGTTTGATTTTTACCAGTACTGGAGAAATGTAGATGATGCAGATGTGATCAAATGTATGCGTCTTCTTACTTTCCTGCCGCTGGAAGAAATCGATGAGATGGCGAAATGGGAAGGCAGCCAGCTGAACAAAGCCAAAGAAGTACTGGCTTATGAACTGACCAATCTGGTACACGGTGAGGAAGAGGCAAAGAAAGCACAGGAAGGCGCCAGAGCGCTTTTTGCAGGCGGAGCCAATACAGAGAATATGCCGTCTACAGAGCTGACTGATGAGGATTTCCAGGAGGGAAGCATTGACCTTATCACCATGCTGGTAAAAACCGGTCTTGTACCAACCCGTTCCGAGGGCCGTCGTGCCATTGAACAGGGTGGAGTGTCCATTGACGGTGAAAAGATCACAGATATCAAACACACAGTGAAAAAAGAGGATTTCAGCGAAGAAGGCATGGTGCTGAAACGCGGTAAAAAGAAATTCCACAAGGTGTGTGTGAAATAGAGGAGGAAACAATCATGAAAAAATACGGAGTAAACGAACTTCGTCAGATGTTCCTGGATTTTATGGAGAGCAAGGGACATCTTGTTATGAAAAGCTTTTCCCTTGTGCCACAGGGAGACAAGAGTCTTCTGCTGATCAATGCAGGTATGGCTCCTCTGAAGCCTTACTTTACAGGGGCAGAGATCCCGCCAAGGACAAGAGTGGCAACCTGCCAGAAATGTATTCGTACCGGCGATATTGAAAATGTAGGAAAAACAGCCCGCCATGGTACATTCTTTGAGATGCTTGGAAACTTTTCTTTTGGAGATTATTTCAAGCATGAAGCTATTGCCTGGTCCTGGGAGTTTCTGACAGAGGTTGTAGGACTGGATCCGGAACGCCTGTATCCTTCTGTATATCTGGAGGATGATGAGGCTTTTGATATCTGGAATAAAGAAATCGGTATTCCGGCAGAGCGTATTTTCCGTTTTGGCAAGGAAGACAATTTCTGGGAGCACGGCGCAGGACCATGTGGTCCATGCTCTGAGATCTATTACGACCGCGGTGAAAAATATGGCTGCGGTAAACCAGACTGTACGGTAGGATGTGAATGCGACCGTTATATGGAAGTATGGAATAACGTATTCACACAGTTTGAAAATGACGGAAACGGCAATTATGAAACACTTCAGAACAAGAATATCGATACTGGTATGGGTCTGGAGCGTCTGGCTGTAGTTGTTCAGGATGTGGATTCTATTTTTGATGTGGATACTATCTGTTCTCTTCGTAATCTTGTATGTCAGGTGGCAGATAAAGAATACGGAAAAGAATATCAGGATGATGTTTCTATCCGTCTGATCACAGATCATATCCGTTCTGCTACATTTATGATCTCTGATGGTATCATGCCGACAAACGAAGGCCGCGGTTATGTGCTGCGCCGTCTGATCCGCCGTGCAGCCCGTCACGGACGTCTTCTGGGAATTGAAGGAACTTTCCTTGCGAAATTAAGTGCAGAAGTGATCAAAGGCTCCAAAGACGGATATCCAGAGCTTGAGGAGAAAAAGGAGTTTATCTTCAAGGTACTTACCAATGAAGAAAATCAGTTTAACAAGACCATTGACCAGGGTCTCCGTATCCTTTCTGATATGGAAGAGGAGATGAAGGCAAAAGACGAAAAAACACTTTCCGGAGAAAATGCATTTAAGCTTTATGATACTTATGGATTCCCTCTGGATCTGACAAAAGAGATCCTTGAGGAAAAGGGTTACGGAATTGATGAGGAAGGCTTCCAGGCTGCCATGGAAGAGCAGAGAGTAAAAGCACGTACTGCCCGTGAAGTGACCAACTATATGGGAGCAGACGCCACTGTTTATGATGAGATCGATCCTTCTGTAACAACAGAGTTTACAGGCTATGATTATCTTTCTTATGAATCAGAGGTAACCGTTCTTGCAGGAGAAAGCGAGCTGGTTTCTTCTCTGGTAGAAGGACAGAAGGGTACTGTTTTTGTAAAAGAAACACCTTTCTATGCTACCATGGGCGGTCAGGAAGGCGACACCGGTGTAATTGAAACTGCCAACGGCAAATTTGTAGTGGAGGATACCATTAAACTCCGCGGCGGTAAATTCGGTCATGTAGGATATATGGAATCCGGTATGATCTCTCAGGGAGAAACAGTTTCTCTGAAGGTTGCAGAAAGCAAGCGTCGTGACACAGAGAAGAACCACAGTGCTACCCATCTGCTCCAGAAGGCATTAAAGACAGTTCTTGGTTCTCATGTAGAGCAGAAAGGTTCTCTGGTAACACCGGACAGATTAAGATTTGACTTTGCTCATTTCCAGGCAATGACAGAGGAAGAACTGGAAAAAACAGAGGCTCTTGTAAATCAGGAGATCCAGGCTGCACTTCCGGTAGAAACAGCAGTGATGGATATTGAGGAAGCGAAAAAATCCGGAGCGATGGCTCTTTTTGGTGAAAAATACGATCAGAAGGTACGTGTGGTATCTATGGGAGATTTCTCTAAAGAACTTTGCGGAGGTACCCATGTAAAAAATACATCTTCTATCATGCTCTTTAAGATCGTTTCTGAATCCGGTATTGCAGCAGGTGTCCGCCGTATTGAGGCACTTACCGGAAATGCAGTAGTAGAATATTATAAACATCAGGAAAATATGCTGAAGGAAGCTGCTAAGGCTTTGAAGACCCAGCCGTCTGAAGTGACCGAAAAGATTACACATCTTCAGGCTGAGGTAAAGGCTCTTCACAGTGAGAATGATTCTCTGAAGAGCAAACTGGCACAGGGATCTCTTGGCGATGTTATGGATCAGGTTGTGGAAGTAAAAGGTGTGAAACTTCTTGCTGCAAAAGTAGAAGGTGTTGATATGAACGGACTCCGCGATCTGGGCGACCAGCTGAAAGAAAAGCTTGGAGAAGGTGTTGTGCTTCTTGCAGCTGTAAACGCCGGCAAAGTAAATCTTCTTGCCATGGCTACAGATGGAGCACAGAAAGCCGGAGCTCATGCGGGAAATCTGATCAAGGCAGTGGCAGCTATCGCAGGAGGAGGCGGCGGCGGCCGTCCAAATATGGCTCAGGCCGGTGGTAAGAATCCGGAAAAGGCTCAGGAAGCTATTGACGCAGCAGCAGGAATCCTGGAGCAGCAGCTGGCATAAAGAAAAGTTAAAAAATATTTTGCAAAATTAACCAAAAGCTGTTGACGAAAGTCGAGCCTATGATATATAATATAACTCGTGCAAGAAAAATACCCAGACAGTTGTATTTTAGCACAATCTACAACTGGAGGGAGGTTAGGTGTGAGTCTATGTCAAACGTTATCGTAAAAGAGAACGAGACTTTAGATAGCGCTCTTCGCAGATTCAAGAGAAGCTGTGCAAAAGCAGGTATCCAGCAGGAAATCCGCAAAAGAGAGCATTACGAGAAACCAAGCGTTCGTCGTAAGAAAAAATCTGAAGCCGCAAGAAAACGTAAATATAATTAATTGTGCGCAAAAATCCCTGGCATTTAGTTGTCAGGGATTTTTAAATCTGGAGAGCTGGAATGAGTTATATCATCATGTTTTTGAAAAAAGCGCTGAAGCTTTTATTTAACAGAATTTTCTATGTGGTTCTTGCCATGCTTGTGCAGCTGGTATGGCTGTTTCTTTTGGTGTGGAAACTGGCGGAGTACTCCAAATATATTTCTCTGGCGATTACAGTGGTCAGTTTAATCGCTGTGCTCTGGATCCTGAACAAAAGGATAAATCCTTCCTATAAGCTGGGATGGACCATGCTGATCATGGCTTTTCCTGTTTTTGGACTTTTGCTGTATATGCTTTTTGGTCAGTCACGTATTGCTGATTATATGCAGATACAGTATGAAAAGATACGCAAGGAAAGCCTACCTTACCTCCAGGCGGATCCGGAAATATACGAGAAGATAGATGCAGAGGATCCTTCTGCAGCGGTTCAGTCAGAATATATCTGCCGCCTTTCTGCCTTTCCTGCTCATGAGCATACCGAGGCAGAATATTTTCAGGTGGGAGATGACATGTTTCCGGTGCTGGTCCGTGAGCTGGAACAGGCGGAGCATTATATCTATATTGAATATTTTATTATTAATGACGGGGTAATGTGGCGCACGATCCTGGATATTCTGGAAAAAAAGGCGGCGGAAGGTGTAGATGTCAGGCTGATCTATGATGGATTTGGATGCCTTACGACGCTCCCTCATAAATATGATCGTTTTTTGGAAGAAAAAGGAATCAGATGCAGAGTGTTCAATCCTTTCCGCCCGGTACTTAATATTATCCAGAACAACCGCGATCATCGTAAAATCTGCGTGATCGATGGAAAAACAGGCTTTACAGGCGGTATAAATCTGGCAGATGAATATATCAACCAGAAAGAGCGCTTCGGTCACTGGAAGGATACAGCTGTTGTGCTGAGGGGCGAGGCGGTCTGGAATATGACCATTATGTTTCTTCACATGTGGAATGTGATCAACGGAATCAGAGAGCCTATCGATTATGAACGTTATTTTCCTCATACATTTCATCCGGAGGAATTTTCAGGCAGCGGCTTTATACAGCCTTTTAGTGATACACCTTTGGATGGAGAGGTATTGGGTGAAAATATTTACCTGAATATCATAAACCGTGCAAAAAAATATGTATATATCTGTACCCCCTATCTGATTATTGACAATGAAATGATGACGGCTCTCTGTCTTGCGGCAAAGGGAGGGGTGGACGTAAGGATCATGACTCCCGGAGTTCCGGATAAAAAAATGGTATTTTTGCTTACGCAGTCTTTTTATGAACAGCTGATAGAAGCAGGGGTAAAGATTTATGAATATCAGCCTGGATTTCTCCACGCAAAGTCTTTTGTCTGTGATGATGAGATTGCTGTAGTAGGTACGATAAACCTGGATTATCGCAGTCTGTATCTTCATTTTGAAGATGGTGTCTGGATTTATAAGAATAAAGTGATCCAGGATATTCTGGATGATTTTTTGGAAACTATGCATTATTGTGAGCCGATCAGTATTGATTTCTGCAAAAACAGAAATATTGTTATCCGAGGGTTTCAGAGTTTTTTAAGGGCTTTTGCCCCTTTATTGTAAAACAGAAACTGTCATATTTTTATGTTTCTCCATTTAGAATAGAATAGAATACCCCTATGGGAGGACTATCTATGACTTATAAATGGAGGAACTTTTTTTGTGTATGGTTTCTTTTGCTGGGCACAGTTTTTTTACAGACAGCAGCAGTATATGCAGAGACAGAAAAGGAAGAACCTGTGATCACTGCACCGGAATATGTACTGATGGAAGCAGAGACCGGAACTGTGATTTCTCAAAAAGAAAAAGATGTAAGAAGAAGTCCCGCCAGTGTGACCAAAATTATGACTCTGCTTCTTATTTTTGACCAGCTGGAAAGCGGCAGTCTGAAAATGGAGGATAAAGTCATCACGAGTGCTTATGCAAAATCCATGGGAGGATCTCAGGTTTTTCTGGAAGAGGGAGAAGAGCAGACAGTAGAGACCATGATCAAATGTATTGTGATCGCTTCGGGAAATGATGCCAGTGTAGCCATGGCAGAACATATTTCGGGAAATGAGCAGGAATTTGTAAAAGAGATGAATAAGCGTGCGGCAGGGCTTGGGATGAATAATACTCATTTTGAAGATTGCTGTGGGCTTACAGATTCAGATGGACATTATACGTCTGCTTATGATATCGCCCTTATGAGCCGGGAATTGATCAACAAATATCCTCAGATACTGAAATATTCTTCTGTGTGGATGGACACTATTTTACATACGACCAGACAGGGGACAAAGGAATTCGGTCTGTCAAATACCAATCGGCTTCTGCGGACATATAAAGGGTGTGTAGGTCTTAAAACGGGAAGTACCAGTAAGGCAAAATTCTGTCTTTCGGCTGTGGCACAGCAAAATGATATTACAATGATCGCAGTAGTGATGGCAGCGCCGGATTCAAAATCCAGGATAAAGGATGCGTCTGTTCTTTTGGATCAGGGGTTTTCCAAATGTTGTCTGTATAAAGATGATGCTCCTGTAAAACTTCCGGAGATTTCAGTAAAGAAGGGAAAAGAAAAAACAGTTTCTCTTGTTTATGAAAAACAGTTTCGCTATCTCAGTACAGATGGCAGTGGGTTGGAAAATATCCGGAAAAATCTGAAACTCCCGAAAAGTGTTGAAGCACCTGTAAAAAAAGGACAGAAGGCCGGTGAAATAATCTACAGTCAGGATAATAAAGAGATTGGAAGGGTATCCGTCATTTATGGAAAAAGTATTTCAAAGGCTGATTATATGGATTGCCTGAAAAATGTGGCAGAGATTTTTTGCCTTTAGATCACATAAAACAGGAGGAGGACAGTTTGAAAAGAGTACGATTTTTTTGACAAAGAGCAGTGCTGAGGGGTATAATAAACTTCAAATAAACAATTGTCAAAGTTTTTGAGAGGAATGAAATAAATGAGAGAAATCAGAACAGAAGATGCGGTAGGTCATGTTCTTTGTCATGATATCACGCAGATCATAAAAGATGAAAAAAAAGGTGTGCTTTTTAAAAAAGGTCATGTGGTGAGAGAGGAGGATATTCCGGCACTTTTGTCGGTGGGAAAGGAACATCTTTATGTATGGGAAAAACAGGAAGGTATCCTTCACGAAAATGAGGCAGCGCAGATTTTATATGATATCTGTGCCGGGGATCATATGTATGGCACAGAAGTAAAAGAGGGAAAGATTGAGCTGGTTGCTGATTGTGACGGACTTTTAAAAATACGCAGAGAGGCTCTTGTGTCAGTGAACAGTCTGGGAGAGATGATGATCGCCTCTCGCCATGGAGATTTTCCGGTACACAAAGGGGATAAGATTGCCGGTACCAGGATCATTCCGTTGGTCATCGAAAAAGAAAAGATGGACAGAGCGGTTCAGGAAGCCGGAGAGAAGCCCTTGTTTTCCATTTTGCCGTTCCGGAAAAAAAGAGCAGGTATCGTCACAACCGGAAGTGAAGTAAAAAAGGGACTGATCAAAGATACGTTTACCCCTGTTCTGAGAGATAAACTTTCAGAATATCCCTGCGAGATCCTGGGGCAGTCGCTTCCCGGAGATGAAAGAGAACAGATTACAGGAGATATCCTGAGATTTATTGACGAAGGTGCGGATATGGTGATCTGCAGCGGAGGGATGAGTGTAGATCCTGATGATCGTACACCGGGCGCGATCAAGGACACAGGAGCGGATATTGTAACTTATGGAGCGCCTGTGCTTCCCGGAGCTATGCTGCTTTTGGCATATATTCAAAGAGAAGGAAGAAGGATTCCTGTGCTTGGGCTTCCGGGCTGTGTCATGTATGCCAGACGGACAGTATTTGATCTGATCCTGCCAAGAGTTATGGCGGATGACCCGGTTACCCGGGAAGAGATCGCAGCATATGGAGAAGGCGGTCTCTGTCTCAACTGCGAGAGCTGTACTTTTCCTAATTGTGGATTTGGTAAATAAAACGCCAGGGGAGAAGTATGAAAACATTCAGAACAAAAACATATCAGATCCGAATGGAAAAGCTGAAGGGAGGCCAATGTGTACGAATGGCCGTCCTTGCAGATCTTCATGGATTTGTGTTTGGAAAGGAAAACCAGGAACTTTTTCAGGCTATCGAATCAGCCGGAGCAGATGCCGTCCTTGTTGCGGGAGATATGGTGGTAAGTTCAGACCCTTTTTCGGCTGCGGCGGTCGCCGGCTTTTTCTGTCGGCTTGCTAACAGCCTTCCGGTATTTTATGTTATGGGAAATCATGAAAATAAAATGCTGATGAATCCGGAGACTTCAGAAAAATATAAAAATTATGAACGGGTACTGACAAACGCCGGTGTCTGTTTTCTTCACAATGAGCATATTTTTATGGAGATTAAGGGAACAGATTTTGTTTTTTATGGTCTGGAACTTCCTATGGAATATTACAGGAAACCTGCATCCCCCTATCCGGATCAGGAAGTGATGGAAAAACTGATCGGAAGATCTTCCGAATATGGAGTTTCCGTATTACTGGCTCATAATCCGAAATATGGAGATGCTTATTTTCAATGGGGAGCGGATCTTACTGTATCAGGGCATTACCATGGCGGAGTACTGAGACTTAGCGAGCACCATGGACTGGCATGTCCGCAGTATCTGTTTCTTCCGCCATACTGCTGCGGGGATTTTCACAGAAAAGATAAGCATATGCTGGTCAGTGCGGGGCTGGGAGAGCATACGGTCCCTCTTCGGATCAATAATCCGCGGGAACTGATCTTGGTGGAGCTGATTCCTGCAGGAATAAACAGAAAAACAGGAGAACATACAGAAGATGGCGATATCTGTTAAGATCAATGTGTTTGAAGGACCATTGGACCTGCTCCTTCATCTGATAGAAAAAAATAAGATTGATATTTATGATATTCCGATCGTGGAGATTACAGATCAATATATGGAGTATATCCATGGAATGGAAACAGAAGATCTGGGAACGATGAGTGAATTTCTTGTAATGGCTGCCACGCTTCTGGACATCAAATGTAAAATGCTTCTTCCAAGAGAAGTAAATGAGGAAGGCCAGGAAGAGGATCCAAGAGAGGAACTTGTGCAAAAACTTTTGGAATACAAAATGTATAAGTATATGTCCTATGAGCTGAAAGATAAATTAGATGGAGCAGCGGGAGTGTTTTATAAAAAAGCGACAATTCCCGGAGAAGTGCTGAAATACCGGGAGCCGGTAGATCCTCAGGAGCTGCTTGCCTCTCTTACCCTGGAAAAACTGAATCAGATTTATAAATCCATCCTGAAAAAACAGGAGGCAAAGATCGATCCTATCCGAAGTAAATTCGGAACGATCGAAAAGGAGGAAGTCAGTCTTTCGGATAAAATGCTGGAAATGAAAGAATATGCAGCCAGTCATCGCAGATTCAGCTTTCGGAAACTGCTGGAGGGACAAACATCTCGTATTCAGGTGATCGTGACATTTTTATCGATCCTTGAGCTGATGAAGATGGGATACATCCATGTAGAGCAGGAAGCGTTATTTGATGATATACAGGTTGAAGTCAAAGAAGACCCGAAAACCTGGAGACATCTGACAGAATTTGCGGATGAATAACTGGAATGAGGAGAATTATGGGAATAAAAAGAACAGAAGCAGCAATTGAAGCCATTCTTTTTGCTATGGGAGATTCCGTGGAACTTTCTCGAATTGCCGAGGCGGTAGGTCAGGATAAAGATACTACCAGAAAGCTGATCCACCATATGATGGAACGATATGAAGAGGAAGACAGAGGGATCCAGATCATTGAACTGGAACAGTCTTATCAGATGTGCACAAAAAAAGAATATTATGATAATCTGATCCAGATCGCCATGCATCCGCAGAAGCCAGCTCTTTCGGATGTTATGTTGGAAACCCTTTCGATCATTGCCTATAAACAGCCGGTTACAAAGGCGGAGATAGAAAAGATCCGCGGTGTAAAATGTGATCACGCGATCAATAAACTGGTAGAATATGAACTGGTAAAAGAACTTGGGAGACTGGATGCGCCGGGACGTCCCATTCTTTTTGGTACTACAGAAGAATTCCTGCGCTCTTTCGGAGTGCAGGCAATAGACGAACTGCCTGTGATGGATCCTGTACAGATGGAAGATTTTAAAGCAGAGGCAGAAGAGGAAATCCAGCTCAGGCTGGACGTATAAGAAAGGAAAGATATTTATGCCAACTACATATACCCATGATCTGTTTGGAAAAAAAGTATATAGACAGCTCCCTGAGGAAATACGGAAAGTGATCCGTAAAAATGGGGATCTGTTCCGTATAGGACTTCATGGACCGGATATTCTTTTTTATGATCTGACAGATCTTTCTGTCAGCAGTATCGGTGTAGAAATGCACAGTATGCCAGCCGCCTCTTTTTTTCTGAGGGGGATGAGTATGGTGCGGTCCCGGGATGATGAAAGGCTTCTTGCGTATCTTCTGGGATTTGGCTGTCATTATCTTCTGGACAGTGTATGCCATCCTTATGTGGAAGATATGGCAAAAGCCAAGGTGATCACGCATACACTTCTTGAAAAAGAGTTCGACAGAACCCTGATGCTGGAAACAAATAAAAATCCATATCATTTTTATCCTTCGGACTGCATTGTTCCTAAGGTTTCCTATGCAAGGGTGATACGTAAAATGTTTCCGGGACTGGGGACAAGAGATATTCTTGTTTCTTTAAGAATGATGAAATTTCTTACAAATGCCATGGTGTATGACAACAGAGGAAAAAGGCGTTTTCTTGTTGCTCTGATCACCAGGATCGCCGGAAAAAGAAAGTCTCGTTCCGCACTGGAATTTTTTATGGAAAAAGATCCGGTGCCCGGGTCAGAAGGACCGGTGAAAGAACTGCATCGGCATTTTGATCAGGCAGTGGAAGAGGCACCGGCTTATGTGGAAGAATTATACAGTCTTTCTAAAGAAGAGCTTCCCCTTTCAAAATGGTGGAACCGTACTTATAATGGCTGAAATAATATGACAGATGGAATGCAGAATAAAGCAGATTCAGACGCATAGAATTATCCTATAATTAAAAAAGTGGGGTATGGATATGAGACAAGCTGTTTTTAAGATTCTGCTGACATCTGTCATTCTTTTTTGGGGGATCTCCGGTACATGGAAAGATGTACGGGCAGAAATCCTCATGGAAAAAGAGATTATGGAAAAAAACATCGGAGATATACCTGTATCAGAAGGAAATCCGGGAAGTCTTTATGCTTTGTCAGCGGTGCTTATGGATGGCGTTTCCGGCAGGGTGCTTTATGAAAAGGACGGAGATGTGCCAAGGCCGAATGCCAGTACGACCAAGGTGCTTACCTGCATCCTTGCACTTGAAAATGGGGCAGGCGATGATTATGTAATGGTTTCTGCCAAAGCGGCGGCACAGCCGGATGTACAGCTGGGACTTGAGGAAGGAGAACAGTATTATCTGGAAGATCTTTTGTATTCGCTGATGCTGATGAGCCATAATGACACAGCTGTAGCGATTGCAGAGCATATTGGCGGATCTGTTGAAGGATTTGCAGAAATGATGAATGAAAAGGCTGAGGAGATAGGATGTACAGATACCTATTTTATCACACCCAATGGTCTGGACGCAGAAAATAAAAATGGAAAACATCATACAACGGCACGGGATCTTGCTCTTATTATGAGATATGCCATAAAGAACAGAACATTTCTGAAGATCACAGAAACCAGAGAATATACGTTTTCTGATCTGAACAAGAATCGAGTTTTTTCTCTTCATAATACAAATGCCCTGTTGGATATGACGGAGGGAGTACTGTCAGGAAAAACAGGTTTTACGGGAGATGCAGGATACTGTTATGTATGCGCATGCAGACAGGGAGAAAATCTTCTGATCATTTCACTTTTGGGCTGTGGATGGCCAAATAATAAAACTTATAAGTGGAAAGATACCAAAAAGCTCCTTGAATATGGAAACAGCAATTTTTCTTATGAACCTCTTTGGAAAGTACCGGAAAGCTGCACTGCAGAAGTAAAAAACGGTGTGGAAAGAAATACGGATATCGGTGAAAATGCTTTTGTCCAGGGGCTGGTTTCAATATCGGAAAAAGACAAAGCGAAAAAACTTCTTCTGAAAAAAGGAGAAAATCTCAGCTACAGTTTGGAACTGAAGGAAGAACTGCAGGCGCCTGTCAGAAAGGGTACACAGATCGGCACTTATACTTGCAGTCTGGGTGGAGAGACGGTTGCTTCTTATCCTGTAACAGCAGACAGAAATGTAGATGAGATTTCATTTTTCTGGTGTGTGGATCAGGTTTTTCATGACTTTTTTCATTGAATAAGGATAGAAAGCCTGTAAAAAATTGTATAGCCCGCCAAAAAGAATGAGGTTAAATTTTTAACAAAAACACGTTACCCTATTGAAATATTTTTGAAAAAAGGGTACAATTATAATCGGCTGAAATTTTGGTTATACTTAAAATTCTTATAAAAATGGAGGGCAAACGAGAATGAGTAATGCAACACCAAGTTTAGCAAGCACAAGAATTACTTCTTTGCTTGATGCGAACAGTTTTGTTGAAATCGGAAAAAGTATTACAGCAAGAAATACTGATTTTAACATAACTGAAACAAAAGCACCTTCAGACGGTGTGATCACCGGCTCAGGTGTCATTGACGGAAATCTTGTATATGTGTACAGCCAGGACGCTTCTGTTCTGAACGGAACTGTAGGCGAAATGCATGCAAAGAAAATTTCCGCACTCTATGATCTTGCAATGAAAACAGGAGCTCCTGTCATCGGTCTTGTTGACTGTGCCGGCCTTAGACTTCAGGAGGCAACAGATGCACTGGAAGCTTTTGGTTCTATTTATCTGAAGCAGACACTGGCGTCTGGAATGATTCCACAGATCACTGCAGTTTTCGGTATCTGCGGCGGCGGAATGGCAGTAGTTCCTGCACTGACAGACTTTACTTTTATGGAAGCTAAAAAAGGTAAAATGTTTGTAAATACACCAAATGCTCTTGAGGGAAATCATGTTGATAAATGTGATACAGCCGCAGCTGATTTCCAGAGTCAGGAAACTGGTCTTATTGATGGAGTTGGCACTGAAGAGGAAATCCTTGGAGAGATCCGTCAGCTTGTCAGCCTTCTTCCTTCCAATTTTGAAGACAATGATTCTTTTGTAGAGTGTACAGACGATCTGAACCGTACCTGTGATGATCTGGCAGCCTGCGCAGGAGATACCTCTATTGCACTTTCCAGAATTGCAGATGACGGACTTTTCTTTGAAACAAAGAAAGAGTATGGCAAGGACGTTGTAACAGGATTCCTTCGCCTGAATGGAGCAACTGTTGGTGCAGTGGCAAACAGAACAGAAGTATACAATGAAGAAGGTGAAAAAACAGAGGAGTTTGACGGAACTATTTCTGCAAGAGGCGCAAGAAAGGCTGCAGATTTCGTGAAATTCTGTGACGCTTTTGATATTCCGGTACTTACTCTTACAAATGTTACCGGCTTTAAGGCTACTCTCTGTAATGAAAAAATGATGGCAAAATCTGTTGGCGATATGGTTCATGCATTTGCAGATGCCACTGTTCCGAAGGTAAACGTGATCATCGGTAAGGCATATGGTACTGCATATGTTGCTATGAACAGTAAGTCTGTAGGAGCAGATCTTGTTTACGCATGGGAAAATGCAGAAATTGGTATGATGGATGCTTCTCTTGCTGCTAAGATCATGTATCCGGGAGCAGATGCAGCTGTTCTCAATGAAAAAGCAGCTGAATACAGAGAACTTCAGTCCGGCGTTGCGTCTGCAGCAGCAAGAGGCTATGTGGATACAGTGATCGCTCCGGCTGATACAAGAAAATATGTGATCGGAGCTTTTGAAATGCTGTTCACAAAAAGAGAAGACCGCCCGGCTAAAAAGCACAGCGCAGTCTAAGGTGAGGTGAGCATATGAGTCAGATGTTTAAAAGAGCGTCCGCTGTCTGTGCAGCAGCAGTCTGCGCTGTTTCACTTACCTTTTCCGGCACAGCAGTTGTAATGGCAGGCGGCGAGATTGATGAGTCAGTCAATACCCAGATCGTTATGACTGCAGAGGGGCTGACCAGCGAGATTGTCACACTTGGAGCTGATGAGATCAAGGCTTATCTTGAATCCGGAGATGAATTTACTGTAAGTGCAATGACAGCCTGGGATGATGCCAGAGAAGAGGTAGGAGAGTTTGTAGAAGCAGGATCTGCTGAGGTTGAATTTTCGAACCGTCAGTATACAGCTACTGTACCGGTTGATTTCGAAAAGCTTGATGCAGAATTCGTTTATGTGTTTGAAGAGACTGACGGAATGGTTACTCCTGCATCTGTAGCAGTGAATGTCCAGTATCCGCTGTCAACAACTATGAAGAATGCGGGATTAAATACCCTTATGGGACTTGGAACAGTATTTGTGATCCTGATCCTTTTGATCTTTGTGATCTCCTTGTTCAAGTTCATCCCAGGTTCCTCAGCAGCTAAAAAAGAGAAAAAAGAACCTGTGTCTGTACCGGTACCTGCACCGGCAGCACCAGTGCAGGAAACTGCAGAACTCAGTGATGATAACGAGCTGATCGCAGTTATTGCAGCAGCTATTGCAGCGGCTGAAGGGACAAGCACTGATGGATTTGTTGTACGTTCTATTCGCAAAATCAAACGTTCAAGAAGATAATTGACAATTAGGAGGATTATATAATGAAAAGCTATACAATTACCGTAAACGGAACCGCATATGAAGTAACTGTAGAAGAAACTGGAAGCGTATCTGCACCGGCAGCAGCACCTAAAGCGGCACCGGCAGCAGCTCCAAAGGCAGCGCCGGCAGCAGCTCCTAAAGCAGCAGCACCGGCAGCCGGCGCAGGCGCTGTTAAAGTAACTGCCTCTGTTCCTGGCAAAGTGCTGAAGATTGTTGCATCAGCAGGTCAGGCAGTAAAAGCAGGTGACAGTATCGTGATCCTTGAGTCCATGAAAATGGAGATTCCTGTAGTTGCACCTCAGGATGGTACAGTTGCAAGTATCGATACAGCAGAAGGTGCTTCCGTAGAAAACGGAGATACCCTGGCAACAATGAACTAAGACGGGAGGTATTCAGATGTCTAATGTTGCAGAAACCCTGTCTAACCTGATTCATCAGACAGCTTTCTTTAACCTTACATGGGGCAACTATCTGATGATCGCGGTGGCATGTGTATTCTTATTCCTTGCAATTAAAAAGGGATTTGAACCTCTTCTTCTTGTTCCGATCGCTTTTGGTATGCTTCTTGTAAATATTTACCCGGATATCATGGCACATCCGGAAGATATGTCCAATGGAGTCGGCGGACTTCTTCATTATTTCTATCTGCTTGATGAATGGAGCATCCTTCCGTCTCTGATCTTCATGGGCGTAGGTGCCATGACCGACTTCGGTCCGCTGATCGCAAATCCTAAGAGTTTCCTTCTTGGCGCGGCAGCACAGCTTGGTATTTATGTTGCTTATTTCCTTGCAATCCTTCTTGGATTTAACGGAAAAGCAGCAGCAGCTATTTCTATTATCGGAGGAGCTGATGGCCCTACATCTATCTTCCTTGCAGGAAAACTGGGACAGACTGCTCTTATGGGACCGATTGCGGTGGCGGCATATTCTTATATGTCACTGGTTCCGATTATCCAGCCGCCGATCATGAAACTGTTTACAACAGAAAAAGAACGTAAGATCAAAATGGATCAGCTTCGTCCGGTCAGCAAACTGGAAAAGATACTTTTCCCTATTGTCATCACAATTGTTGTATGTCTGATCCTTCCGACCACAGCTCCTCTGGTAGGTATGCTGATGCTTGGAAACCTGTTCCGTGAATCTGGCGTTGTAAAACAGCTTACAGAGACCGCATCCAATGCAATGATGTATATCGTAGTTATCCTTCTGGGTACTTCTGTAGGTGCATCTACAAGTGCTGAGGCATTCCTGAACCTGGATACTCTGAAGATCGTAGGTCTTGGTCTGGTAGCCTTCGCATTCGGTACCTTTGGCGGTGTTATGCTTGGCAAACTTATGTGCAAACTTTCCGGCGGAAAGATCAATCCGCTGATTGGTTCTGCCGGTGTATCTGCTGTTCCGATGGCAGCCCGTGTATCTCAGAAGGTAGGTGCAGAAGCGGATCCTACCAACTTCCTGCTGATGCATGCTATGGGACCGAACGTGGCAGGTGTAATTGGTACAGCTGTAGCAGCCGGAACCTTCATGGCGATCTTTGGTGTCTGATCGGAAAGGCTTTATGGGAACCAGTCAAAAAATTGAATTATATTATTCTGTATTTTAGATCAAGGAGAATAAATAATGGCAGAATTAGAAAAAAAACCTGTAAAAATCGTGGAAACTGTCCTGCGTGATGCGCATCAGTCCCTGATCGCTACAAGACTCAGCACAGAACAGATGCTTCCAATTGTTGAAAAAATGGATAAAGTAGGCTACCATGCAGTAGAGTGCTGGGGCGGAGCTACTTTTGATGCTTCCCTTCGTTTCCTGAAAGAAGATCCATGGGAAAGACTTCGTAAATTCCGTGACGGCTTTAAAAATACCAAACTTCAGATGCTGTTCCGTGGACAGAACATCCTGGGATATCGTCCTTATGCAGATGATGTTGTTGAGTATTTTGTACAGAAATCTGCGGCCAATGGTATTGATATCATCCGTATTTTTGACTGTCTGAACGATATGCGAAACCTGAAAACAGCAGTAAAGGCAGCCAACAAAGAAAAAGCCCATGCACAGGTAGCTTTGTCCTATACTCTTGGAGATGCTTATACCCTGGAATACTGGACAAACATTGCAAAAGAAATCGAAGAAATGGGTGCAGATTCCATCTGTATCAAAGATATGGCAGGTCTTCTTCTTCCGTATCAGGCTACAGAACTCGTAGGAGCACTGAAAGATGCAGTTAAGATCCCGATCGATCTTCATACACACTATACTTCCGGTGTTGCTTCCATGACTTATATGAAAGCAGTAGAAGCAGGTGTTGACATTATTGACACAGCAATCTCTCCGTTCGCACTGGGAACTTCTCAGCCTGCAACAGAGGTTATGGTTGAGACATTTAAGGGAACACCGTATGATACAGGATTTGATCAGCAGCTTCTTGCAGAAATCGCTGATTACTTCCGTCCGATCCGTGACGAGGCTCTTGACAGCGGCCTTCTGAATCCGAAGAACCTTGGTGTTAACATTAAGACTCTTCTGTATCAGGTACCGGGTGGTATGCTTTCCAACCTGACATCTCAGCTGAAAGAACAGCACGCAGAAGATAAATTCTATGATGTTCTGGAAGAGGTTCCGAGAGTACGTAAAGACCTTGGTGAGCCGCCGCTGGTTACTCCGTCTTCTCAGATCGTTGGTACACAGGCTGTATTCAATGTTCTTATGGGCGAAAGATACAAGATGGTCACAAAAGAGACCAAAGATATCTTAAGCGGTAAATATGGTGCAACTGTAAAACCGTTTAACGCGGAAGTACAGAAAAAATGTATCGGAGATACTCAGCCGATCACCTGCCGTCCGGCAGACCTTATTGAGAATGAGCTTGATAAACTGGAAGGCGAAATGGCACAGTACAAGAAACAGGATGAGGACGTTCTTTCTTACGCACTTTTCCCGCAGGTTGCTACTGAGTTCTTCAAATATCGTCAGGCACAGGAGACAAAGGTTGACGAAACAGCAGCAGACACAAAAAACGGAGCTTATCCGGTATAAAATAACGTAAAAGGTCAAAGGGCTGTTGTGAAGCTGAGCTTCATTAACAGCCCTTTCCTGTATGAAAGGATATCCATGAGTAAGAAAAGAGTTATTATTGTGGGAGGCGGAGCAGCCGGGATGCTTGCATCGGTTTTTGCTGCAAAAAACGGCTGTGAAGTCACACTCTTTGAAAAAAATGAAAAGCTTGGAAAAAAACTGTATATTACAGGTAAGGGACGATGCAATGTCACAAATGACTGCAGTCCGGAGGAGCTTTTGAATGCAGTGGTGCAGAATGCTAAATTTCTGTACAGTGCCTTTTATACATTTACCAGTCAGGACATGATGGATTTTCTTGAGGAGGCAGGCGCTTCTTTAAAAACCGAGCGGGGAAATCGTGTATTTCCCTGTTCGGATCATTCTTCGGATATTATTCGTGCTCTGGAACGGAAAATGAAAGAATATGGTGTCTGCATTCATCTGAAAAGTCAGGTGAAAAGCCTGGTTCTGGAGGCTGGAAAGGCTGAGGGGGTGTGTCTCTCGGACGGGAGTATCTATAAAGGAGATGCAGTGATCGTAGCTACCGGAGGGCTGTCTTATCCCACAACAGGATCTACCGGAGATGGTTATCGTTTTGCAGAAGATGCCGGACATAAGGTGACGGAGCTTTCCCCGTCTCTTGTCCCTCTTCATACAAAGGAAGATTATATTCCGGAAATGGCGGGGCTGTCTCTGAAAAATGTGGAACTGACCGTAAAAAATGGTAAAAAGATTCTTTACAGAGATTTTGGAGAAATGATGTTCACACATTCAGGAATCACAGGGCCGCTTGTGCTGTCTGCCAGTGCTCATATAGGCTCAGCCCTGAAAAAAAATGGGGAACTGACAGCATTTCTGGATCTGAAGCCTGCGCTTTCTCCGGAACAGTTAGACAGCCGCATTCTCAGAGAGTTTGAAACAGGAAAAAATAAACAGTTTAAAAATGTGATAGGGGTTCTTTTTCCATCTTCTCTGACTCCGGTTATGCTGAAAATCGGCGGGATCCCTCCTGAAAAGCCGATTCATGAGATATCCAGGGAAGAAAGACTTCATTTTGGATCCCTTGTAAAATCTTTTCCATTTACCATTGTCGGTCTTGGAGAATTTAAAGAGGCTGTGATCACAAGAGGCGGTGTTTCAGTAAAAGAGATCAATCCGGCAACAATGGAGTCAAAAAAAGTGTCGGATCTGTATTTTGTGGGAGAAGTACTTGATCTTGATGCAGTAACCGGTGGATTTAATCTGCAGATCGCCTGGTCTACTGCCTATCTTGCAGCTATGGCTGTATGTGAAGAATAAAGGAGGAAAAGAAAAATGAGCTATAATATCGCTATAGATGGCCCGGCAGGGGCTGGAAAAAGCACTATCGCTAAAAAGGTTGCAAAAGAGCTTTCCTGCGTGTATGTAGATACAGGAGCTATGTACAGGGCAATGGCACTTTATCTTCTCCGCTGCAAGGTGGACAGAGAAAATCCTGCCCTGATCGGGGAAGCCTGCCAGGGAGCAGAGATTTCGATCGAATATAAAAACGGTGAACAGATCGTTCTTTTAAACGGTGAAAACGTAAATGCTTTTCTGCGTACAGAGGAAGTTGGCAACATGGCTTCTGTCAGTTCGGCTAATCCTAAGGTAAGAGAAAAACTTCTGGATCTTCAGAGAAAGCTGGCAGCGTCTATGAATGTTGTTATGGATGGAAGAGATATCGGCACGACGATTCTTCCGGATGCCGATGTGAAGATCTATCTTACTGCAAGCTCTCTTACCAGAGCGAAACGTCGTTATCTGGAACTTCGGGAAAAAGGTGAGGATTGTGATCTGGATGAGATCCGAAGAGATATAGAGGAACGTGATACGCGTGATATGAGCAGAGAAATCTCGCCTTTGAAACAGGCAGAAGATGCCGTGCTTGTGGATTCTTCTGAAATGACGATTGAAGAAGTGGTAAAAAGTATTTTACAGATCTTCAGAGAAAAAGTGATATTATCAGATGAGGTTGGGAAAAATGAAGGTTAAGACTGCAAAAACTGCCGGTTTCTGTTTTGGTGTGAAGCGTGCGGTAGACAGAGTTTATGAACTCATCGAAGAAGGCGTTTCTCCTATTTACACTCTGGGGCCTATTATCCATAATGAGGAAGTTGTTTCAGACCTGGAAAAAAAAGGTGTTTCGGTGATCGAAGAGGAGGATATTCCTGGTATTCGTAAAGGAACTGTAGTGATCCGTTCTCACGGAGTAGGACGTGAAGTGTATGAGAAGCTTAAAGCCGCCGGTCTTTCCTTTGTGGATGTTACCTGTCCTTTCGTACTGAAGATACACCGGATCGTAGAGAGGGAAAGCAGAGCCGGAAAACAGATCATAATATTTGGTGATCCGAATCATCCTGAAGTGAAGGGAATCTGCGGATGGTGCGAAGGGTCCTGTACAGTCCTCAGAAGCAGAGAGGAAACAGAGAATTTTGTTCCAGATCCGGACAAAATCCCCTGTGTTGTATCGCAGACGACATTTAATTACAACAAATTTAAAGAATTAGTTGAAATTCTCTGCAAAAAGAGGTATGATAATAATGTTTTAAATATTGACAATATTTTAAACACTATTTGTAATGCTACCGAAGAACGGCAGAAAGAAGCAAAATCCATAGCCGGAGAGGTAGACACTATGCTTGTCGTTGGCGGCAGACATAGTTCCAATACTCAAAAGCTGTTTGAAATATGCAAAGAGGAATGTGGAAATACTTACTATATACAAACACCTGTAGACTTGGATTCTGAAATGTTCCATCACAGTAGTTATGTAGGTATTACAGCAGGGGCGTCCACCCCAAAGAATATTATTGAGGAGGTTCAAGAACATGTCAGAGTTAAGTTTTGAACAGATGCTGGAAGATTCCGTAAAAACTATCAGAAATGGAGAGATCGTGCAGGGTACCGTCATCGACGTAAAAGAAGATGAGATCATCCTGAATATCGGCTATAAAGCAGACGGTATCATCACCAAGAGCGAGTATTCTAATGACAGCTCTCTTGTACTTGCAGATGCAGTACATGTAGGTGACACAATGGAAGCCAAAGTTCTCAAGGTGAACGACGGTGAGGGTCAGGTTATCCTTACTTATAAGAGACTTGCTGCAGAAAAAGGCAACAAACGTCTGGAAGCTGCATTTGAGTCTCAGGAAGTGCTGAAAGCACCTGTAACACAGGTACTGGACGGCGGTCTTTGCGTAAATGTTGAGGAAGCAAGAGTATTCATTCCTGCAAGCCTTGTATCTGATACTTATGAAAGAGATCTTTCCAAGTATGCAGATCAGGAGATCGAATTTGTTATCACTGAGTTTAATCCGAGAAGACGCCGCATCATCGGTAACCGCAAACAGCTTCTTCTTGCTGAGAAAGCTGAGAAGCAGAAAGAGCTTATGGAAAGAATCCATGCAGGCGATGTGGTAACCGGAGTTGTTAAGAATGTGACAGATTTTGGTGCATTCATTGATCTTGGCGGTGCTGATGGTCTTCTTCATATTTCTGAAATGTCCTGGGGCAGAGTAGAGAATCCGAAGAAAGTATTCACAGTAGGTGAAGAAGTTAAGGTTCTCATTAAAGAGATCAACGGAGATAAGATTGCACTTTCTCTGAAATTCCCGGAAGAGAATCCGTGGCTGACTGCTGCTGAGAAATTTGCAGTAGGTAATGTAGTAGAAGGTAAAGTTGCACGTATGACAGATTTTGGTGCTTTTGTTGAGCTTGCACCAGGAATTGATGCACTTCTTCATGTATCTCAGATTTCCAGAGAACATGTTGCAAAACCGTCAGACGTTCTTACTATCGGTCAGGAGATCCAGGCTAAAGTTGTTGACTTCAATGGCGAAGATAAAAAGATCAGCCTTAGCATGAAAGCTCTTGAGGCTCCGGCTGCAGAAGAGACAGAAGACGCTGAATAATTTCATTTTTGAATAATGACAGCATAATATTAAACCGGCTGCGCAGATCTTGTGCAGCCGGTTTAAACATATGAATAAAAACGCTTCTTAAAATGTTTCTTATTATTTCTGACTTAACAGACAGGGCAGTGTGTGGTTTAAATACTGTCTTTGTTTTTCTTTGTCTCCCAGAAAGATTTCATCACACAAAAACCATGTATAGCAGGTTTCAGGACGTGCGTTTCTTCTCAGACTTTTGTCCATATAACGACTTAATATTTTGGGAATTGCAGTATCTTCCTGAGGAATATAATCATAATCTTTATAATTTTTGTAATATTGTTTTGTTTTATTATTTATTACTTCTGCAGCCAGAGCCCCTGCTTTCTCTTCGCAGGTAAAATAGAATCCGGTTCCTTTTTTTGATACAGGTACAGGCACAGGGGCAGGAAGTTGAAATTTTATAATCAGTTTGCCATCTTCCAGAAAAGCACTGAGAGGTTCATAACCTTCTGTTGTCAGAGCCGGATAGGCCAGCATGGAAAAAATTCTGCCCAGCCCAAGCATATCTTCTTCGTTATGTCCCATAATGATATCTTTGAGTTCAGAGTCTTTCTTTTTTTCATATGCTTTATAAAGGCGGATGCATTCTCCTCCGTCGCAGTGTTTTCTTGCAGTAATTCCAAGAAAAGCTTCCATGTCCGGCTGCTTCATTTTTTCCAGACGAAGAAGGCCTTTACAGGGCTTCAGTTCCTGATAAAGATCAAGAGCCGGAATACCGGTAAAGGGGGAAGGGATATCGTATTTTTTATAACGTTCTTCCAGATATGGCTGGTCAAAAGATTTTCCATTATACTGGATGGTAGAAGAGGCGTTCTTTAAAAAGTCGGAAAAAATACAAAGCAGTTCTTTTTCTTCCCCTGCATTTTCTGTCATCCACTGATAGAGAATCCAGTTATTATTTTCTTGTACTGCCGCACCGATCAGATACAAAGAAGTGGAATATCGTGATAGTCCAGTAGTTTCGATATCATAAAAAACAGGGACAGGGCCACAATCAAAAGAGATTAAATTTGACAAAGATTTAACAGAATTAAAATCTGAAAATCCGCTTGAGATAGATATTTTTTTAACAATCATATATATTTTCTTCCTTTCGTAATTGTATCTAATTATACACAAGAAATTTAAAAAATAATAGTGAATTTTTCTATAAATTGAGTTATTATATATACATAATCTAAATATAATGTTTGATTAAAACATAGGAGGTCGAATCTATGTGGGAATTGACGATCAATGGTGTTGACCTTTATCATATTTTGAACTGGTTTTTTATTTACAGTTTTTTTGGATGGATCTGGGAGACATTTTATGTTTCCATAAAGCATGGAGAATTTATCAACCGTGGTTTTGTCAGCGGACCTCTTTGTACCATCTACGGTTTTGGAGCAATATCCGTTTATCTGATTTTGAAGCCGGCAGAAGGAAATCTGTTATTTTTATTTTTGGGAGGTATTGTAGTAGCTACTCTTCTGGAATATATTACGGCAGTCCTTATGGAAAGTATTTTTCATACGTCCTGGTGGGATTACAGCGACAATAAATTTAACTTTCAGGGCCGTATCTGCCTGGGAGCTTCCCTGGGCTGGGGAGTGTTTACTGTACTTTTGTTTCGGGTGCTGCATCCTCTTGTAGAGGATCTGGTAGCCCTTTATCCGGTAATTGCGGGAAAAATAGGTATCTGTGTGGTTGCAGTGGGATACCTGGCGGATTTCTGTTGTTCTGCCGCTGCCGCTTTCCATTTGAGAGAACGGATTCCTTACTGGGAAGAAGAACTGGAAAAGAAACAGGTGGAGCTTATGCTGAAAGTAAATGCACATCTGGAAAATCTGGATCTTCCCAAAGGTGTTTCTCTTGATTCTGTCAGAGAGAGGATTGAGGATGCAGAAGTCCTGCGTGCCCTGACGGAAAAGCGTCTTGCACTTCGAAAAGAACTGACAGAAGAGCTGCATGCTTACAGAAAATCTCTTGTTGCCAGAACAAAAGGCAATACCAGACGTTTCCTGAAATCTTATCCGAATTTGAACCGCGGATATCGTATACGTCATAAGAAAGATAAAAATTAATATATAAAAGGAGGAAGTATATATGGGAAAACTTACCTTTAAGGGAGGAATCCATCCCTATGAGGGCAAGGAACTGTCAAAAAACAGACCGATCGAGAAATATCTTCCAAAAGGGGAGATGGTATATCCTCTGTCCCAGCACATAGGAGCGCCTTCTGCGGCCTGTGTAAATAAGGGAGATCGTGTTCTTGCAGGGCAGAAGATTGCTGAAGCAAACGGCTTTGTTTCCGTACCTCTTCATGCATCTGTTTCCGGGACTGTGAAAGGAATTGAAAAAAGGCTGACTGCTACTGGCGGAATGGTGGATTCTGTCATCATAGAAAATGATCAGCAATATGAAGAAGTCGAATTTCATGAAGCTGATCTTTCTGCACTTTCCAGAGAAGAGATTATTTCAAGGATCCGGGACGGCGGAGTTGTGGGAATGGGAGGCGCCGGTTTCCCTACCCATGTAAAATTATCGCCTAAGGAACCGGATAAGATCGAATATGTTCTTGTAAATGGTGCAGAGTGTGAACCTTATCTGACCAGCGATTACAGAAGGATGCTGGAGGAACCTGAAAAAGTAGTGGCAGGGCTTGAAGTGATATTGAAGCTGTTTGACCATGCAAAAGGATACATTTGTATTGAAGATAATAAGCCGGACTGTATTGAGAAAATGAAAAATCTCATCAAGGACAATCCGCGTATGGAAGTAAAGGAACTGATGACAAAATATCCTCAGGGCGGTGAGCGTACGCTGATCTATGCTGCAACCGGAAGAGAGATTAATTCGTCTATGCTTCCCGCAGATGCAGGCTGTGTTGTTGATAATATTGATACAGTTGTCGCTGTCTACAAAGCGGTTATCCTGGGGCGTCCGGTTATGAGCAGGATCGTTACAGTTACCGGAGATGCCATAACAGAACCCAGGAATTTTACAGTACTTACCGGAACGAATATGGAAGAGCTGATCGAGGCTGCAGGCGGATTGAAGAATACTACAGCGAAAGTGATCTCAGGAGGCCCTATGATGGGATTCGCCATGTATGACCTTCATGTTCCCTGTGTGAAGACTACATCTGCATTCCTCTGTCTTGAACATGATGCAGTGTCTGAGTCGCAGAAACAGGCAACAGCCTGTATCAACTGCGGGCGCTGTGTAAGTGTCTGTCCAGGGCATGTACTCCCGGCACGTCTTGCCACTCTGGCAGAAAGAGGAGACATGGCAGGTTTCGAAAAAATGGACGGAATGGAATGCTGCGAATGCGGCTGCTGCAGTTATATCTGTCCGGCAAAGAGACCGCTGACCCAGAGTATCAAATCTATGCGGAAAATGGTTCTTGCCAGCCGCAGAAAGAAATAGGGGAGGTAGAGGAATGGAACAAAAGTATAATGTGTCGTCAAATCCGCATGTAAGGGATGTGATGACCACAAGCAGGATCATGCAGCTGGTAGTGGTTGCTCTTCTTCCTGCAACTTTATTTGGAATCTGGAATTTTGGTTTCCGTGCATTTCTTGTAGTTGCAGTAACAGTGGCTTCCAGTGTTGTATTTGAATGGATTTATGACAAACTGATGCACAAGCCAAATACGATCACTGATTTCAGTGCGGTTGTTACCGGACTTCTTCTTGCATTGAACATGCCGCCGCAGATTCCATTGTGGATGCCGGTTCTTGGAAGTGCTTTTGCGATTATTGTTGTAAAACAGCTTTTTGGCGGACTTGGACAGAACTTTATGAACCCGGCACTGGCTGGACGCTGTTTCCTGATGATCTCTTTTGCTGGCAGGATGACAGACTTTGCCGTATCAGAGGGTTTCCGGGGAGCAGTAGATACGGTTACAGGAGCCACACCTCTTGCTGCTTTAAAAGCACAGGGATTCATTGATGGAAGCTCTGTTCCGGTGAAAAATCTCTTTCTTGGGAATATCCAGGGAACGATTGGAGAAACCTCTGCCCTGGCAATCCTGATCGGCGCAGTGATTCTTTTGGCTTTTAAAGTGATCGATCTGAAGATACCTCTTACATACATTGGAAGCTTCATTGTATTTGTGGTAATCTATATGCTCTGCACCGGAATGGGATTTGATGGAAATTATCTTCTGAGCCATCTTTTTGGCGGCGGTCTGATGCTGGGAGCCTGGTTTATGGCAACAGATTACGTGACAACACCTATTACATTTAAAGGTCAGCTTGTTTACGGCTGCTGCCTGGGTGTGGTAACCGCAGTATTCCGTCTGTTTGGCGGCTCTGCAGAAGGCGTATCCTATGCGATCATTTTCTGCAACCTTCTGGTTCCGCTTATTGAAAAGGCTACTTATCCGGTTGCTTTTGGAAAAGGAGGGAAGAAAGCATGAGTATTTTAAAAGATACTATTTCCATTACTGCAATTACGCTTGTGGCCGGGCTGGCTCTTGGAGTTGTCCAGGATATTACGGCGGATCCGATTGCCCGGCAGAAACTGAAGGCAAAGCAGGAGGCTTATAAGGCTGTTTTTCCCGAGGCTGAAAAATTTGGTGAAGTTGTACTGGATGACATGGCGGAAGAACTTGCAGGGACGTTAAGTGAAAATGGTTATGGCGCACAGAATATTGATGAAGTTATGACAGCTTTTGATTCTTCTGGCAATGAGATCGGTTATGCATTTACTGTTACGACATCAGAAGGATATGGCGGAGATATCCAGTTTACTATGGGCGTTCAGGAAGATGGAACTTTAAATGGGATCTCCATTCTTTCCATTGGAGAAACTGCCGGTCTTGGGATGAAGGCAGATACGGATGCTTTTAAGGATCAGTTTAAAAATAAAAATGTAGAAAAGTTCAAATATACAAAAAGTGGTGCATCTGCAGAAGATGAAATCGATGCCCTGAGCGGTGCGACGATCACTACAAATGCCATGACCAACGGTGTGAATGCAGGTCTCTGTGCATTTCAGTATATGGAAGGAGGAGCGCAATGAAAGCAAATACACCATCAGAACGACTGATCAACGGTATCATCAAAGAAAATCCTACCTTTGTGCTGATGCTGGGTATGTGTCCCACACTTGCCGTAACTACATCTGCAGTGAATGGTATTGGAATGGGGCTGACTACCACAGCGGTCCTGGCAGCATCAAATCTTTTGATCTCACTGCTGCGTAAATTTATCCCGGACGGCGTCCGTATGCCGGCATTTATTGTTGTTGTTGCTTCTTTTGTTACTATTGTCCAGATGCTTCTGGAAGGTTTTCTTCCGGCTCTTTATGCATCTTTAGGATTATATATTCCGTTGATCGTTGTAAACTGTATCATCCTTGGACGTGCAGAGGCATATGCCTCCAAGAATTCTCCGATTCCTTCGCTGTTTGATGGAATTGGCATGGGGCTTGGCTTTACCTTGAGCATCACCTGCATCGGTGCTGTGAGAGAACTGATCGGTGCCGGACAGCTTTTTGGCCGTCAGATCCTTCCTCTTGCAGATGCTGCAGCGGAAAAAATGGGATATGAGCCTGTTACGATCTTTATCCTGGCTCCGGGAGCTTTCTTTGTTCTTGCTCTTCTGGCAGCGCTCCAGAACAAGTTTAAACTGGGTGCTGCAAAAAGGGGCATTGATCCCAGCAATCCGGACAAATGCGGCGGTGCCTGTGCTTCCTGCGGAAATACCATGTGTAAAGGAGGGAAACACGAATGAAAGAATTAATGCTGATCATTGTCGGATCTGCTCTTGTAAATAATGTTGTTCTGAGCCAGTTTCTGGGACTTTGTCCTTTCCTGGGTGTTTCCAAAAAGACAGAAACTGCGGCAGGTATGGGAGGAGCAGTTATTTTTGTCATCACACTTTCATCCTTTGTTACCAGTGTGATCTATCAGTTTATTCTGGTTCCCACCCATATGGAATATCTGCAGACCATTGTTTTTATTCTGGTTATTGCAGCCCTTGTGCAGTTTGTGGAAATGTTCCTTAAAAAAGCAATGCCTTCTCTTTATCAGGCTCTTGGCGTATATCTTCCGCTGATCACTACCAACTGTGCAGTTCTTGGTGTGGCGCTGATCAACGTACAGAAAGAATACAATATCCTTCAGGGAACCGTAAATGGTTTTGCAACTGCAGTAGGATTTACTCTGTCAATCATTGTTATGGCAGGTATCCGTGAAAAAATAGAGTATAATGACATTCCGGAAGCTTTTCGTGGATTTCCGATTGTGCTTATTACAGCCGGATTGATGGCCATTGCTTTTTTCGGATTTTCAGGATTGATCTAAGGAGGCGTAAGTATGAATATCGGAGCAATTATCATAGCCACAGTCGTGGTTGCGGCAGTAGGCCTCTTTATCGGAATCTTTCTCGGTGTTGCAGGCAAAAAATTCGCAGTGGAAACAGATGAGAAGGAAGTTGCTGTCCGTGAGGCTCTCCCGGGAAATAACTGTGGCGGCTGTGGATTCCCGGGCTGTGATGGTCTGGCAGCAGCTATCGCAAAAGGAGAGGCGCCTGTCAACGGCTGTCCGGTAGGCGGAGATGCCGTAGGAAAAGTGATCGCAGGTATTATGGGGCAGGAGGTCGTGGAAACTGCCCGTCAGGTAGCTTTTGTAAAATGTACAGGAACCTGTGAAAAAACAAAAGAAGATTATATTTATACAGGAGTAGAGGACTGTGAAATGATGGACTTCATTCCTGGAGGCGGAGCAAAAAGCTGTTCTTATGGATGCATGGGATTTGGAAGCTGCGTAAAGGCCTGTCCTTTTGATGCAATTCATGTGATCAATGGAGTGGCTGTGGTAGACAGAGAGAAATGTAAGGCCTGCGGAAAATGCGTTGCAAAATGTCCGCGCCAACTGATCGAGCTGGTGCCTTATGAGCAGACTGTTTTTGTAGGCTGCAGTTCGCATGATAAAGGTAAAGCTGTAACTTCTGCCTGTGAGGTTGGCTGCATTGGCTGTAAAAAATGCGAAAAGACCTGTCCTAACAGTGCGATCACGGTTACAGATTTCTGCGCTCATATTGATTATGAAAAATGTACCAATTGCGGAGCATGTAAGGATGTATGCCCGAGAGGTGTGATCCTGTAGATGATATCCCGGTTACAGAAGACTCGTTACGGTAAATAGAGTGTACGATAACGAAGATTCTGTTCCGGGATATTTTTTCGAATGGACGTTTGCTTTTTTTTTATATCTGTGATATCATAAGTCGATGTAATTGACGATTATCTATCACAGGAGTAAGATCTTATGATTTCATTTATAAGAGGCCGGGTGGTGGACTCTACGGAAAATTCCGTGACCGTGGAGACTGCCGGGATCGGCTATGAGATTTTTATGACAGGAACAGCTATTGAAAAGGCAGTTCGTTCTGAAGGAGAAATTAAAATACATACATACTTTCATGTACGAGAGGATGTTATGCAGCTTTTTGGCTTCCTTTCTAAAGACGATCTTCATATGTTCCGTCTTCTTCTGGGAGTCAACGGGATCGGGCCAAAAGCAGCTCTTGGAGTACTTGCAGGTCTTACTGCAGACGAGCTGAGTTTTGCCGTTCTCTCAGATGATGTAAAAACCATTTCCCGTGCACCGGGAATCGGCAAAAAAACTGCCCAGAAACTGATCTTAGAACTGAAAGACAAGCTGAAACTGGAGGAGGCTTTTGAGAAGAAACTGCTCCATCAGCAGGAAGAAGCTGTATCTGCAGGAGAAAATATTCTGGATGGAAGTAAAGAGGCAGTAGAAGCCCTTGTTGCACTGGGATACTCCAGTACGGATGCCCTTCGGGCAGTACGAAAAGTAACAGATGCGGCTCCGGATGATGTAGAAGCTATCCTGAAGGCAGCGCTGAAAAATCTATAGGGGTAAATATGGAAAAAAGAATGATCACTGCTGATGTAACAGAAGAAGATTTTCCTCTTGAAGGGAATCTCCGTCCTCAGACTCTGGAGGAATATATCGGCCAGGAAAAAACAAAAAAGACATTAAAAATTTATATAGAAGCTGCCAGACAAAGACATGATGCATTGGATCATGTGCTTTTTTATGGACCTCCGGGACTTGGAAAAACCACCCTTTCCGGGATCATTGCCAATGAAATGGGCGTACATATGAAAGTGACCTCCGGTCCGGCTATTGAAAAACCGGGAGAAATGGCAGCAATCCTTAATAATCTGCAGGAAGGAGATATTCTTTTTGTAGATGAGATCCACCGTCTGAACCGTCAGGTAGAAGAGGTGCTTTATCCGGCAATGGAGGATTTTGCTATTGATATCATGATCGGCAAAGGGGCTTCTGCCCGCTCTATACGTCTGGATCTTCCAAAGTTTACTCTGGTTGGGGCCACCACAAGAGCCGGTCTTCTTTCGGCTCCTCTCAGAGACCGTTTTGGCGTAATGCATCATTTAGAGTTCTATAATCAGAAAGAACTGGAAACGATCATTCTGCGTTCTGCCCAGGTGCTTGATGTGGAGATTGACTGCAGAGGGGCAGCAGAGATTGCAAAGAGATCCAGAGGAACGCCCCGATTAGCCAATCGTCTTCTGAAACGTGTCCGGGACTTTGCCCAGGTAAAATATGATGGCAGGATCACCTACGAGGTGGCGGTTTTTGCACTGGATCTTCTGGAGGTGGATCAGTATGGTCTGGATAAGATAGACAGACGGATCCTGAAAACCTTGATTGTAAATTTTAAAGGCGGTCCGGTAGGATTGGAAACTCTTGCTGCTGCCATAGGGGAGGACTCAGGCACTCTTGAAGATGTTTACGAGCCTTATCTTCTCCAAAATGGATTCCTGAACCGTACTCCAAGAGGCAGGATGGCATCTGCACTGGCATACAGTCATCTTGGATATGAAAAGATTTCGTAAAAAATTCTATACATTTTGACATAATTCGAGTATAATAAAGTGAGATATGGACAATTCAGGAAATTAATATACACAGGAGGCTTTATATGGCAGTCAAGAATACGGCACAGGTTGTGATCGGAGGAAAGATCATCACTTTGGGAGGCTATGAATCTGAAGAGTATTTTCAGAAGGTAGCATCTTATATAAATAATAAAATTGCGGAGCTGAGCGAAATGCCGGGCTATTCCAGGCAGCCTATGGAGACCAAGCATACATTGCTTAGTCTGAATGTGACAGACGACTATTTTAAGGCAAAAAAACAGGCTGAGATCTTTGAACAGGATCTTCAGCAGAAAGACCAGGAAATGTATGAGCTGAAGCATGAACTGATCTCTCTTCGTCTGAAGATTGAGGAAGCGGAGAAGAAACAGCAGGAAGCTGAGCAGCAGAAGGCGCTCCTTGAAGGCAAGGTTAAGGAGCTGGAAGGTGAGGTTGACTCATTACTAAAGTAAAGGTTGGAAGGGGATTGCTTCGGTAGTCCCCTTTGTCTGTTTCATGAAACATATGGGAGGATGCAGTCCTCCGTTATCAAAGATAAGAGAGGGATTATGACAGATTTCAGTAAAGTAGAGCTGCTGGCGCCGGCAGGCTCTTATGAGGCATTTCAGGCGGCTATTGGAGCCGGGGCAGATGCTGTTTATCTTGGTGGTCCGGATTTCGGAGCCAGAGCATATGCTAAAAATTTTACACAGGAGGAGCTTGTCCGTGCGATCCGGACAGCCCATATTCATGGAAGAAAGCTATATCTTACAGTCAATACACTTCTAAAGAACCGGGAATTGAAAGAACGGCTTTATGATTCCTTAAAGGAAGTTTATGAAGAAGGGCTGGATGCGGTAATCGTACAGGACATGGGGGTTCTTCGATTTATTCGGAACACATTTCCGGATCTTCCGGTTCATGCAAGCACGCAGATGACAGTAACAGGACCTGAAGGAATGAAATTTCTGGAAAGTCTGGGAGTTACCCGGGTAGTTCCTGCCAGAGAACTGAGTATTAAGGAACTTTCCGATATGCATAAGGCAAGTCCTGTTGAGATAGAAACTTTTATCCATGGTGCGCTTTGCTACAGCATTTCCGGCCAGTGCCTGATGAGCAGCATCCTGGGAGGCAGAAGCGGAAACAGAGGACGCTGTGCCCAGCCGTGCCGTCTTCCTTATCAGACTGCAGAGCCGGGAAAACATTTTTCTAAAGAGAAGGAAAACTGTCCATTAAGCCTTAAGGATATCTGTACCCTTGATATCCTGCCGGAAATCATTGAAGCAGGCGTAATGTCTTTGAAAATCGAGGGAAGAATGAAACAGCCGGAATATACGGCTGCAGTAACAGGGATCTATCGGAAGTATCTGGATATATTGAAAGAAAACAGAGCATCCTATAAGGTAGATGAAAAAGACAGGAAATTCCTTCTGGATACCTTTAACAGAGGGGGATCCTGCCAGGGATATTATAAACAGCACAATGGACCGGATATGATAGCCTTTCATAATCATAAAAAAACGTCGGTCACCTCTGTAAAGACCTTCCCGACGAAGAAAAAGATCAGAGGAGATCTGATTCTTTATCCGGAAAGCCCGGCCATCCTTCAGGTTTCCAGTGGGTCGGCAGAAGCCATTGTCTCCATGGGAGAAGTGCAGTATGCAAAGGAACATCCTATGGAAGAAGCGAGGATCCGGCAGCAGATGGAAAAGCTTGGGAATACAGAGTTTGCCTGGGAGGAACTGGATATTCAGATGAGCGGCCAGATTTTTGTTCCGGTGAAGATATTAAATGAACTAAGACGAGAAGCTCTTTTTCAGTTAGAAGAAGAAATTTTGAAAAAATACAGAAGAAAAGCAGAAACAGATCCGGTATATGCATGTGATCAGACATTGAAAGAACGCAGATCTTTAAAACAAAAAGCTGCTTTGGAAGAACCACTGCTGTATGCTTCCTGTGAAACAAAAGAACAGGCAGAAGCAGCATGGCGCTCTCCGGATCTTACAGGTCTGTATCTTCCTTTTGACATTATGAAGGATTTTATGGATCAGGATCGTTATAAAGAAAAGGAACTTTACCTTTCTCTTCCAAGGATTACAAGAGGAGTCATGCCGGAAGAGTACCTGGAAGCGGCATCTCAGTGGATAGCTGTGGGTATGAAAGGGTTTCTTGTACATGATCTGGAGGGGTATGGAATGCTCCGTAAAGCCGGATTTCAGAAATACTGTGTGGCAGATGCATCTTTATATACATGGAATGATGAAGCCTGTGCATTCTGGAGAGAAGAAAAGATCCTTCGGAATACGATGCCAATGGAACTGAATGAGAAAGAGCTTTTTCACAGAGACAGCCGGGACAGTGAATGTATCATTTACGGATATCTTCCTCTTATGATCTCTGCTCAGTGCGTCCGGAAAAATTCAGGACGATGTGACGGTCAGGAGAAGACGATGGTACTCAGAGACCGTTATGATAAGGAGTTTATCAGTTCCTGTGTCTGCCATCCGTGGAAAACCGGAACTACAAAAGGAAGAGAGTACTGTTATAATATAATCTATAACAGCATCCCTTATGGACTTTTAAGAGAAAGCAGCAAAGTAAAAAAACTGGGAGCAGCATCTCTGCGCCTTGCTTTTACCCTGGAATCCGGAAAAGAGACAGAACAGATCCTGAAAGAATTTGCAGGAGTGTATCTCCGGGGACAGGATGCCTCTGCAAGAGAGTTTACAAAGGGACATTTTAAAAGAGGAGCCGAATAAGGGCATATGATTAATGTTATCGTTGAATTATCAAAATATCTGATCTTAACGCTGATGGTCATTTATACCTTCCACTGTTTTTACACAGTGCGTCAGCAGGATGAGGAAGAAAAGTACAGTATGCTGCGTCAGCAGCTGGTCCTCATTTTCTTTATGGATTTTACTGCGTTTTTGGTGATTTATCTGAAAACCTTTGATTTTAATGTGATCATCTTTTATATTGAAATGCTGGTGTTTTTTGCAGCAGTTCAGATATTGTACCGTATTTTTTATAAAAAGGCATCTCTGCTGCTTCTGAATAATATGTGTATGCTGCTCAGCGTTGGCTTTATCATGCTGTGCAGACTGGATATTACTACAGCAACAAAGCAGCTGGTGATTGCGGCAGCTGCCAGCGGAATTGCGCTGATCATACCGGTTATGATACGGAAGATGCGGTTTCTTAGAAGGCTGACCTGGCTGTACGCAGGTGTTGGTATCGTTCTTCTGGCGGCTGTATTCCTTTTGGCGCGGACAAGCTACGGCGCCAAGCTTTCTCTTATGGGAGTCCAGCCTTCTGAAGTGATAAAGATCACATTTGTGTTCTTTATGGCTGCAGTTCTGTCACGTGACACCAGTTTTCCAACAGTTGTGAAAGCAACGGTCATTGCCGGGCTTCATGTAGTAATCCTGGTATTGTCCAGAGACCTGGGAAGTGCAGTGATCTTTTTTGCCGCTTATCTGGTAATGATCTATGTGTCTACTAAAAAAGCCGCTTATCTGGGCCTGGGACTTGCAGGAGGAAGTACAGGTGCAGTGATCGCTTATTTTCTGTTTGGGCATGTACGTCAGAGGGTAAGTGCCTGGAGAAATCCTATGGCTGTTTATCAGAATGAGGGTTATCAGATTGTTCAGTCTTTATTTGCAATTGGTACTGGAGGATGGTTTGGAATGGGACTCTGCCAGGGGTCGCCAGGCTCTATTCCTGTGGTAAAAAATGACTTTATCTTCAGTGCTATCTGTGAGGAGCTGGGAGGAATTTTTGCCATTTGTCTGATCTTGGTATGCATGAGCTTTTTCCTGATGATCGTCAATATCGCCATCCGGATCAAAAATCCTTTTTATAAACTTATTGCACTTGGGTTAGGAACGGAATATGCCTTTCAGGTCATCCTGACTATTGGAGGAGCAACAAAATTTATTCCTATGACAGGTGTTACCCTGCCGCTGGTAAGCTATGGAGGAAGTTCTGTTATGAGTACAATACTGATGCTTGCCATTATCCAGGGACTGTATATATTAAGAGAAGATGAGGACGAGGAATTTGAGAGACGTAGAAAAGAAGCAGCGCAGAGAATACGAGCGAGAGAGGAAGCGCGAAGAGCAAGAGAGATCTAAACGTAGGCGGGCAAGAAACAAGGAATATACGTATGTTTCATGGTTCTTTGTGGCGGTTTTTGCAGCTATGATAGGCTATCTTGTTTATTTCAATGTGGTAAAAAGCGAAGATTTTATAAACAGTCCTTACAATACAAGACAGGACACTTTTTCTGATCGTGTAATAAGGGGGCAGATAGTTTCTTCGGATGGAGAGATACTGGCAAAGACAGATGTGTATGAGGATGGTACCGAGGATCGTATTTATCCTTATGCAAATGTATTTGCTCATGTGGTTGGGTATGATTCTAATGGAAAAAGCGGTCTGGAATCAGAAGCGAATTTTCAGCTTTTGAGTTCTCATGAATTTTTTCTGAATCAGATGAAAAATGAGTTTCTGGGAAGGAAAAATATGGGTGATACGGTAATCTCTACTTTAAGTGCAGAATTGCAGACAACTGCATATTATGCGCTTGGAGACCGGAGAGGGGCAGTAGTGGCCATAGAACCGTCTACCGGCAAAATCCTTGCCATGGTCAGCAAACCTGACTTTGATCCCAATAGTATTGCAGAAAACTGGGACTGGCTTGTCAGCGATGAAACCAACTCCAGTCTTCTGAACCGGGCTACCCAGGGACAGTATCCTCCGGGATCTACTTTTAAGATAGTTACGGCTCTTGACTATTTCAGAAAAAATAAGAGTTTTAATGGATATTCTTATCTCTGCGAGGGAAGTATTACAAAAGAGGGTCACACCATTCGATGCTATAACGGAAATGTTCATGGACAGGAGGATTTTTATTCTGCCTTTGCATCTTCCTGCAACTGTGCTTTTGCAGAAATGGGAACATCTCTTGGAGGCGCTTCTTTGCGGGAGACAAGTGAAGACCTGCTTTTTAATAAAAAGCTTCCTTTTGCTTCGTATAAAAAAAGCATATTCAGTCTGAATGGAAAATCAGGGATACCTCTTACCATGCAGACTGCTATCGGTCAGGGAAATACGCTGGTCTCTCCGGCACATATGGCGCTTATCACCTGTGCCATTGCAAACAATGGAGTTGTGATGAAACCTTATCTGATCGACCAGGTAGTAAATAATACAGGGGAGCATGTAAGTACCACACAGCCGGAGGCTTATAAACGTATTATGACAAAAAATGAGGCAACCATGCTGGGAGAATTAATGAAAGATGTTGTAGAGTACGGTACGGCGTCTTCTCTTTCGGGACAGGGATACACGGCTGCAGGAAAAACAGGGTCTGCAGAATATGATGAGTATGGTTCCAGTCATTCCTGGTTTGTGGGATACTCTAATGTGGACGATCCGGATCTTGCGGTGGCAGTGATTGTAGAGGGAGGCGGAACAGGAAGCGAGGCTGCTGTACCAATCGCTTCACAGATCTTTAACGCATATTATTATTGATATATTCTGTATGGCAGAACAAATTCTTGCCAGTTTACTGAAAAAGAGTTATACTATATCCAGTTATATATAATTCACACGCGATACAGGAGGAAATTGCAGATGATAGAAGCAACAAGCTGTGGCGGTGTGGTAATTTATCGTGGTAAGATACTGGCTTTATATAAGTCTTACAAAAACAGATATGAAGGCTGGGTATTGCCGAAAGGGACTGTTGAGCCGGGAGAGACCTATATTCAGACGGCACTGCGGGAGGTCAAAGAAGAAGCAGATGTCAGAGCCTCTGTTGTAAAATATATTGGCAAAAGCCATTATAATTTTACCGTTCCGGAGGATATGGTCACAAAAGAAGTACATTGGTATCTGATGACGGCGGATAATTATCATAGCAAACCTCAGAGAGAAGAGTTTTTTGTGGATTCCGGATATTATAAATTCCATGAGATCTACCACCTTCTTCGATTTTCTAATGAGAAACAGATTGTGGAAAAAGCCTATCAGGAATATCTGGAATTACGGAGTCAGGGACTCTGGGGCAAAAAGTAACAGGGTTGTGTTTTGGCGCAGCCCTGTTTAGATTTACATAGAAAGGGGAATCCTGTTAATGCTGAAATGGATGGACGATTATTATATCGGGGAAACTGTCCGGAATGTGGAAGATATCCGGCAGAAGCTGGATCAGGGAAAACTGGTTCCGGGAATTTATCTTCTGACCCTTTCTGTAAATCCTCACAATATTTTGGAGATCATTCCGGCAGTTACTTTATTTCAGAAAACAGCTGCTCGTATGTGTCCGGAGATCGTTGGGGTAGCGAAAGGCATAGATGAGGCTATGGAGCTTGTTCGTTCTATTGTACAGACCGTTTATGAGGAGACAGGGGACGTGCAGGTGGAAAAATATATAAAAAACAGGTGAAGGCATGTTACATATTTTATGGATGCTGATCAAGTGGATATTGATCCTTCTGGGAAGTTTTCTGGGTCTGGTGCTGCTTCTGCTGTTTCTGATCCTGTTCTGTCCGGTCAGATATGAGGGCAGAGCAATAAAGGAAGGGGCAGCTTTTCGGGAGGCAGAAGCTGCAATAAAAGTCAGCTGGCTTTTCAGAGGAGTTTCTTTTTCGATGAGGTATAAAGATGGATCTGGTCGTCAGGAACTGAGGATTTTTGGTATACCTGTTCTTGCTCTTTTGGAGAAATACCGAAACAGGAAGAATGATGCTCAAAAAAGAGCAGAAAAAAACGAAACCAGACTGCTGGAACCTGCAGAACAGGAGATGCCAGATGAAGAAGAACAGCTATTGGAGAAACCTGAAGAAGAAACTTTAAATTCTGCTCCATTTATGGAAGATGAGGAAGAAAGATCCGAAGGCGCTGCAGAGAAACAGGATTTTGAAAAAAAACAGAATAAAATAGTAAAAATCTGGGGGACACTAAAAGAAATGTGGGAAAGGTTCAGGAGTATTCCTGAGATCTTTCATAGAATTTCATTAACAATCCAGAGGATCTGTGATAAAATAGACTGGTGGAAAGCATTTTTCCAGCATCCCAGGACAAAGGCAGGGATCGCATATGCCAGAGCAAAAGTATGGAAATTATTGCGGCATGTGTTTCCTGGAAAGATCAGTGGACATGTGGATTTTGGAAGTGAGGATCCTTCTGTGACAGGAACAGTACTTGCTGTATTAGGGATGACCATGCCCCTGCATCAGAATAGGATTGAGATTGTTCCTGTATTTGAAAACAGGAATCTACTGGAAGGAAATGTGACTGCAAAGGGACGTGTTTATTGTATTGTTCCGGTCATCATATTTTTGGAGTTATATTTTAATCAGGATATAAAATACATCATCAGAAGATGGAAACATAAGGAGGTCTGAATATGGCAAACGAAAACAACTTTAAGGATACGGTAAATTCTCTTTTTAAAGGACTGGACAGCTTTATTTCTGCTAAAACTGTAGTTGGAGAAGCAATCCATGTGGGAGATACCATTATCCTTCCGCTTGTGGATGTGGCTTTTGGCGTAGGTGCAGGTGCCTTTGAGGGCGACAGGAAAAGTAATGGCGGTGGTGGAATGACTGGTAAGATGACGCCAAGTGCAGTTCTTGTGATCCAGAATGGAAGTACCAGACTGGTGAATATTAAAAATCAGGACGGACTGACAAAGGTTCTTGATATGGTGCCGGATTTCGTGGATCGGTTCGCTTCCGGCAGAAATTCCTATGAAACAGAGGGAACAGAAGTCTGAGTGACAGACTGGACAGGTGAAAAACAGTGCTCTTAGAAGTCTTTTCTGCATAAGATAGTATAGACCAAAGAGAAAGAGGTTGTATGTTGTGGGAAGACTTCTGGGACTGATGCTGTTCTGCATTGGAATAGGAATGGTGATCGGAATGCTGATCGCGGAAAGTGCGGTTATTGTAATAGCGGCAGGTTTGTGTCTGCTGTGCGGATATCATTTATTTTGCAGTTAAAAAATTCCCCACGCGGCTGCGAGGGGAATTTTTAAATTTGAATATTATGCTCTTTCAACTTTTCCGGATCTCAGACAAGAAGTACATACATACATCTTTTTAGCTCCGCCTGTAGCAGTCTTAACTTTTACAGACTTAACATTGGATTTCCACATTTTATTGGATCTTCTATGGGAATGACTTACATTATTTCCGAAATGAGCTCCTTTTTCGCAAATTGCGCACTTAGCCATGACAGCACCTCCTTGACGCTTTTTTTCAACAGGTTTTATTTTAACAGAAGAAATCACCTTTTGCAAGCAAAAAAAGGAAAAATATAAAAATAATATTCCTTTTTCCGGGAAAAGAGGTTATAATACATACATATTAAAAAATTGGAGGTACCTATATGAATGGACGTATAGATTCCGGACTTGGACAGATAGTCATTGATACCGATGTAATTGCAACCTATGCCGGAAGCGTGGCAGTGGAATGCTTTGGTATTATTGGTATGGCTGCAGTCAGCATGAAAGACGGACTTGTGAAACTGCTTCACAGAGACAGTCTGAAGCATGGCATCAGCGTAGTGATCACAGAAGAAAATAAAATCCGTCTGAATTTCCACGTTATTGTGGCATACGGTATCAATATCAGCACGATCGCAGACAACCTTGTCAGCAATGTGAAATACAAGGTAGAGGAATTTACCGGTATGGAAATTGAAAAGATCAACATCTATGTGGAAGGTGTACGTGCAATAGACTAAGTCAGAGGAGGAACTTGTGGTGAGTATAAAAACCATAGATGCGAAAATACTGTCCAGGATGTTTCTGGCAGGAGCCAGAAATCTGGAAGCAAAAAAAGAATGGATCAATGAATTAAATGTATTTCCCGTTCCTGATGGAGATACAGGAACTAACATGACAATGACAATTATGTCTGCAGCTTCAGAGGTAAGCGCGCTGGAGAATCCTGATATGGAGACACTGGCAAAGGCTATTTCATCCGGCTCCCTGCGTGGTGCCAGAGGAAATTCCGGTGTTATCCTTTCCCAGCTTTTACGTGGTTTTACCAGAAGTGTAAGGAAATCAGATGTGCTGGATGCGTCTGCTGTTGCAGCTGCCATGGAACGGGCTGTAGAAACAGCCTATAAGGCAGTTATGAAACCAAAGGAAGGAACCATCCTTACTGTTGCAAAAGAAGCTGCTTTAAAGGCTGCGGAGATTGCTCCGGAAGCAGAAGAGCTTCAGTCGTTTTTTGATGAAGTATTTGCTCATGCAGAGGAAACACTTGCCAGAACCCCGGAAATGCTTCCAGTGCTGAAAGAAGCAGGTGTAGTGGATTCAGGCGGTCAGGGACTTCTGGAGGTAATGAGAGGAGCCATTGACGGCTTCATGGGAAAAGAGATCGACTATTCTGTTTTTGAGAAGAGCAGCGGTTCGTCTGTGACCAAGATTTCCCCGCAGGCAAAAGCAGACATTAAATTTGGATATTGTACAGAGTTTATCATTCTTCTGGACAAGCCTGTTTCTGAAGAGGAAGAACATAAATTTAAAGAATTTCTGACTTCCATCGGTGATTCTATTGTAGTGGTAGCTGATGATGAAATCATTAAAGTACATGTGCATACCAACCATCCGGGACAGGCTATTGAGCGTGCATTGACCTACGGCGCTCTTTCACGGATGAAGATCGACAATATGAGAGAAGAACATCAGGAAAAACTGATCAAGGATGCAGAAAAACTTGCAAAAGAACAGGAAGAAACAGAAAAGCTTCCGCCTAAAGAAGCTGGCTTTATTGCAGTTTCTGCAGGAGAAGGTCTTACAGAGATTTTCCGTGAGCTTGGAGTGGATTATCTTATCGAAGGCGGTCAGACGATGAACCCGAGTACGGAAGATATGCTCAATGCCATTTCAAAAGTGAATGCAGAGACAGTTTATATCTTCCCTAATAACAAGAACATCATCCTTGCTGCAAATCAGGCACGTGATCTTACTGAGGACAAAAAGATCGTGGTTGTTCCCACCAAGACAGTTCCCCAGGGAATCACAGCTATGATCAGCTTTGTACCTGAAAAATCAGCTGAGGAAAATGCAGAAGTGATGGAAGAGGCGATTTCTAAAGTCCATACAGGACAGATTACTTATGCTGTCCGTGATACACGTCTGGATGATAAAGAAATCCATGAAGGCGATATCATGGGTATTGGCGATAAAGGAATCCTTGCTGTTGGAGGCAACAAGGAGGAGGTTGCAGAAGCTACCATTGCTGCGATGATGTCGGATGAGGCAGAGGTTATCAGTATTTATTATGGTGCAGATGCATCAGAAGAGAGCGCTGAGGCCCTTGCTGCTTCTGTGGAAGAACTTTATCCGGACTGTGAGGTAGAGGTAAACAGAGGCGGACAGCCGATCTATTATTACATTATTTCTGTGGAATAAAAATGAGTGAAAGTTTAAGAACCCTAAAAGGTGTGGGTGAAAAAACAGAGAAGCTGTTCCAGAAGGCAGGGATTTTTGATACCGAGGATCTGATCCGATATTATCCAAGGAATTATGACGAATACGAAGAAACTGCCACTGTTGCAGAGCTTAAGGAGGGGACGGTGAAAGCCGTCTCCGCTTTCGTATGTTCCGGTGTTTATGTAAATTCTGTCAGAGGAAAACAGGTAATCTCCATAACGGCAGGAGATGAGACGGGCCGGATGGGAATCGTATGGTTTAACACCCCATATTTAAAAAATACTTTGAAAAAAGGGAGCCGGATGGTATTCCGGGGAAGAGTGATACGTCGTCAGGGAAAACTGCAGATGGAGCATCCGGAGATCTATACCCCTGCTGCTTATGAGGAGATCCTTCACAGCCTTCAGCCGATTTATGCGCTGACAGCGGGTCTGTCTAATAAAACTGTTGTGAAAATGGTACAGCAGATTTTAAAAAAACAGGAAATGAAAACAGAATACCTTCCCAATGAAATACGAGAAAAATATCACTTATCAGATATTAATTATGCATTACGGACAATACATTTTCCGGAGGATCGAGAAGAATTAATAGTATCCAGGAAGCGTCTTGTCTTTGATGAATTTTTGTTTTTTATTCTTGCAGTACAGCTTTTGAAAGAAAAAACTGAGGAAGCAGAAAACCTTTTTCCCATGAAAAAAACATGGACTACAGAACAGGTGATAGAGAATCTTCCATATCGTCTTACAGATGCGCAGTTAAATACATGGCATGAAATTGAAAGAGATCTTTCCGGACAGGCTCTGATGTCCAGACTGGTTCAGGGGGATGTGGGAAGCGGGAAAACGATCCTGGCTTTTCTGGCTATGATCCTCACATGCGAAAACGGCTACCAGGCAGCGCTGATGGTTCCTACGGAAGTTCTTGCCAGACAACATTTTGAAGCGTTCCAGAAGCTTATAGAGGAACAGGGGCTGGATATCAGATCTGTATTACTTACCGGATCCAACACTGCAAAAGAAAAGCGTCTGATCTATGAAGAGATACGTGAAGGAAAAGCTTCAGTGATCATAGGTACCCACGCTCTGATTCAGGAGGCCGTGGAATATCAGAATCTTGCATTGGTGATTACAGACGAGCAGCATCGTTTTGGAGTGAAACAGCGAGAAGCTCTTACCACCAGAGGAAATCCTCCGAATGTATTGGTCATGAGTGCAACTCCGATTCCCAGAACACTGGCCATCATTCTGTATGGAGATTTAGACATATCTGTGATCGACCAGCTGCCGGCCAAAAGACTTCCAATAAAAAACTGTGTAGTAGATACTTCTTACCGTCCAAAGGCCTATTCTTTTATAGAACGTCAGGTCCGGGAAGGCAGACAGGTATATGTGATCTGTCCCATGGTAGAAGAAAGCGAAGGGCTGGAGGCAGAAAATGTTATAGACTATACAAAAAAACTGAAACAGTCACTTCCAGCGGATATCTGTGTAGAATATCTTCATGGAAAAATGAAACCAAAAGAAAAAAATCATGTTATGGAAGAATTTGCTGCCGGCAGGATCCAGGTACTTGTCTCTACGACTGTAGTAGAGGTTGGGGTGAATGTCCCCAATGCCACAGTGATGATGGTGGAGAATGCAGAGCGATTTGGGCTTGCGCAGCTCCACCAGCTTCGAGGCCGGGTGGGACGTGGAGAGCATCAGTCTTACTGTATTTTTATTCAGGGAAATGGAGAAAAAACCATTTCAAAAAGACTGGAGATCCTGAATCAGTCAAATGACGGTTTTTATATTGCAGAGGAAGATCTGAAGCTGAGAGGACCGGGAGATCTTTTCGGCATCCGTCAGAGCGGTCTTATGGAATTCCGGATCGGAGATATTTACAATGATGCAGAAATCCTGAAAAGCGCCAGTGAAGCTGCCGCCGGGATCCTTGCCCTGGATCCGGATCTGTCGCTTCCCCAGCATAGATCTTTAAGAAAACAGCTGCATTCCTGTATGAAAGAAGGCCTTGAAAATTTTGGACTTTAAGGAGAGCAAAAAGCCTGATTTAAATAAATTGTTGCAAAAAAAAAGAAAACGTAGTATCCTAGTACCGTAATTACTTTTTATTTCACCTTGTAAGGAGGCTATTATGGCTACAAGAACAACAACAAAAAAAGCAGAACCTAAGACAACAACTGCAAAAACGGCTATCGAAAAAGAGGCTCCTGCAAAGACTCCTGCAGAACCGGCAACAGTATCTGCAGTGAAAGAAACCACGGAAACAGCACCTGTTAAAAAGGCTGCATCTGTAAAGAAGGCTGCTGCGAAGACAACTGTTAAAAAGACAGCTGAGAAAAAACCGGCAGTGAAAAAAGCAGCTGCTAAAAAAGCAGCTCCGGCAAATACAGAGGTGTATGTACAGTTCTGGGGCAAAGAGGTGTATGCCAAGGACTTAGTTGAGAGCATTAAGAAGATATGGACGGAAGAGATGGGCAAAAAGGAATCAGAGCTTAAAGACTTAAAGGTATATATCAAGCCAGAAGATAACGGAGCACATTATGTCATCAATGGAGACATTACAGGCTTCCTTGGTTTATAGGAGAAAGGAAAAAGCTCAGGAGACATAAGTCACCTGAGCTTTTTCTTCCTCTGCTGTATTTAGAACTGACCGCCCTGAGATCCGCTGGACATCTGTCTTTCCTGAGCTTCGATCATTTTTTTGACCATATATCCACCTACAGAACCATTCTGTTTGGATGTGAGGTTTCCATTGTATCCGTCGGTGAGAGGTACACCCAGTTCATTTGCTACCTCGAACTTAAAACGGTCAAGAGCGCCTTTTGCTTCTGGTACAACAGCTTTGTTAGAAGAATTTGTGTTTGACATTATCTGTGTCCTCCTTAGTTGTTTTTGTTGTTTGGATGTTACAATGGTAGTATGTGAATTTTGAGAAATAATACACTAGAATATACTGTATAAATTTCCAGAATATTGAAAATATTAAGTTTCTATGAATTTTGTATATTTTATAAGATTTAATTGCGTTTTTTTTGGTAACTTGTTATAATAGCTAGGGGTAATAAAGAAACTATTATATGTATTGGTGAGAATGGAGAGATGATCAATGAATTTAGGAATCATTGCACACAACAGTAAAAAAGTACTTATTGAAGATTTTTGTATCGCGTATAAAAATATTCTCGCTAAGCACGAAGTTTATGCTACAGGGACTACTGGAAGAAGAATCGAAGAGGCTACAAACCTGCATGTGCATAAATTTCTTGCAGGCAGTATAGGCGGAGACAAACAGTTTATGGAGATGATTGAGAGAGAGGATCTTGATATGGTGATCCTTTTCTATAATCCGGCGATGATCGATCCGAAAGAACCGGATATTTCAGCAATCTGTATGCGCTGCGATCAGTACAATATACCAGTGGCAACCAATATTGCCACAGCAGAACTTTTGATCCTTGGACTTGCCCGAGGCGATCTGGATTGGAGACTGAATCTGAAATGAGAGTAATAGCAGGAAAAGCCCGCCGTCTTCCCTTGAAGACTCTTCCGGGCTCAGATACCCGGCCCACAACGGACCGCATCAAAGAAACATTGTTTAATATACTTCAGCCGGAAATTCCCGACTGCCGTTTTCTGGATCTGTTCAGCGGAAGCGGCGCTATTGGCATAGAAGCGCTGAGCCGGGGGGCAGAGTCTGCTGTTTTTGTAGAAAAAAATCCAAAGGCATGTGCATGTATCCGAGACAATCTGGCATTTACAAAGCTTGCAGAAGATGGTAAACTGTTAGCCATGGACGTGCTGCAGGCGCTTCGCTCCATGGAAGGTCAGACTGCATTTGACTGTATTTTTATGGATCCGCCGTATGAATGCGGACTGGAACGTCAGGTACTGGAATATCTTGCTCAGAGTACCCTGGCAGACGAAAATACGATGATCATTGCAGAAGCAGACCTTCATACAGATTTCTCTTATGCAGATGAGCTGGGGTACCAGATCAGCCGTTCAAAAGAATATAAGACAAACAAGCATGTTTTTCTGTATAAAAGAAAGTGAGAATGCACATGGTAACAGCAGTTTATCCGGGAAGCTTTGACCCGGCTACTTATGGTCATCTGGATGTGATCAGAAGAGCCAGCGTCTCTTTTGACAGAGTTGTAGTGGGTGTTTTGCATAATTCTGCAAAAAGTCCGTTGTTTTCTGTGGAAGAACGTGTTAATATATTAAAAAAGGCAACGCGGGACATTCCGAATGTCATCATAAAGCCGTTTAACGGGCTTTCTGTCAACTTTGCAAGGGAGAATGAAGCCCAGGTTATTGTAAGGGGACTGCGTGCAGTCACAGACTTTGAGTATGAACTTCAGATGGCACAGACCAATCGTGTTCTGGCTCCGGATGTGGATACGGTTTTTTTGACGACCAGTCTGGAATATGCATATGTAAGTTCTACGATTATGAAGGAAGTTGCCCGCTTTGGCGGTGACCTGTCTAAATTTGCACCGCCCGAGATCATTCAGGCCTTGCAGGATAAGATGCAGGAAGAAAAAGATAATAAGGAGAATGTACAATGAGCAGCAGAATTGAACAGATTATTGATGATATTGATGAATTTATAGAGAGCTGTAAATTCCAGCCACTGTCTTCAACAAAGATTATTGTAAATAAAGAAGAAATTGACGAGTATTTAAGAGAACTCCGTTTAAAAACACCGGATGAGATCAAACGTTATCAGAAGATCATCAGCAATAAAGATGCGATCCTGGAGGATGCACAGTCCAAAGCGGATGCGATTATTGCTGATGCTCAGGCAAAAGCGCAGGAGCTTGTTACACAGCATGAGATCATGCAGAAGGCATATGCCCAGGCAAACGATACGATCAATGCTGCAAATAAACAGGCTCAGGAAATTCTGGATTCCGCAACACAGGATGCAAACAGTATCCGTCTCAGCGCTATTACCTATACGGATGATATGATGGCAAATATCGGTTCTGTATTGAATCAGACACTGGAAGATGCAGGCGGTAAATATAAAGGATTTATCGATGCTCTTCAGGCATGCCTGGATGTTGTGACCCAGAACCGCCAGGAACTTGCACCTCAGACTGCCCAGGCTGCAGCCATTACCGGAACCTATCACGACAGTGAACCGATTCCGGAGGAGGATGAGCTGTTAGACGACCTTGAGGAAAACTAAGGCACAGATAGCAGTAATTGCTGCGTTGAGGCATTTTGCAGAAATATAAGGCAGAACAGAAAGATCTCTGTGAAGAAGACTTTTTGTCTGCGCGAGAATACAGACTCCGCCAAAAGCAGCCATGGGCATGGAGCAGAGATATCTGAAAACAGGAGACAGGTCTGATCTTGCAAGCTGATGAAGTCCGGTTGTAAGTTCCAGGGCACCCAGAAACAGATATTCTGTCATTTCCCCTGCACTCCAGTAATGCCTGATAAAGGCAGACAGGATCGAAAACAGGAGAATATAACCACCCAGCCGGGTGATTGTTTCAAAACCATTCATAATGGAGGCATCCAGCAGAGTTCCGGTAACACCGGGCGCGGATGGCTCCTTATTTTTTTTATCAGAAAAATTATCTGGAGTTTTTGTATGGTTTCTGTAAACAAAAAAACGGAAGATAACCATAGTGAGGAAGCTGGCTAAAATCAGCGGTCCATAGATAAGCCGGGGGTGAAACCTGTCATTGAGACAGATATGAATCAGATATGTATAAATAAAAACAGGACTGGCATGATTGGTAAAGGTAAGAAGATATTCCGCTTCCCTTCGGCTGATCCTGCCGCAGCCATACAGGTCTGAGGTGATCTTGGTTCCCATAGGATAGCCGCACAGAAGTCCAAGAAGCAGGGCGTAGGCTCCTGAGGGGGAGATGCCGAATACATGGCTCCACACAGGAGCCAGAGGCTTCAGAAGTTTTTCGGCTGTTCCTGTATGAATGAGGATCCCGGTAAGGATAATAAAAGGAAGAAGCGTGGGAAGCAGGGTGTTCAGCCACAGCTTCAGGCCATCTCTGGAAGCGGCTAATGCCTCTTCCGGAAAACGTAGCAAGAATATCAGCAGCAGGAGAGTACCTGCAGTATAAAAAATTCGCTTCATATACAACCATCGTTTTTTCTTTAATATATGGTTTGTATCAAATAAATATGAAGAATTTTCATAATCACATGAAATGGAGGAACAGAACATGAGAGCATTGGAAAACTGTGAACCAAAACGGGTATTTTATTATTTTGAGGAGCTTTGCAAGATTCCTCATGGTTCCGGAAATACAAAGCAGATCAGTGATTATCTGGTAAGCTTTGCAAAAGAACACGGACTTGAATATGTTCAGGACGAGATGAATAATGTTGTGATTTACAAACCGGCAACAGAAGGCTATGAGGATGCGCCGGCAGTGATCCTTCAGGGACATATGGACATGGTATGCGAAAAAAGACCGGATGTAGATCATGATTTTACAAAGGATCCTTTAAATATTTCTGTAAAGGACGGATATGTAACGGCAAACGGAACAACCTTAGGCGGTGATGATGGGATCGCTGTGGCTTACGGCCTTGCGCTTCTGGAAAGTAAAGACCTTGCACATCCTGCGCTGGAGGTTCTGATCACCGTTGATGAGGAGATCGGTCTTCTTGGCGCGGAAGGCTTTGACTGCAGCGTCTTAAAGGGAAAAAGACTGATCAATCTGGATTCTGAGGCAGAAGGAAGTCTGTGGATCAGTTGTGCAGGCGGCCTTTCCGGTATCAGCACCATTCCTGTACAGAGAGTGGAGGCAGAAGGTCAGAAAGCAGCAGTAAAGATCACAGGACTTATGGGCGGACATTCCGGAGCGGAGATTGACAAAAAGCGTGCCAATGCCAATGTTCTGATGGGAAGATTCCTTTACAGCCTTCAGCAAGAGACTGCTTATGAGATCATTTCTCTGGCAGGCGGTCAGAAGGACAATGCCATTACAAGAGAAGCAGATGCAGAGCTTCTTGTGGAGGATATAAATTCAGTAAAAGCATGTGCGGAAAAGCTTCAGAAAGGCTTCCGTGAAGAATATGCAGGAACAGACGAGGGCATCACAGTTGAAATTACAGATCTTGGCGTTGCCTCTGCAAAAGTTCTTCATCCTACCAGCAGAGAAAAAGTTCTGTTTTTCCTGATGGAAGTACCTTTTGGCATCCAGAAAATGAGCGGAAGCATTGACGGTCTGGTGGAAACCTCTACAAATATCGGAATCGTGAAGCTTGGAGAGGATGAATTCCTGGGAAGCTCCAGTGTCAGAAGCTCTGTTGAGGCAGCAGGAGCAGCTCTTTCCGATAAGATCTGCTATCTGACAGAATTCCTCGGAGGAGAATATACTGTTCAGGGAGCTTATCCGGCATGGGAATACCGGAAAGACTCTCCGTTGAGAGACCAGATGGTTGAGGTTTATGAGGAAATGTATGGAGAAAAACCAAATGTTGTGGCAATCCATGCAGGTCTTGAGTGCGGTCTGTTCTACAAAAAAATCGAAGGACTGGACTGCGTTTCCCTTGGACCGAACATGAAAGATATTCATACATCTGAGGAGGTTCTTGATATTGCCTCCACAGAGCGCGTATGGAAATATCTTGTAAAAGTCCTGGAATCTCTCAAAAAATGAAAAAAGTAAGAATTACAGTTCTGCGTAAAGAATTTTATCCGGAGTACGCAGATGAGTATCTGACAGAGGGACAGTCTGTGGGTCCGTGCCCTTTACTCGAGGTTGGGGATGAATTTATTTTTGAGGGCAGCGCGAAAATGCCGGAGGGATTTTGTCCGTGGGCCTGGATTGATATTTACAGAAGTGTCAGTGCAATGTCATCCGGTTCCAGCAATAAACCGTGGACGAAAAAGGATGGACAGACAATTGTATGCTGCACAGATGGAGTACGCCCGGTAGTGTTTTGTGTAGAAGCTTTCGGGGAAAATGATGAATCTGTGGAGTAAAATATAATACGGTATAAAAAGCGCCGCTGTGGAATGTATTTCTGCAGCGGCAATTTTCGTTTTTCTTCCGCATATATTAAACTGCAGGTTTGAGCTGGAGGATTTATGAAAAGAAAAAAGATGTTTCTGATAATTACCGGATTTTTTTATCTTCTGTTTCTTACAGATCTGGAAGGGATCATACGGGATCGGAGCTGCGCCTCAGTTTTATCCGGAGATGTTCTGAAAAGTGAAAAATTTCGGGAGCAGAGGATATCCGGTGAGCTTTATAAGAAGCTGCATAAAGCTTCCGGAGAAAGTGGGGACTGGCTTTCTTTACTGACTGCTTCCATGGCGGAAGGGGGATTTTATCCTGAGAAGGTTTCCGAAAATCAGGAGCTTTACAGAAAATATAAACCGGAGGAATTTCAGCTTCTTCTGAATGCTTACCGGGCAGTGTGGGAGGATGTGAGATATTTTCCCGTTGCTTCTTCAGAAATTGTTTTTGAAAATACCTGGATGGCAAAAAGAGAATATGGGGGAAACCGGAGCCACGAAGGGACGGATCTGTTTGGAACGGTTCGTGAGTCCGGATATTATCCTGTTATCAGTATGACAGACGGTACAGTGGAACAAAAAGGATGGCTTCCTCTGGGCGGCTACCGGATCGGCATCCGTTCTCCTCATGGGGGATATTTTTATTATGCGCATCTTTCCGGATATGAAGCAAATATCAGAAAAGGGCAGACGGTTGCTGCCGGAGACATTCTGGGATATATGGGAAATACCGGATACGGATCTGAGGGAACCAGAGGGAAATTTCCGGTACATCTTCATCTGGGAATCTATATTGAAGTTCCCTTTCAAAAAGAGCTGAGTGTAAATCCATACTGGCTTCTGAAAATTTTTGAGAAAAAAATCAGAAACTATACATATTAAATTACATAATCTTTTAAAAGTATGCTATAATATACAGGAGTATCAAAGTGTACTCCGGTATTTTCCTGCAAGGAGTGAATGATATGGAAATACAGTTATGGAGAAGTATTTTATGCCCGTATGAGCTTGCTGTCCGGGAATTGACAGTAAAGTTTGAACATATTATAGAGGAACACAGACAGAATGATCTGTATTCTCCTATAGAACAGGTAAGAGGCCGGGTTAAAAGTGTGACCAGTATTCTGGAAAAGATGCAGCGCAAGCATATTCCTATGGATCGTATGGAAGAGGAAATAGAGGATATCGCCGGCATCCGGATTATATGCCAGTTTGAAGAAGATATTGACACGGTTGCAGCTTTGATCCAAAAGCGAAGCGATATGAAGATCAAAAGCGAGAAGAATTATCTGAAGCATATCAAACAGAGCGGTTACAGAAGTTATCATCTGATCATTTATTATACAGTAGAGACTGTTGAAGGACCAAAGACATTGCAGGCCGAGATTCAGATCCGTACAATGGCTATGAATTTCTGGGCGACTATTGAGCATTCTCTTCAATACAAATATAAAGGTGAGATGCCTCTTCATGTAGCAGAACGGTTAAGCAAAGCCGCAGATGCCATAATCGCGCTGGATCAGGAAATGTCTTCTGTGCGGAATGAGATCATGGACGCCCAGAATTCTTCCAGGATGCAGTCGAATCTGGTGAAGGATATTCTTCTTAGTATTGAAAATCTATATAAGATATCAAATAAACGTGAAGTGGAAAAAATTCAGAATGAGTTCCTTCGTGTATTCCAGACCAAGGATCTGCAGCAGCTGGAGCGTTTCCACAGACAGCTTGACATTATTGCAGAGGGCTACCGTGCCCAGTCAGTAGCATTTTAGGAGCAGACCACATGCATGATTTTTTACCAGTAACAGCAAAGGAAATGAAAGACAGAGGATGGGACCAGGTTGATTTTGTTTATCTTACCGGAGATGCCTATGTGGATCATTCTTCTTTTGGCTGTGCCATTATAAGCCGGCTTTTGGAAAGCCGGGGCTATCGGATAGGGATCATATCTCAGCCCGACTGGCGCAAAAAAGAAAGTATCCAGGTGTTTGGGGAACCGCGCCTGGGTTTTCTTGTGACTGCCGGAAATATGGATTCCATGGTGAACCATTACACGGTTTCAAAAAAATATCGCCAGAAAGATGCCTACTCTCCAGGAGGGATAATGGGGCTTCGGCCGGATATGGCAACAATAGTATACAGCAATCTGATTCGTCAGACTTATAAAAATACACCGATCATCCTGGGCGGAATCGAGGCAAGCCTTCGAAGGCTTGCCCACTACGATTACTGGCAGGATCAGGTACGCAGAAGCATTCTTCTGGATTCAGGTGCAGATCTGATCTCTTATGGGATGGGGGAACATTCTATCCTTGAGATCGCGGAAGCCCTGGAAAGTGGGATACCGATTGGAGAGATTACCTATATTCAGGGAACCGTTTATAAAAGCAAAACACTGGACACAGCATATGATCCGATCATTCTTCCGTCTTATGAGAAGATACGGGAAAATAAAAAAGCGTATGGAGACAGCTTTGCGATCCAGTACAAAAACACGGATCCTTTTACAGCGAAACCACTGGCAGAGGATTACGGTACAAGGGGGTATGTGATCCAGAATCCCCCTGCCAAACCATTGACACAGCAGGAAATGGATGATGTTTATGATCTTCCTTTTACCGGAACCTGGCATCCGATGTATGACAGTCAGGGAGGAATCCCTGCTCTTGAAGAAATCCGGTTCAGTCTTACCAGCAACCGAGGATGCTTTGGAAGCTGCAGTTTTTGTGCACTTACTTTTCATCAGGGACGGATACTGCAGACAAGGAGCCATGATTCTATCATAAAAGAAGCTATACATATGACAGAGGATCCGGCATTTAAAGGGTATATTCATGATGTTGGAGGTCCGACAGCAGATTTTCGCCAGCCTTCCTGTGAGAAACAGCTGACAAAAGGTGTCTGTCAGAACCGTCAGTGCCTTTTTCCGGAGCCATGTAAAAATCTGACTGCAGATCACAGTGATTATGTAGCGCTTCTGCGTAAGCTCCGCAAGATCCCGAAGGTCAAAAAAGTATTTATTCGTTCAGGTGTGAGGTTTGATTATGTGATGGCAGATAAAAGTCCTGTTTTTTTACAGGAGCTTGTGAAGTACCATATCAGCGGGCAGCTCCGGGTCGCGCCGGAACATGTGTCCGATCAGGTGCTTCGTTATATGGGCAAACCGTCTCATCAGGTTTATGAGAGATTTTTAAAAGCTTATGAGAAGGAAAATGCAAAAACAGGTCAGAAACAGTATGCGGTACCTTATTTTATGTCTTCTCATCCAGGCTGTACAGTGAAAGATGCGGTAAAGCTTGCTGAGTATGTTCGTGATCTTGGATTTACACCGGAACAGGTGCAGGACTTTTATCCAACGCCGTCTACACTTTCTACCTGTATGTATTATACAGGGATCCATCCTCTTACAGGGGAGAAAGTATATGTTCCAAAAGATCCTCATGAAAAAGCTATCCAGCGAGCTTTGATGCAGTATAAGAATCCTGCAAACAGAGTCCTTGTATTGGAGGGACTCAAACTGGCAGGACGGATGGATCTGGTGGGATTTGGACCAAAATGCCTGGTACGTCCGGAGCGTGGGAATGTCGGAGAAAAAACAAAAAACAGGGAACAGACAGGAAAAAAACATAACAGGAAAACTATACGTCATACCCACCAGAAGAAAAAGAAATAATATATCAAGGAGTATCACATGAGCAAAAAAAATACTGGCAAATCAGCAAAAAAAGGCGAATTTGGCTATATTGCAGCGGAAAAGAAAAGGAAACTCATCATCACAGCTATTTTGTTTGCGGTTCCTCTGCTGATATTTTTTACTGCATTTCTATACTTTAAAACAAGACTGACAATATGGACAGTTGTTGCTGTGGTAGGGTGTCTTCCTGCCTGTAAGATGATGGTCAACCTGATCATGCTGTTTCGGTCTCCGTCCATGGAGCAGTCTGTATATGACCAGATCCAGGAACACTGTGGTGATCTGGTCATGTCTTATGAGATGTATATGACTTTTTACGAAAAAAGTGCCTTTATCGATGCATTTGCCATCTGCGGAAATCTGGTAGTAGGATACAGCAGCGATCCAAAGATTGATGCAGCTTTTATGGAAAACGAAGCACAGAAGATCCTGAAAGGTAATGGATACCGCGCCACGGTTAAGATCTTTAAAGACCTGAAACCTTTTCTGGAACGTCTGGATTCCATGAATGAGCACAGAGAATCACTGGAAGAGGGAATTAAATTCCGTCCGGATGAACGCTATCCGGAATTGTCAAGAAATGAACTGATCCGCCATACAATCCTGGCGATCTGTCTGTAGGTGAGCCATGAAACAGTTTATGATCAACCAAAATGAAGCGGGACAGCGTTTTGACAAATATCTGGCAAAGCTTCTTCGGGAAGCACCCAAGAGTTTTCTTTATAAAATGCTCCGTAAAAAAAACATTACCCTGAATGGAAAAAAAGCATCAGGAAACGAAAAACTGTCTGTTGGAGATGAGATCAGGATTTTTTTAAGTGATGATACCTACCTGAAATTCAGCGGCACTGAGAAAGCTCCCAGAGCAGAAACAAAGCTGGATATCCTTTATGAAGACAGTCATACGCTTTTAATCAACAAACCAGCAGGAATGCTTTCGCAGCCTGATGACAGCGGAGATCCGTCGCTTGTAGAATATGTGACAGGATACTTGCTGGGAACAGGCAGTATAACAGAAGAAGAACTTGTTACTTTCAGACCCTCTGTGTGCAATCGTCTGGACAAAAATACCAGTGGTATCGTGGCAGCAGGAAAAAGTCTTTCCGGACTTCAGGAGCTTTCAGAGCTTTTTCACGACAGAACTATCCATAAAGATTATCTGTGTGTAGTGAAAGGAGTCCTGAAGGAAAAACGTCATATTAAAGGTTATCTGAAAAAAGATGGAAAGCAGAATAAGGTAACCATATATAAAACCTCAGAAGAAGATGCTCAGCCCATTGAAACAGTGTACACACCTCTGGGCAATAATGGAAGGGTAACCCTTCTGAAGGTAAGACTGGTAACAGGACGCACTCATCAGATACGTGCTCATCTTGCGGCCGAAGGTCATCCGCTTATGGGAGATGCTAAATATGGAAGCAGAGAATTTAACAGGAGTATCCGTGAAAAATATGGACTGAGACATCAGCTTCTGCATGCATACTGTCTGACGTTTCCAAAACTTACAGGATGTCTGGAAAGCATATCCGAAAAATGTTTTTATGCGGAACCGCCGGAATTATTTACTCATATCATCAAAGAAGAACAGTTAGAGGAGAGTTATCATGAAAATCTGGAATGAAATCTGGGATTATGTAAAAATGATCGTTATTGTGGTTGTGATCGTGCTTTTTGTGAACAATTTTGTACTTATTAATGCAAAAATTCCTTCAGAATCTATGGAGAATACCATTATGACCGGTGACCGTGTCTTTGGTTTCCGTCTGGCATATGGAATCAATGCAGATGTCTTTGGAAATCGTATTTCTAAGAAAATGAAGGATCCGGAGCGTTTTGATATTATCATTTTCAAATATCCGGATGACGAGAGTCAGCTTTTTATCAAACGTCTGATCGGTCTTCCGGGAGAAACTGTGGAGATACGTGACGGAAAGGTATATATCAACGGGGCACAGGAGCCGCTGGACGACAGTTTTGTGCCGGAGACTCCAAGAGGGGACTATGGCCCCTATGTAGTTCCGGAAAACTCCTATTTCATGCTTGGAGATAACCGTGAAAATTCCAGAGACTCCAGATTTTGGGACAACACCTTTGTTACATTTGATCAGATTGTCGGAAAAGCGATCGTACGTTATTTCCCGTCTATAAAAATGTTGAAGTAATCATGGCGTGGGTAAGCAGAGGCCTCCGGGGTTCGACCCTGGAGGAGTTGATCAACCGTACAAATGAACAGTACGCAGAAAAGAAGCTGGCGCTGATCCAGAAGATCCCCACCCCCATTACGCCTATAAAAATGGATAAAAGTCATCATCAGATCACACTGGCTTATTTTGAGCAGAAAAGTACCGTGGATTATATTGGTGCTGTGCAGGGCATTCCTGTATGCTTTGACGCAAAGGAATGCCGCACGGACACCTTCCCTCTGAGTAATATCCACCGCCATCAGGTGGAGTTTATGCAGGCATTTGAAGAACAGGGGGGCATTGCGTTTTTTCTGCTCTTTTTCAGCAGTGCGGATCTTTTTTATTATATGCCTCTAAGGCTGCTGCTCAGGTTCTGGGACAGAATGGAGCAAGGGGGGCGAAAGAGTTTTCGAAGAGAGGAACTGGAAGAATGCTTTTACCTGCCAAAACAGGGAGGCTTTTTTGTACCGTATCTGGAAGGGGTAAAAACAGATCTGAATTTACGGGATTGACAAGTTCATTTTTATTTACTATAATCTTAGATATTTCATATAGTAGCATGGTAGTGAACTAAAGTATAATCCCAGGAGGATAAAAGTATGCAGAGGATTTTTCACACACCAGAGGGAGTCCGGGATATCTACAGCAGAGAATGTACTCAGAAGCATAAGCTTCAGGACCGGATCCGGAAGGTTTTTCAAAGATATGGATATGATGAGATCGAAACACCGACTTTTGAATATTTTGAGGTGTTCAGCAGAAAAGTAGGAACAGTTCCTTCCAGGGATCTGTATAAATTTTTTGACAGGGAAGGGAATACTCTTGTTCTGCGGCCTGACTTTACGCCATCTGTTTCCAGAGCCTGTGCCACATATTTTTCTCCGGAAACAGAAGTAATCACACTGTCGTATACAGGACAGGCTTTTGTGAACAGCTCCAGCTATCAGGGCCGATTAAAAGAAACCACCCAAATGGGAGTAGAGCGCATTGGTGATGATTCCCCGGAAGCAGATGCAGAGCTTCTTGCCATGACAGTAGAGTGTCTTCTGGCATCAGGATTAAGAGAATTTCAGGTAAGTGTGGGACAGGTGGATTATTTCAAATCTCTTCTCCGGGAAGCGGATCTGGATGAGGAAGCAGAAGAACATCTTCATGAACTGATTGCAGAAAAAAACTATTTTGGAGTAGAAGAGCTGGTTGGAAAACAGAAACTTGCTCCAAAGCTTTCTGAAGCACTGCAGCAGATACCTCATTTATTTGGATCAAGGGAGATTCTGGATAAAGCACGTTCTTTTACCGATAATCCTATGGCTGTCCGGGCAGTAGAGCGTCTGGAAAAAATTTATGATATCCTGAAAATTTATGGATATGAAAAATATATCAGCTTTGATTTTGGAATGGTAAGTAAGATCCAGTACTATACAGGCATTATTTTTCAGGCATATACTTATGGTACAGGAGAACCTCTTATAAAAGGAGGCCGCTATAATGACCTTCTGAAACATTTCGGTACTCCGGCAGCTTCGATTGGCTTCGTTATTGTGATAGACAGCCTTCTTACTGCACTGTCAAGACAGAAGATCGAAACTTTCCAGGAGGAAGAGCCGTATGTGCTGACTTATACAGAGGATATGCTGGAAGAGGCGGTAGCAAAAGCACAGAGACTGAGAAAAGAAGGCAGGCGGGTAGCCCTGCGGAAAGTAAAGGAGGGCTGCTGAAATGAGATATCTGACGATTGCTCTGACAAAAGGACGTCTGGCTCAGAAAACTTTGGATATTTTTGAGAAGATTGGAATCACCTGCCAGGAAATCCGCGATAAAGATTCACGAAAACTGATCTTTGTCAATGAGGAACTGAAATTGAAATTCTTTCTTGCAAAAGGACCAGATGTTCCTACCTATGTGGAATATGGTGCGGCAGACATTGGAATTACAGGGAAGGATACCATTCTTGAGGAAGGACGGAAACTTTATGAGGTTATGGATCTGGGATTTGGATCCTGCCGGATGTGTGTCTGCGGTCCGGAAAGTGCCAGAGAACTTTTGCATAATAATCAGCTGATCCGGGTAGCTACAAAATATCCTAATATTGCCAAAGACTATTTTTACAACAAAAAGCATCAGACAGTAGAGATCATAAAGCTGAATGGTTCTATTGAACTGGCTCCTATTGTAGGGCTTTCCGAGGTAATCGTGGACATTGTGGAAACCGGGAGCACACTAAAAGAAAACGGTCTGAAAGTATTGGAAGAGGTTTGTCCTCTTTCTGCAAGAATGATCGTAAATCAGGTGAGTATGAAAATGGAAGATGAGCGGATCCGGAAACTGATCAGTGATCTTCGCAGTGTAATAAAAAACTGATCTGCTCAAGTACTTACAGAAGGGATGGGAGAAAATATGCGGATCGTATCGCTTACAAAAGAAACAACAAAGGATATTCTTGAGGATCTTCTGAAAAGAAGCCCTAATAATTATGGGAATTATGAAGCTGCTGTTGCAGAAATTTTAGATAAAGTGCGTTCAGAAGGAGACAGCGCTCTTTTTGCCTATACCAGGGAATTTGATAAAACCGAGATCACAAAAGAAACCATCCGGGTAACGGAAGAAGAAATCAGAGAGGCCTATGATGCCGTTGATCCGGCTCTGGTGGACGTGATCCGAAAAGCGTTGGTAAATATCAGAGATTATCATGAAAGGCAGAAGCAGAACAGCTGGTTTACTTCTTCTGAAGAAGGAACTATGCTTGGACAGAAAGTAACTCCTCTTCAGCGTGTAGGAGTTTATGTTCCCGGGGGAAAGGCTGTTTACCCGTCTTCTGTGCTTATGAATATCGTCCCGGCAAAAGTAGCCGGAGTAGACCGGATCGTGATGACGACTCCTCCGGGAAAAGACGGAAAAGTAAATCCTTCTACTCTGGTGGCTGCCAGGGAAGCAGGGGCAGATGAAATTTATAAGGCAGGCGGCGCACAGGCAGTAGGAGCCCTTGCTTATGGCACCGAGAGTATTCCTAAAGTGGATAAGATCGTAGGACCTGGAAATATTTTTGTTGCGCTTGCAAAAAAAGCGGTCTACGGTCATGTGAGCATTGATTCCATTGCCGGTCCCAGCGAAATCCTGATTCTGGCCGATGACAGCGCTAATCCGCGTTTTGTGGCAGCTGATCTTCTTTCCCAGGCAGAACATGATGAACTTGCATCAGCAATTCTGATCACTACAAGCAGAGAGCTGGCAGAGAAGGTCAGCTATGAGGTGGAAGAATTTGTCAAAGTCCTTTCCCGCAGAGAAATCATCCAGAAATCTCTGGATAATTTTGGATATATATTGGTTGCAGAGAATATGAACGAAGCAATCGATGCCGCCAATGCCATTGCGTCGGAACATATGGAGATTGTCACGAAAAATCCTTTTGAAGTTATGATGAAGGTAAGAAATGCAGGAGCGATCTTTATTGGAGAATACAGTTCTGAACCTTTGGGAGATTATTTTGCAGGTCCGAACCATGTACTTCCTACAAATGGAACCGCTAAATTTTTCTCTCCTCTTTCTGTAGATGATTTTGTAAAAAAATCAAGCATTGTATATTATTCCAGGGAAGCACTGAAAAAGATCCATAAAGATATCGAGCAGTTTGCTTCGTCAGAACAGCTGACTGCACATGCCAATTCTATTGCAGTACGTTTTGAAAATGAGCAGACAGGAGAATGACTATGACAAGAGAGGCATCGATCCAACGAAATACAAAAGAAACTGAGATCAAACTGAAACTGAACCTTGACGGGAATGGATATTCCGATATTATTACAGGTGTTGGATTTTTTGATCATATGCTGGATGGATTTACAAGACATGGTTTATTCGATCTTTGTATCCGCGTCCATGGAGATCTGAATGTAGATGATCACCATACGATAGAAGATACCGGCATTGTTCTGGGAACGGCCATCAAAGAAGCAGCGGGAGATAAAAAAGGAATACGGCGGTTTGGAAGCTGTATCCTTCCCATGGATGAAGTATTAATTCTTTGTGCAGTAGATCTTTCCGGACGCCCCTACTATTCTTCAGATGCAGTATTTTCTTCAGAACGTATCGGTGATATGACAGCAGAAATGGTAAAAGAATTCTTTTATGCTGTTTCTTACAGTGCAGGTATGAACCTGCATTTTAAAGTACTTACCAATGGAAACAGTCATCATCTGGCAGAGGCAATGTTTAAAAGTTTTGCCAAAGCGCTTGATCAGGCGCTTTCCTTTGATCCCAGGATCACAGATGTACTTTCTACAAAGGGAAGCCTGTAACAACGTGATGAAAAGGAGAAATATTATGGATAATAAACAAATGATCCCCTGTCTTTACCTGGAATCAGGAAGAGCGGTAACAGGATTCGGACAGAGAAACCTTTTTGGTGACGGAGACGTGGAAAGACTTGCAGGCATGTATAGTGATAATGGGGCGGATCAGATTCTTGTTTTTGACTTTTCTTCTGACGATGCGGAGCATGAAAAAGCCATTGCCAGGATCAAAGCAATCTGTGAAGCTTCGGAGATCCCGGTGATGGCAGCCGGCAACATCAACCGAATGGAAGATGTAAAAAAACTGATCTATGCCGGCTGTGCAAAAGTCGCTCTTAATTTTTCAAAACAGAGTAATATTGATCTTCTGGAAGAAATGTCTAAGCGTTTTGGCAGGGAAAAGATGTATGTATGCGTTTCGTCCCCGGAGGAATTTACAGACAATAAGGAACTGATCGAAAATTACGCAGGAGGGGTTCTTGCTCTTGATGCTGTTCAGGATTCTGTGGCAGCAGTTTCTTCCATGCAGGTAATTCTGCATACAGAGGAAAATCATGAGCCAGAACTGCTTGATCTGCTGAAACATCCTGCAGTCTGTGGACTCAGCGGAGCTTTTGTAAGTGCTGCAGATACGGACCTTGTACATTTTAAAGATTCATGCCGAAAAGAGGGAATCCCGGTGGATATCTGTGAAAGCGCCATTAAATGGTCTGAGTTTAAATTGAACAGTGATGGCCTGATCCCGGTTGTGGTGCAGGATTATAAAACAGATGAAGTTCTTATGGTAGCATATATGAATGAGGAGGCGTTTCAGGCTACACTCCACACAGGAAAAATGACTTACTGGAGCAGAAGCCGTCAGGAACTTTGGCTGAAAGGCGCGACTTCCGGACATTTTCAGTATGTAAAATCATTAACACTGGATTGTGATAATGATACGATTCTTGCAAAGGTTGCACAAACAGGCGCTGCCTGTCATACCGGAAACAAAACCTGTTTTTTCCAGCCTCTGATGAAAAAAGAATATAATGATGCCAATCCTCTTCGTGTGTTCCAGGATGTGTATGATGTGATCATGGACAGAAAACTTCATCCGAAAGAAGGTTCCTATACAAACTATCTTTTTGACAAGGGGATCGATAAAATCCTGAAAAAGGTAGGGGAGGAATGTACGGAGATAGTGATCGCTGCCAAAAATCCGGATAAAGATGAAATAAAATATGAAATTTCCGATTTTCTCTATCATGTTATGGTATTGATGGCGGAAAAAGGAGTGACCTGGGAAGAGATCACCAGGGAACTTGCAAGAAGATAGATGAATCAGGCATGACCAGGGTATTTTCTCTGGTCTTATGTCATGTTGTACAGGAGAAATGTATGAAACAAAAGAGAAATTCCCATATAAGAAAAAGTAATTATCACCCGCCTAAAATACAGACGGAAAAGCCTGCCCAAAAAGCAGCGCCTCAGCCAAAAAGAAGCGTAGGGCATACTTCTTCAAAAAAGAAAAAGTCTGCGTCTCCATTAAAAGAGAAATCTGAAAGGCAGCTTCCTGAGAAGTATCCTTTGCCAGGAAGACTGATTTTCTGGAAGCGTATTTTAAAAAATGTCATATCAGTAAAGTCTTTCCTTCTGTTTCTTATTCTCTGCCTGGCAGGCGGCTCCGGTATCTATATTGTGCATAGACTGAGCTCTCGTCCTGCAGGCGGCTCAGACAAGACAGTAAATACTTTTTCAAAAAAGACAGAAGAACCTTTGCTGGAAATGGAAAAGACAGAGGAGATATTTTTTAACCCTCATTGTGTGGAGTCTACGAGACCGGAAAATCTGATCTCTTCTACAGAAGTGGAAGTTGACGGTACTGTGCTTGATAATATTTCTTCCTATACGGCGGACAGTCCAATTTCCTTTAACAAAGGAAATGAATACACAAAGGTGAAAGGGATTGTCACTTTCCGAGGAAATAATTTCCGAGACAGCGCCGCATATGGAAAAGCTTCTCTTGAAAAAAATAAATTAAAAGATAAATGGTCCAGAGATACGGGATCTCTTTCTTCCCAGGGAACGGTCTGGACCGGAAGCGGGTGGACCGGACAGCCTTTGATGCAGAAATGGCCAAAAGAAGTAAAGGCTCATATGAATATGTATGACTGGGCAAAGGAAAAAGAGGATCTGGTAGAGGTGATTTATGCCTGCATGGATGGTTATGTATATTTTCTGGATCTGGAAACAGGAAAAGATACAAGAGAACCTCTTTATCTGGGATATACGTTTAAAGGTTCCGGTGCTCTGGACCCCAGAGGATATCCGATCCTTTATGTAGGTGCAGGCTATAACAGCGATCAGGGGACTGCAAGAGTGTTTGTGGTCAATCTTCTGGACTGCAGCACTATGTATACCTTTGGAGATAACGATCCCTTTTCTCTTAGAGGCAGCTTAAGCTTTTTTGATTCTTCTGCTTTGGTGGACGGGGAAACAGATACTCTGATTTATCCAGGAGAAAATGGTATTTTGTATCTGATCAAACTGAACACTCAATATGATCCGGAAGCAGGAACTCTGTCCATCAATCCGGGAAAAACTGTTAAATGGCATTATTATGGAACCAGATCCAGTACAGAATCTTTCTGGGTGGGTATGGAAGTCAGTGCTACTATATACAAAAATTACCTGTTTACATCAGATAATGGCGGTAATCTGATGTGCCTTGATCTGAATTCAATGGAACTTGTATGGGTTCAGGATATCCTGGATGACTCCAATTCTACGCCGGTGCTGTCTATTGAGGACGGACATCTTTATCTTTATGTAAGTACTTCTTTCCGCCTGGGATGGCGAAGCTACGACCAGGCAACGGTACCGGTATGGAAGATCAATGCGGAGACAGGTGAGATCATCTGGCAGACAGATTATCAGTGTTATACAGATGATGGTGTGTCAGGAGGTGTCCAGTCTACCATCGCTGCAGGAAAAAATGATCTTAAGGATTATGTGTATGTAACAGTATCTAAAACAGATGACAATGCAACCGGCGTTCTTCATTGTCTGGATAAAAAGACGGGAAAAATGGTATGGGAGCATAAATCCGGTTATGCATGGTCTTCTCCGGTCTGTGTATACGACAAGGACAAAAAGGGACGTGTTATTTACTGCAGCAGCGATGGAAATATGTATCTTCTTAATGGAAAGACCGGTGAAGTACTTGATACACTTTCTCTCAGCGAAGGCGTGATCGAGGCTTCCCCGGCTGTATACGGAAGTACCGCTGTTGTAGGGACCAGAGACTGTAAGATCTGGGGAATAGAACTGGAATGATTGATCGGGAGGCTTCCGCGCTAAAAGCGGAAGCCTTTTATCCTATTAAAGGAAAGTTCTCGGTTTGGAGAACCCGAGGGTAAAAAAATGCCC